>NZ_LIRJ01000111.1 GCF_001419745.1 Streptomyces silaceus | reverse complement strand
AGATGGGTAGAAGAGACAGGCGGGAAAGGGGACGGCGGCCCGAGGTCAGGCGAGTGCCTCCACCAGGACCGGCGTCACCTGGGAGATCTGCCACTGCCGGGCGCCGTGCCCGGCCAGCGCGGCGGCGACCGACTCCGCGTCCACCCGGGCCGGCGGCTCCCAGCAGACCCGCCGGACCGTGTCCGGAGTGATCAGGTTCTCCTGCGGCATGTGCAGCTGCTCGGCCAGCGCCGAGACCGCCGCCCGCGCGGCGGACAGCCGGGCCGCCGCGGCGGGGTCCCGGTCCGCCCAGGACCGCGGCGGCGGAGGCCCGCTCACCGCCTGCCCCGGCTGCGGGAGCTCCGAGTCGGGCAGCGCCTTCGCGCGGTCCACCGCGGCCTGCCACTGCTCCAGCTGACGCCGCCCCATGCGGTGCCCGAAACCGGTGAGGCCCGCGAGCGCGTGGACGTTCGGCGGCAGGGCGAGCGCCGCCTCGACGATCGCGCCGTCGCTCAGCACCTTGCCCGGCGACACGTCACGCCGCTGCGCGACCCGGTCGCGCGCGGTCCACAGCTCCCGCACGGCCGCCATCTGCCGGCGCCGCCGCACCTTGTGCATGCCGGACGTCCGGCGCCAGGGGTCCTTGCGGGGCGGGGCGGGCGGCGCGGAGGCGATGGCGTCGAACTCCTCGCGGGCCCACTCCAGCTTGCCCTGCCGGTCGAGCTCCTTCTCCAGGGCGTCGCGCAGGTCGACGAGGAGCTCGACGTCCAGCGCCGCATACCGCAGCCAGGGGTCGGGCAGGGGGCGCGTCGACCAGTCGACGGCGGAGTGCCCCTTCTCCAGGACGAAGCCGAGGACGCTCTCGACCATCGCGCCGAGCCCCACCCGGGGGAACCCGGCGAGCCGGCCCGCCAGTTCCGTGTCGAAGATGCGGGAGGGCACCATGCCTATCTCCCGCAGGCACGGCAGGTCCTGGGTGGCGGCGTGCAGCACCCACTCGGTCCCGCCGATGGCCTCGCCGAGCCCGGAGAGGTCGGGGCAGGCGACGGGGTCGATGAGCGCGGTGCCCGCGCCCTCGCGGCGGAGCTGTACGAGATAGGCGCGCTGGCCGTACCGGTAGCCGGACGCGCGTTCGGCGTCGACGGCGACGGGGCCGGTTCCGGCGGCGAACGCGGCGATCGTCGCGGCGAGGGTCTCCTCGTCGGCGATCACCGGCGGCACGCCGTCACGCGGCTCGAGCAAGGGGATCGGCGCCGTTTCGACGTCGTCCGGAGGGCCGCCTCCGGTGGTTCGCAGTGAGCTGTCTGCTGCGGTCTCTTGGGCGTCGGTCACCTGTCAAGGGTATCTGTGTATGCACGGCGCCCGTCGACGGAACGTTCCGTCGACGGGCGCGAGAGGGGTGTAAATCAGTCAGTGGATGATTCCGGTGCGCAGGGCGACCGCCACCATTCCGGCCCGGTCGCCCGTGCCGAGCTTGCGCGCGATGCGGGCGAGGTGGCTCTTCACGGTCAGCGCGGACAGGCCCATCGAGACGCCGATGGCCTTGTTGGACTGGCCCTCCGCGACCAGGCGGAGCACCTCGACCTCACGTCCGGACAGCTCGCGGTAGCCGCCGGGGTGGCTCGGGGTGCCCGGAGGGCGGCGGTGCATTCGGGCGGCGGCCGAGCCGATCGGAGCGGCGCCGGGGCGGGTGGGGAGTCCGATGTTCGTACGGGTGCCGGTGACGACGTAACCCTTCACACCGCCCGCGAGGGCGTTGCGGACGGCACCGATGTCGTCGGCGGCGGAGAGGGCGAGGCCGTTGGGCCAGCCCGCGGCACGGGTCTCGGAGAGGAGCGTCAGGCCGGAGCCGTCGGGGAGGTGGACGTCTGCGACGCAGATGTCCCGGGGGTTGCCGATGCGGGGACGAGCCTCCGCGATGGACGAGGCCTCGATGACGTCGCGTACACCGAGCGCCCACAGGTGGCGGGTGACGGTGGAACGGACGCGGGGGTCGGCCACGACGACCATGGCGGTCGGCTTGTTCGGGCGGTAGGCGACCAGGCTTGCGGGCTGCTCGAGGAGAACGGACACCAGGCCTCCTGGGGTGGGGGGACGGGACCGGCTCGGGGATGAAGCCGGGACGAACCGTGCTTTTCAAGGTCACAAACCTCTTCGGCAGCAAACCCGCCCGCCTTTAGAGAATGATCACGATTTGATGAGCAAGAATCCGGGCAATTCGGACACTTGCTCGATCATCCGAAGGTCGAACCGAACGCGGGCCCTTCCGGGTGACCCCGCCGTCCCTCAAAAGAGTGGGGCCGCCGCAGCCGCGACGGCCCCACCGGGCGACAGCCCGCACTCCGAGGAGAAACCCCGGGAGGAAACCCGGGGGTACAGCGCGGACCTCAAGGGGAGAGCGGCCCCCGCCGCTGCGGCAGCGACACCACGGAACCGTCCCCGGGACCCGCCGGCGGCAGCCCCGCGATCTGGCAGAGCAGATCGCACCACGCCGCCAGATGCGCCCCCGCGTCCGGCACCCCGCCGGACCCCTCCCGCGGGGTCCACGACGCCCGGATCTCGATCTGGGACGCGGGCGGCCGCTCGGAGAGGCCCCCGAAGTAGTGCGACCCCGCACGTGTCACCGTGCCGCTCGCCTCGCCCGCCGACAGGCCCCGCGCCCGCAGCGCCCCGGTCAGCCACGACCAGCACACCTCCGGCAGCAGCGGATCCGCCGCCATCTCCGGCTCCAGCTCCGCGCGTACGAGCGTGACGAGCCGGAAGGTGCCCTGCCACGCGTCGTGCCCGGACGGGTCGTGCAGCAGCACGAGCCGTCCGTCCGCGAGGTCCTCGTCGTTCTCGACGACCGCCGCCTCCAACGCGTACGCGTACGGCGCCAGCCGCTGCGGCGGCCGCGTCGGATCGATCTCGATCTCCGGCCGCAGCCGTGCCCCCCGTAGCGCGTCGACCGCCGCGCGGAAGGGCAGCGGAGCCGAATCCGCCACCATTCCCTCCGAACTCTCCATCTCGCCAGCGCCGTCCGACCGTTGTCCCTGAGCCGCAGCCATGCGGGGAAGGTTAAGGGGAACGGCGCCTTCGCGCAGGGAGAGACACCCGTGAGGGGGTCCCCGGTCAACGTGCGAGACTTTCCGCGTGAGTGCCAATGACAGCCGTGGCCCCGAGGGCCGGCAGAACGCAGCGACGTACGACTCCGCCTTCATGAAGGCCTGCAGGCGCGAGCCCGTGCCGCACACGCCTGTCTGGTTCATGCGCCAGGCGGGGCGCTCACTGCCCGAGTACCGCAAGGTCCGCGAGGGCACGGCCATGCTGGAGTCCTGCATGCGCCCCGACCTCGTCACCGAGATCACGCTGCAGCCGGTGCGCCGTCACAAGGTCGACGCGGCCATCTACTTCAGCGACATCGTCGTACCGCTCAAGGCCATCGGGATCGACCTCGACATCAAGCCGGGCGTCGGGCCCGTCGTCGAGAACCCCATCCGCTCGCGCGCCGACCTCGCGCAGCTGCGGGACCTCACCCCGGACGACGTCCACTACGTCACCGAGGCGATCGGCATGCTGACCGCCGAGCTCGGGTCGACGCCGCTCATCGGGTTCGCCGGTGCGCCGTTCACCCTCGCGAGCTACCTCGTGGAGGGCGGCCCGAGCCGCAACCACGAGCACACCAAGGCGCTCATGTACGGCGACCCGCAGCTCTGGGCCGACCTGCTCGACCGTCTCGCTGAGATCACCGGCGCCTTCCTCAAGGTGCAGATCGAGGCGGGCGCCAGCGCCGTGCAGCTCTTCGACTCGTGGGTGGGCGCCCTGTCGCCCGCCGACTACCGCAGCCGCGTGATGCCCGCGTCGACGAAGGTCTTCGACGCCGTCGCCCCGTACGGCGTGCCCCGCATCCACTTCGGCGTGGGCACCGGTGAGCTGCTCGGGCTGATGGGCGAGGCCGGCGCCGACGTCGTGGGCGTCGACTGGCGCGTGCCGCTGGACGAGGCCGTGCGCCGCGTCGGCCCCGGCAAGGCGCTGCAGGGCAACCTCGACCCGGCCGTCCTCTTCTCCACCCCCGAGGCCGTCGAGGCCAAGACGGACGAGGTGCTCGCCGCGGCGAAGGGGCTGGAGGGCCACATCTTCAACCTCGGCCACGGCGTCCTGCCGAGCACGGACCCCGAGGCGCTGACCCGCCTCGTCGAGTACGTGCACACGCGCACCGCCGTCTGAAAGATGACCGAAAAGGGTCCCTGTCCGACCGGACAGGGACCCTTTTTCGTGGGCGTCGGCCGCCGCCGACCGTTCTCAGCGGGGTCCGGACCCCGCGTCCGCGTCCGGTTCTTGTCCGTCGGCGCGCCCGGGGGCGCCGGGCCGGGGCGGCGGGAGCGTCAGCGCCGCTCCCCGGTGGACCGGGCCGGACGCGGGTCGCCGTCCGAGGCCCAGAGCGCGGCCAGCGACTCCCGCAGGGTGAACCGCGGCTGCCAGCCCAGCTCCCACCGGGCCGCCTTGATGTCGGCGCACTGCCAGGGCGCCGCCGCGGACCGGCCGCCCCTGCCGGACGCCTCCTCGACGCGCCCGCCGAAGCCCGCCTCGGCGATCAGGCTGTGCACCAGGTCACGGATCGGCACGGCACGGCCGCTGCCGATGTTGAGCAGGCGCGGCAGCCGCCCCGGCAGGCAGAGGGCGAGTGCCACGGCCTGCGCGACATCGCGTACGTCGACGAAGTCGCGGTGCGCGGACAGGTCGCCGGTCCTGACCGTGCCGTGCGGGGTCCGGCCGACCGCCCGGCTCAGTTCGACGGTCAGCCTGCCCGGCAGGCCCGCCAAGGAGGCGCCCGGCCCCACCGGGTCGGTGACCCGCAGCACGATCGCGTCGAGCCTCGCCTGGAGCACGGTGAGGGTGCCGGCCAGCTTGGTGGCCCCGTAGGGGGTGACCGGGCGGGCG
>NZ_LIRJ01000110.1 GCF_001419745.1 Streptomyces silaceus | reverse complement strand
GTCATCAGGTCGACGGGGCCGCCACCGACTACCACCGCCCGCCGCCGGCCCCGTCGACCTGATGACTGGCGGGGCCGGCTGGGCTGGCGTTTCAGGCTTCCCGCCCCGTTGCCTCTCGGGCCACCTGAGGCGAGGAGCAGCACGGACCGAGTGCGTCCGCGCAGGCAGGCACGTGCCCGGTGAGGGGCGGTCGCGAGGCCCATGTCGGAGATGGACGGCGCGTTCGTCGGCGCGCAGGGTGTGCCGGGTCTGGCGGCGACCGTGCCGGGGCTGGTGACGCCCGGGTCCGCCGCGGCCGGCACCGACGGACCCCGCGACGCCTGGGCCGGCGCGGTGCGGCACCGCGCCGGGCAGCGGACCCGTATCGAAGGTGATGCGCGAGGCCGGGCAGGGCCGTCCCCCGAGAGAGCCATAGATAGGGCTTATGGGCTGATAAGCCGGAAACCTCTACTTCGGTGTGCCGCTGGCCCGGAGGCTGGGTCCAGCAGCGCCGTACCGCTCCGCATGTAGGGATGACGTAGTGAAACTGAAGTACATGGCCGCGATCGCCACCGCCGTCGCGATGGCTCCGCCGATGCTCGGGGCCTCGCCCGCGATGGCGGACGACGCCCTCGACACGACGGTGACGGTTCCTGACCGCAGCGCGGAAGAAGAGGGGGAGACGGAAGAGGAGGAGGGCGACTCGGCGAACGACGGGACCGTCCCGACGGCCGAGGAGGCGCGGCCCGCTCCGAACGCGACGGCCTCCGGGGCTCCGGAGACGGCGGCGCCCAAGGCTCCTGACGCGGCGGCACCCGAGGCCCTGGAGACGACCGCGCCCAAGGCTGCGGAGACGGCGGAGGCTCCGGCGGTTCCCGAGGCGGCGTCTCCCACGGCAGCCCCTGCTCCGCACAGCGCGCAGGCCGGCGCCGACGTGGTCCCGGACGTCAGGCTGGAGGGCGTACCGGATGCGATCGTGGCGGGCGGCGACTGGGCCGACTTCTTTGTCGTCATCGACAACGCCCACGACGACTTGGAGGACTGGGGGCTCGACATGTCCCTCAACTCCTTCGATTTCTTCGGGGGCGGGCAGGTCGTGTGGGTGCAGGTCGAGATCGACGGCGCATGGCGTGACGCGAGACTCCTGAGCCGGCCCGAGCAGGACGACAAGGACCTCGGCCTGCTGGCGAAGTTCACGATTCCGGCTGGCCGGACGATCGTCCCCGTTCGCATCCGCGCAGGAGCGGACGCCCCGCTCATCGACTTCTTCATCAACCCGCTCATCTACGACAACAATGAAGACGATGTCCAGTCGGACGGGTCCTACTGGGTGCAGTCAAAGATCGTCGCACCGTCCGAGGAGGGCGAGAAGCCGGGCGAGGGGGAGAAGCCCGGTGAGCCCGGCGAGGAGGAAGAGCCCGGGGCCGGCGAGAAGCCCGGTGAGGGGGAGAAGCCGGGGGACGGCGGGCAGCCCGGGAACGGGCAACGGCCCGGCAACGGCGGGCAGCCCGGCGGTGGCCAGCAGCCCGGTGGCAGTGGTCCGGAGAAGGGCCACGAGAGCGCTGGTGCCGGTGCCGGTGGCGGTGGCGGCGTACCCGCCGGGAACGGTGAGGAGCCGGACCGCGGCGGGAAGGGCAGCTGGGCTCCCGTGCCTGGCCAGGGGGCTGCCAGGGCGGACGGTGACAACCGGACGGTGACGGACACCGGCTTCGTGGACGGCAGGCAGCACGATTCCGGGCCGGAGGGCGCGTTGGCGCGGACCGGCTCCGATGCCGCGACCCGTTGGACGCTGGGCGCCAGTGGCACCGCTGTTGTCCTGGGAGCGGTACTGGTCGCGGGTACGCGCCGCCGCCGTCAGGCCTCCGAGCACGCGTAGCAGACCGTGCGCCTGCCCCGCGACCAAGCCGCATGCGGCACCCGGACCGCGGGGCAGAGGGGAGTGGCGTTCTGCAGGATGCCCGTGCTGTGAGCGGCACAGCTCCGCTCCCCACAGCAGGCCCGGCCCTGCTGCCACGGGGGCGGGGTACGGAAGGCCAGATGGTGGGGCCGGGATCGTGGATGAAGGGTTGAGTGAATGTTCGACCGGTGGGGTGTGTGGGATGTGCTTCCGGACAGCGGGCGGCGGCGGTGGTTGCTGGAACCGTTCGAGAGCGTGGGGCCGCTGCGTTTCGGGATGCGGCCCGAGGAGGTCACCGCTGCGCTGGGCGGCATCGCGCGCAACCCCCAGCACTGCACGCGTGCGGCACTGTCGCGGGGCCGGTACGGCACGGTCAAGGGGGAGTGCTGGGGGCTGGGGCTGATGTTCTACTACGGCCTGGAGGAGCGGCTGCGGGGGATAGCGGTCGACGCCTTGAAGGGGCCTCAAGTCGTCGCGGACGGCACCGCGTTGGTCGGCCGGGTGCCCTCGGAGCTCGAGCAGTGGATCGTCGGCCGTTCCGAGACCCGCGAGCCCTTCTCCGAGCTGTTCTACGTGAATCTCGGTGAACCCGGATCACGGAGCCTGGGCGTGGTGATCTGCGTCCAGCGGGCGGGGGACCGGCTGCTGACGCGGCCGGTGTTCCTCCCCGCCGATGCCATGGACGCGCCGGTGAGCTTCCTCCCTCCGGAGGCATGGACGACTCACTGAGCTTGTTCCTTTAACCTTTCAACCGGTGTCCGGAACGTGCGCGCGAACCTGCGCGGACTCACCGAGGCGCGCAACACGCACGGAGCGCACTGCGCTGAGGAGCCGGCCTGGATCGGGGCCCGGTCTGCGGCCGCTGACGCCCCCTGGCCCCGCTCCGCTCCGCTCCGATTCCGTTCGGGCCGGGCGCCCGACCGGCATCGTCAGGGCGCCCGGCACACAGGTCGCAAAGGCCCCGGCGGACAGTCCTTGCGTCCTGCGCGCAGGGGGGAGCGCTCGGCCAGAGGCCCGGACCGGGGCCGGTCCGGGCAGAAGAAGCCTCCGGGCAGAAGAAGCCTCCGGGCAGAAGAAGCCTCCGGGCAGAAGAAGCCGGGGCGGCCCGAGCAGGAGCCACCCAGGAGGCCGGCCCCGCTGCACAGGCCGGCAGGCCGGCCGGGTCAGGCGACCTGATGTCGCGTCAGCACCGGTCCCCGGGTACGACCAGGCCGGGTTCGTACACGAACGCCACCGCTTGGGGCCCCGCGCCCCTGGCCAGCGTCGTCCCGGGCTGCGCGCCAGGAGTGACAGTGCGGCACAGGCGTCGCGCCCACTCGCCGCACACCCCCGGCGCTCCTCACCCACGGTACGAGTACGAGGAAGGGGGGAACCGCAGGCGAAGAACGCCCCGGCGCTGGGTGGCGGTGCGTCGGGTACGGGGCGGTGCCACCGCGGCGGCCACGGCCGCCGCGATCGCTCGGGCTGCACAGACCCCGGCTCGGCTGCCGGGGCGAGGCCGACCAGGCGCAACACATGCCAGAGCCGCAACTGCCCCGCCCCGTCCCCGGGGCAAGAACGGCGGGCGGGGTCAGCGCAGCAGCGGCAGCTTCCCGACGAGTTTGTCGATGCGGCTGCGCGGGCCGAGCAGGCTGACCGCGCAGTAGACGAGGTCGGTGGCCTTGGCGCCGGCGACGTGCTCCAGGTAGTGGTCGTAGACCCTTACCCGCTGCGCGTTGTCGGGCATGTCGACGATGAGGACGTCTTCCTTGCCGGCCGCTTTGGTGCGCAGGGCGTGCAGCGTCGCGGAATCGGCGGCCAGAACGGAGCAGCCGGCCCAGGGCAGTCCGGGGTGGAGGAACCCGTCGGCGTCCTCGGCATCTGCCCCCAGCAGTGCGGGATGCTGCCGGCCCATGGCGGCCGCGATGCAGGCGGCGGCGTTGGCCTGCCGCCCGGCGGGCAGGGCGTCATCGATGACGATCACCCACTTGAGCTTCGCGTGCCGGGTGGACAGGTCGCTGCGGATGTCGTCGGTGGTCAGTTCGGGTGCGGGCATTGCGGAACCTCCTGGGCGGGGTGAGTGACGGGTGAGGTAGACGGTTGAGGCGCGCGAGGCGGTGGGGTGGCCGGCCCGGCCAGCAGCGCGCCGGTGGGCCGGGCCCGGGGCGCGGGCAGACAGGCGGCGGCGAGGGCACCCAGCACGAGCAGGCTGCCCAGGACGGCGGTCGTGGTGAGGTGCTCGTGCAGGACGAAGACACCCAGGAAGGACGCCGTGAGGGGTTCGGCAAGGCAGAGCGTGCCCACCGCCGCCGCACTGGTGGAGGCGATGCCGACGGAGAACAGCCAGTACGGCAGCGCGGTGGCGGCCAGCCCCAGCCAGGCGATGAGGCCCAGCGCGACAGGCTGCCCGAGGAGGTGGATGCCGGTGACCATCCACGGCACCAGCGGCAGAGCGCCGAGCAGCAGCGCGAGAGCGGACACCGCCGGCAGATGTACGCCGGGGTAGTCGGCGGCCAGCCTCTTGGCGCACACGGTGTACAGACCGAAACAGATCCCCGAGACCACCCCCGCCCCCAGC
>NZ_LIRJ01000011.1 GCF_001419745.1 Streptomyces silaceus | reverse complement strand
CCCCAGAAGCCCCCCCGGCCCGGCAGCCACCGGAGCGGGTCCCGACGTCTCCGGTCAGGCGGGCGTCATCGGCATCGGCCTGGCCGCCGTGCTGGCGGCCGCGTTCGCGCAGGGCTCCTGGCAGTGGTTCGCCCCGTACATCGGCGTGACGCCGCTCGGGGTGATCCTCGCCTTCTACCGGCTGCCGCCGTCCCGATGCTCCAGCGGTGGGCGTGGCTGTTCCCGAGGCCAGACACCCGTGCCGCGTGCCCCGCGCTGGGCACGTCCGCGGGCACCCGGGCCGAGGCGGGGCCGGCGGACCTGGCCGCGCGCGACGGTGTCGCGCTGACGGCCGCGCGGGAGGCCCGGAGTCATGAGGCCGTGGCCGACCGCCTGTCGGCGACCACGACACTGTGGCTGCCGGTCTACGCGGCCGGGGTGGCGTTGTCGGTGGCGCTGGGGGTGTGGTCCGTCGGCCGGGCCCGGTCGAAACGGCCGTGCCGGTGGGCCCTGGTCGGACCGGCCCTTTGCCGGGCCGCGCCTTGCCGGGCCGCGCCTTTGTCAGCCCGGTGACAACAGGCCGCCCCGGGCTTGTCGGCCGCTGATGAGCCTCCGCGCGAGGACGGCGATATCTTCACCGCACCGCCAAGACCGTCAGCCGTCCGCACCACCCGGGCCGTCAGCCCACCGCCCCGTCCAGACCACCGCACCACCGCACCCCAGAACCTTTGTCCCCGCGCGCAGAGGGAGCACTTCATGGTGAACGGTGCGCCGCGCCCCCGAGGCGCGACAGCGGCAGCCCCTCCGGCGTCGTCCGCGGAACCGCAGTCCGCGTTCCGTGCGTTCCCGGCCGGCCTGCACGACCATGTGCGGCCCTACCTCGCCGACATCACCGAGGAGGTCGTCCAGGCCATCCGCACCCAGATCCCCGAGTACGCCCGCCCGATGGACGACACGTACATGCACGTCGTGAACCGGGGCGTCGAGCAGGCCCTGAAGGGGTTCGTGGCGCGGATGGCGCACCCGGACACCGACTGGGAGTCGGTGAAGGCCACGTATCAGCACATCGGCAGGGGCGAGGCCGACGAGGGGCGCAGCCTCGACTCGTTCCAGTCGGCGCTGCGGCTCGGGGCGCGGGTGACCTGGCGCCGCGTCAACGCCCTCGTCGACGCCGAGCTGTTGCCCCGCCAGGTGCTCGCGGCGTTCGGGGAGGCGCTGTTCCTGCACCTCGACGAGATGGCCGCGGCGACGACCGCCGGCTACACGGAGGCACGGCTGCACGCGGCGGGCGAGTTGCAGCAGCGGCGCGCCCGCCTGATCGATCTGCTGACCGCGGACCCGCCGGTGTCGGCGGAGGCGATCGCCGGGCTCGCGCAGGCCGCCCAGTGGCCGGTGCCCAGCGAGGTCGCGGTCGTCGTCACGGACCACGCGCCGGCGCCGGAGGACGTCCGGCCCATCGTGCCGCCCGAGTTCCTGGCCCGCTTCGACGAGCGGCCGGGACGCGTGGTCGTCCCCGATCCGGAGGGGCCCGGGCGGGCGCGGGCCATCGCGGGAGCCCTGCAAGGGCTCCGCGCCGTCGTCGGCCCGACCGTCGCCCTGCACGAGGGCGCGCGGTCGCTGCGGTGGGCCCAGGACGCGCTGGAGCTGTCCCGGCGCGGCATCCTGCCGGAACGCGGCCTGCTGCGCTGCGCGGACCATCTGGCGACGCTGCTGCTGTTCCAGGACGAGTCGCTGATCGACGCGCTCGTGCGGCGGCACCTGCTGCCGCTGGACGCCGTGCGCTCCCCGCAGCGCGAACGGCTCGCCGAGACCCTGCTGTGCTGGCTGCGCTGCGGCCACAACGCGAGCGAGGTCGCGCACCGCCTGGCCGTCCACCCGCAGACGGTCCGCTACCGGCTGCGTCAGCTGGACGAGGCGTTCGGGGACCGGCTCCACGACCCTGTGGCGCAGTTCGAGATGCAGCTGGCCCTGCACGCGGTGAGCCTGCGGCCGGCGGAGGCGGGCGTCAGCCTGAGCCGCCGCCGAGGCTGATCTCGTTGCCGTCCGCGTCCCGGTAGATCACCTTGGTCGCGCCGCCGTACGTCTCGTGCCCGGCCGGCTCGATGCCCCGCCGCGCGATGTCGGCGACCCGGTCGTCGAGGTCGTCGACGAACGACAGCACCAGGGCGCTTCCCGCCCGTTTCGGGTCCTGCACGATGTAGACGTAGCGATGTTCCGCCACCTCCCAGACCGCCTCGATGTCGTTCGGCAGGAACGAAGGCTGCCCGCCGAAGAACTTCTCGTACCAGGGCAGCGCCGCGGCGTAGTCGGTGACGGGGATGCCGGCGAAGAGGTCCAGAGTCATGCCGTCCTCCACGGGACTCGATGTGTGTCCGTACTGAACCGACTCCGGCGGCGCCGAGAAGTCATCGTTGCCGTGGGCGATGACTTCGCGTGCCCCGCACGGTCACTACTCGTACAGAGCACGCGTACGAAGAATCCGCGCGCGGGGCCCGAGCGAAGGCCTTGTCGGAACCCTCATCGAAAGCAGGTGCGTCATGTGTTCCCATCAGCCGCCGTGCCCGACCGCCGACAGCTCCGACCGCGATGCCGCGGCCGTCCTGTCCGCCCACCCCGAGCAGGGCTGGAGCCTGTTGTGCAACGGCACAATCCTCTTCGACGACACCGGGGAGCTCCTGCCGGACGGGCGTGTCGTGCCGCCCCGGCGCTGTCACGGCCGTGTCGCGGGCTCGACGGTGCGCGAGTCGGGCTGGGAGGCGCGCAGGACGCCGGCCGTGCCCGCCGCGATCACGCAGAAGGCCACGGGCAGGAAGAAGGTGAGGTTGAGCGGCATGAAGTGGGTCAGCGGTCCGATGACGGCGGGTCCGGCGAGCATCCCGAGGTAGCCGAGCCCCGCGACGCGGGAGACGTTCGCGCCCGCCGCGTCCTGGTCCGCGTGCCCGGCGGCGCTGAAGAGCTGCGGGACGCAGCCGGAGAGGCCCGCGCCGAACACGGTCCAGCCGATCAGGGCCAGCGGGATCCAGGGCGACAGGGCCGCGACCGTGAGGCCCACCGCGGCCACGCTCGCGCCGTGGCGCAGGACGGCGACCGGGCCGAACCGCGCGGACACCCGGTCGGCGAGCAGCCGTCCGACGGTCATGGCCGTGGCGAAGGCGCCGTAGGCGAGGGCGGCGGTGGCGGCGGGCGCGTCCAGGACGTCGCGCAGCTGGAGCACACTCCAGTCGTTGGCGACGCCTTCGCAGAGCATGAGCATGAACGCGAGGGCGGCGAGTATCCAGATCCGACGGGGAGTCGTACGGGGCGACGGAGTCGCCGGATCCGCGGCCCCCGAGACCTTCGGCCTCTCGGACCGCAGGAGTGCGCGCGCCGACAGCGCGGCGACCGCGAGCCCGAGCAGCGCCACCGCGCCGAGCGTGGCCGCGGGGCTCCAGCCCCAGCTGAGCGTGCGGGCGCCGAGCAGGGCGGCGAGGACGCCGCCGATGGAGAACGCCGCGTGGAAGGCCGACATGACGGGCCGGTCGTAGCCGCGTTCGACCTGGACGGCGTGCGCGTTCATGCTGACGTCGAGGCAGCCGTTGCCGAAGCCGAGGACCAGCAGTGCCGCGCCCAGCGCCCAGACGTTGGCGGCGAGGCCCGGGAGGACGACGGCCCCGCTGCACAGGGCGGCGCTGACCGGTACGACGGTGCGGGCGCCGAGGCGGTCGGTGAGGGGACCGACGATCTGCATGCCGACGAAGGCACCGCCACCGAGCAGCAACAGCAGCCAGCCGAGCACGGCGTGGCTGATTCCGGCGCGGTCCTCGACGGCCGGGATGTGGACGATCCACATGCCCATGAGGAAGCCGTTCAGGACGAAGTAGGCGAAGGTGGCCAGTCGGCCGGCCCGCAGGGTTCTCTCCATGACTTCGAACATAACGAACGGAATCGATGTTCGGTAGTTTGCGTTTCGAACATTCATGATGTTTGATGTGGGGCGTGTCCAGTACAGACCGACTCAGGCAGATCACCGACGCCGTGCGCGAGGCCGGACGGATCGGCGTCGCCGAGCTCGCCGGGCTCACCGGCGCCTCCGAGATGACCATCCGCCGCGACCTGGAGACCCTGGCCACCCAGGGCGTCCTCGAGCGGTACCGCGGGGGCGCGCGGAGCCTGCTGCTGCGCGGCGAGGAGCCGCCGTTCGCCCTGCGCGCGCAGGAGGGCCCGGAGGCCAAGCGGCGCATCGCCGCCGAGGTCGCCGGGCTGATCTCCGACGGGGAGTCCGTGGTCGTCGACAGCGGCACGACCTGCCTGGAGGTCGCCCGCGTCCTGGCCCACCGCCGCGTGACCGTGATGCCGCTCTCCCTGCACGCGGTGAACGCGCTGTCCGGCGCGCCGGACGTGACGCTCCTGGTGCCCGGCGGCCGGCCCCGCCCCGGCGAGCTGGCCCTGACCGGCCCGCTGACCACGGCGTCGCTCGCCGCCCTGCGCTTCGACACGGCGGTCGTCGGCTGCTGCGGACTGACCGCGACGGACGGCCTGACCGCGTACGACCTGGCCGACGCCGAGGTCAAGCGCGCCGCGATCGCCTCGGCGCGCCGCGTGATCGCCGTCGCGGGCGCAGCCAAGCTCTCCCGCACCGCCCTGGCCTTCGTCGCCCCCGCCACCGCCCTGCACGCCGTCGTCACGGACGGCGCGGCGCCGGAGGAGGAGACCGACGCGCTGGCCGCGGCGGGCGTGACCGTACGAAAGGTGTGACCCCATGAACGACAGCCCCCACGGCCTCGGCGCCGCCCACGACGTCGTGCTCTTCGACATGTTCGGCGTCATCGCGTGCCACCAGTCCCAGGACGGCAAGGACCGGCTGGCCGCGACCGCCGAGGTGCCCGAGTCGGCCTTCTGGGAGGCCTACTGGGGGCTGCGTCGGCCGTACGACCGCGGGGACGTGACCGGAACCGCGTACTGGCGGCGCGTGGCCGACGCGCTCGGCACGCGCTTCGACGAGGACCGGATCGCGCGGCTCGTCGAGGCCGACCTCGCCAGTTGGAGCGCCGTCGACGAGACGATGGTCGCGCTCGTCGAGGAGCTGGCGGGCGCGGGACGGCGTGTCGCGCTGCTCTCCAACATTCCCGAGGAACTGGCCGCCCGCCACGAAGAGCGGCATGCCTGGCTCAAGCACTTCGAGGTGTGCGCCTTCTCCTGCCGCATCGGGCACGCCAAGCCGGAGCCCGGCGCCTACCGCTGGTGCCTGGACGCGCTGGACACCGCGCCGGACCGCGTCCTCTTCGTCGACGACCGCGAGGACAACATCCGGGCCGCCGAGGCCGCGGGCGTACACGGCCATCTCTTCACGAGCCCCGCCCGGCTGCGGGAGACCCTCGGCCTGTGACGTCAGGACGCGTCAGGGCGTGATCGCGCCCAGCAGCGCCTTGGCGCACAGGTCCCGCACCTGCGTCCGCGTCAGATCCGGTTCCTCCAGCCACTCCAGGCAGACGGCCACCATGAACGCCAGCCAGCCCCGCACGGCGAGCCGCAGCGTCGGCACGTCCTGGGTGATGTCCGCCGCGCCGGGGTCGGCGGCGAGCGCGGCGAGGATCTGCCGCTCCTGCGCCGCGAGGCCGTTGCGGTAGACCTCGCGGACCAGCGGGTCGCCCGCCGCCTCCGCCCGGTGGAAGGCGCGGAAGCCCTGCGCGTGGCTCTCCACGTAGCCGAGGAACGCGTCGAGGCCGGCGGTGATCTGCTCGCGCACCGCAAGGCCCGGCTCGGCCGCCGTAAGGCGCAGCATGCGCTCGCTCTCGCGGTGCACGACAGCGGCGAAGAAATCCCTTTTGGTCGGGAAGTAGTGGTACAGGAGACCGCGCGAGACTCCGGCGATCTCCGCGACGCGCTCGATCCACACATCGTCGTAGGGCTTCTGCGCGAACAGCCGCGCTCCGACGGAAAGCAGCTGCTCGCGCCGCTCCTCGGTGCTCAGTCTGCGGCGCGTGCGCTCCTGCGGGTTCGCGGCCATGCAGGCACCTTACTTGACGCGAATTCAATAGCGGCACCAGACTGGGAGCTCCTATTGAATCCACGTACAACAGGCCCAACGGGCCCGTCGGACAAGGGAGATGGGCACATGGCGCAGACGACGCGGTCCGCGGCGGCACAGGGTTCCGGCGAGCGGGACGCGCCCGCCCCGCAGCCCAAGGGGTTCCGCAGCGCCGAGCTGGGCTGGCCCCACCTGGAGCGCATCCCCCATCCGCCGCGCCGCCTCCCGCTGCTCGGCGACATCCTGGGCGCCAACGCCCGGACACCGCTGCAGGATTCGATGCGCATGGCGCACGACCTCGGGCCGATCTTCCGACGCAAGGCGTTCGGCAAGGAGTTCGTCTTCGTGTGGGGCGCCGAACTCGCCGCCGACCTCGCCGACGAGTCGCGGTTCGCCAAGCACGTGGGCCTCGGAGTGGCCAACCTTCGCCCCGTCGCGGGCGACGGTCTCTTCACGGCGTACAACCACGAGCCCAACTGGCAGCTCGCGCACGACATCCTCGCGCCGGGGTTCAGCCGCGACGCGATGGAGGGCTACCACCCCCTGATGCTGGACGTGGCACGGCAGTTGACGACGCGCTGGGACGACCGTGAGGCCGCGGGGCGCCCGGTGGACGTGCCGGGCGACATGACGAAGCTGACCCTGGAGACGATCGCCCGCACCGGATTCGGGCACGACTTCGGCTCCTTCGAGCGGTCCGCGCCGCACCCGTTCGTGACGGCGATGGTCGGCACGCTCTCCTTCGCCCAGCGGCGCAACGTGGTGCCGCCGCTGCTCACCCCGCTGATGCTGCGCGGCGCGTCCCGGCGCAACGACGCGGACATGGCGTACCTGAACAGCACGGTGGACGCGGTCGTCGCGGCCCGCCGCGCCGCGTCCGGCCGGGGCGGCCAGGGGGACCTGCTGGACCGGATGCTGGAGGTGGCGCACCCCGAGACCGGGGAGCGGCTCACTCCGGAGAACATCCGCCGCCAGGTCATCACGTTCCTGGTCGCCGGGCACGAGACGACGTCGGGCGCCCTGTCCTTCGCCCTGCACTACCTGTCGCGCCACCCGGACGTGCTCGCCCGCGCGCGGGCCGAGGTC
>NZ_LIRJ01000109.1 GCF_001419745.1 Streptomyces silaceus | reverse complement strand
GCGGTCGGCGGGCAGCCGTCGCCGTCCGGCGGACCGGGCCCGGCGGGCGGCTCCGGCCCGGCGGGTGGCACGGTCTCCGCCCGTGGTGAGGGAGCCGTGGCCTCCGGCGGGGACGTGCGCGGGAACGCGTTCGGCGACGGAAGCGAGGCCGAGGCGCGGTGAGTCCGGGGGAACGCGGGCAGACAGGGGCCGTTCCTCCGGCGCGGCGGCAGCGGGTCGACGTACGNNGCGTGACCCACACGTACGTCGGGCAGCAGGTCGTCGTGCAGCAGGCCCCGCCACCGCGGGGCCCGGCACCGGTGTCCCCCGAGGACGTCGACGCCGCGCTCTCCCAGTACGCCGTCCGCGTCCGCGAGTGCTACGGCCGCCTCGACCTGGACGTGCTGATCCCCACGGAGGAGGGTGACCATCCGCCGGTCGAGCTGAGCGCGGTCTTCGTACCGCCCCTCGTACGGGCCGACCCGCCGCCGGTCGAGCTGCCCCGCGACCTCGTCAACCGCCTCATGGAGTCCGGGGAATGGCCCGCCGATCTGGTGCCGCCGGGCCTCGAACTCGACNNNNGAGGTCCTCGACGTCCTGGCCGACCCCGCGGCGGACCGGACGGTGCTGCTCGGCGACCCGGGCGCGGGCAAGTCGACGCTGGCGCACCATGTGGCGCTGACGCTCACGGGCGCCGTACCCGCGGGTCCGCTCGCCCCTCTGGCGGGCCGCGTCCCGCTGGTCGTGGAGCTGCGCGAGTACGCCGCCGAACCCTGGCGGAACCGCACCTTCGAGGACTTCCTCGACCACCTCCACACGACGAAGGGCCTGGCGCCACCGAAGCCCGTACTGGATCAACTCCTGTCCGAGGGACGGGTGGTGGTCCTCTTCGACGGCCTCGACGAGCTCTTCGACCCCGCCGCGCGCGAACAGGTCGCCCACCGCGTCGCCGACTTCGCGAGCCGTCACCGGGCGGCCGGGGTGCGGGTGGTCGTGACGTCCCGGGTCATCGGCTACCAACGCGGTGTCCTGGAGCGCGCCGACTTCGCCCACCACATGATCCAGGACCTGAGCGTCGAGCAGATCGGCCGCTTCGCGCGCCAGTGGTACGCGGCCGCGTGCCCGCATGACGCCGGGCGGGCCGAGCGGCTGTGCCGCAGCCTCAGGGAGGCGGTCGACCACTCGCGTCCCGTGCGCGAACTCGCGGGCAATCCGCTGCTGTTGACCATCCTGGCCATCATCGGCCGCCGCAGGGAGCTGCCCCGTGACCGGCAGGGCGTCTACCGGCACGCGGTCGCCGTGCTCGTCGCCCACTGGGACGAGCACGCCAAGCACCTGCGGGTACCGGCCGTCGCCGAGACCCTCGCGTACCTCGGCGACGAGGACCGCCACGAGCTGCTCCGCCTGGTCGCCCGCCGCATGCAGGACGGCCGGGGCGGCATCGCGGGCAACCACATCCACTCGGACGAACTCCTCGCCACGTTCAAGGCGTACCTGTGCGAGCAGTACGAGCTGCCGGCGGCCCAGGCCGTGGCGGCGGCGCGGACCATGGTCCGGCAGTTCCGGGAGCGGAACTTCATCCTGAGCCACTACGGGAGCGGGGTGTACGGATTCGTGCACCGGGCGTTCCTGGAGTACCTGGCGGCGGAGGACATCGACCGGCGGTACACGCGCCACCGCGAGTGGGACCAGGGGGAGTTCGTCGAGGAGGTCTTCGCGCGGCACGCGGCCGACCCGGCCTGGCACGAGGTGCTGCTGCTCCTGGCCGGGCAGATCGGCGAGCCGGAGGCCGCGGCGGCGGTCGACCGGCTGCTGGACCTGCACCGGCACCGGAACCCCTGGTCCGGCACACGGTTCCTCGTGCTGGCCGTCCGCGCGCTGGCGGAGGTGCGGCGGGTCGGGCCGCTGGCGGCGCAGAGCAGGGCGGTCGTCGACGCGGTGATCACGGAGCTGGAGGGGGTGGAGCCCGACAGTGACACGCTGCCCGAACTCGGCGACGCCATCGCGGCGTTCGGCACCTTCTCGCCGCACTGGAGCGGCGGACCGCGTCTTCTGCGGTGGTTCCATCTGCGGGGGCAGTACGCGCGCGCCGCGGAGCTGTCCGTGCGCATCGCGTGCGCGCTGTACGCGGGGGACGCGCCCCTCCGGGTCATGGCGGTGCACGGCCACACCCCGAAGGTGCAGGGCGAGGCCCTGCGGCAACTGGCCCGGCGGTGGGACGGCGAGGCCGCGACGTGGGAGCTGATCCGTGGCCGCGCCGTCGACGACCGGGCCGCCGACACCCGCAAGGAAGCCCTGCGGATCCTGGTGGAGCGCCGGTGGCACGAGGCCGCCACGCGCGACCTGGTGAGGGAACGGGCGGTCGCCGACCGGAGCGAATGGGTGCGCGAGGCCGTGCTGTCCGCGCTCGTCTCCGCCCCGGTGCACGACGAGACCGCGACGGTCGCCCTGATGCGGGACCGCGCGACGTCCGACCCTCATCAGCGCGTCCGTGGCGCGGCGTTGCGCGCGCTGGCCCGGCTGCGTACGGACGACGAGACCCTGCGGCTGGTCCGGTCCGAGATGGGGTCCGCCGCCGAACCCGGCGTGCGCTCCTCGGCTCTGCGGGCGCTGGCCCTGTGCTGGGGCTCGGACCCCGCCACGCGCGACGCGGTCGCCGACGTGGCCGTCCGGGATTCCGCGAGCCATGTCCGGGGCGCCGCACTGTTCCTGCTGGACCGTGGCTGGGGATATCAGCGAACCGTCGTCGAGCTGCTGTACGACCGCGCCGTCGCCGACCCGTCCGACATCGTGAGGTCACAGGCGCTGCACTTCCTGATGGCCAGTCGGCACAGGGGCGTCCGGGCCCGCGAGCTGGCAGGCGACCGCCTGCGGCACGACCCGTCCGAGTACGTCCGCCAGAGCGTTCTGCTGGAGTGGCTCGCGCGTCCGGACGAGGGCGCCCCCGGGTGGCAGCTGCTGCGTGATTGCGTGCTGCACGACGAGAGCGGTGATCTGCGCTAGCTCGCGCTGTCCACCGTGCACGACCGGTTCGGGGACGACGCCGCCGCGCGGGAGCTGCTGCGCGATCGGGCCCTCGACGACCCCGAGGGCCCCGCCCGGGCCTCCGCCCTGCACCTGTTCACGGAGCTGTGCCGCACCGAGGAGTCCACCTGGGAGCTGGCCCGGGACCTGGCGGTCGAAGCGCCGCACGGTGTCACCCGCGGGGTGGCCCTGGAGCAGCTGGCCCGGTTCCGTGGCGAGGACTCCGTCACCTGGCAGCTGGTCGGGGACCGCGCCGTCACCGACCCGGATCAGGACGTCCGGTTCGTGGCGGCGCGGCTGCTGGCAGGCCGCGACGAGGCGGGAGAGATCCTCCGCGCCCGTGCCGTCGAGGACCCGGCCGCCTCGGTCCGGCGCGCGGCCCTGGAAGCGCTCGGCTGCCTGCCCGACTCCGCGGCCGGCGGCTGGGAGACCATCGCCGGTCTTGCCGTCTCGGATCCGGACGAGGGCGTACGCCGCCACGCCCTCTGCCTCCTGGGGGCGCAGCGGGACGCGGACCCCGCCACCCGCGAGCTGCTGCGCGACCGCGCCCTCCTCGACCCCGAGCCGAAGATCCGCCGCTCGGCGCTGCGCTGGCTGGCCGTCGTCGACTCCGGCGACGCCACCGCCGAGACCGCGCGAGACCGGGCCGTCGCCGACCCGTCCGCCGATGTCCGCATCGCCGCGCTCCGCGTCCTGGCCTTCGGCCGGCCCGCACACCCGGAGACGCTGCCGCTGATCCGGGAGCGGACCGGGGCCGACGCCGCGCCTGAGGTACGGGAGGAGGCGGTGCGTGCCCTCGCCGCGGCGGAGGCCCTCGCTGGGTCGGAGGCCCTGGCCGCCGACGCGGGGCCCGGCTAGCGGGCGGTCACCCGTCGCAGCGCCGCCCGGCCCGCGCGGCCCCACGTCACCTTGCCGCCGGGCAGCCCCTGATCGCCCTTGCGGCCCACCGAGAGCAGGCCGAGGCCGGTGCAGACCGCCCAGCCGCGTGCGCGCAGGACCGTCGCCTCGTCGACGCGGCCGTACGCCGCGAAGAAGCGGTCCGCCGCGCCCTCGGGCAGCAGCAGCCAGGCCGCCGCGAGGTCGGTCGCCGGGTCGCCCGCGCAGAGTTCGCCGAAGTCGAGCACGCCGGAGAGGGTGCCGTCCGTGACGACGACGTTCGCGGGGTGCAGGTCGCCGTGCAGCCACCGCGGCGGCGCCTCCCACCGTGGCGCCGCGAGCGCCGCGTGCCACACGTCGCGGGCTTCCGGCGGGATGCCCTCCGCCGCGAGATCGCGCAGCCCCGCGTCGACCGCGGCGGCGTGGAGGCCCAGGGGCACGCCCCGCGTCGCACTGGCCGGGGCGTCGGCCGGAGCGGGGGCGTGGAGCGCGCGGAGGAACGCGGCGAGGGTGTCCGCCGCGTCCTCGGGCCGGCTGATGGGCGTACGGTCGGCCGGTTCGCCCGGCACCCACTTCGCCACCGTCCAAGGCTTCGGGAAGCGGTCGGTCGGTTCACCGAGGTGGAGGGGGGTCGGCACGGGGAGCGGGAGCCCCGGGGCGAGGGCGGGCAGCCAGCGGTGCTCCTTGCGGAGCAGTTCGGGGGCGCGGTCGGTACGGGGGATCCGTACGGCCGACTCCGCGCCCAGCCGCCACATCTCGTTGTCCCAGCCTCGGACGGCCGAATGGACGTCCAGTTCGGACAGGTGCGGGTACTGGTCCTTGAGCAGGGACCGTACGAGGTTCTCGTCGATGCCGGTGCCGTCTTCCGCGTCAGGCCGCGTGCTCATCTCTCTCCCCGTGTCCTGTCGACGTTCGGTCCGGCCACCGGCGGGCCTTCACCCGCGAAGGACATGCGAAGGGCACGAGAAGGACACCTCGTGCACCGAGTTCCGTGCCCCCGGCGGCGGCTGGACGCGCCCGGCCGTGTCCGTCGCCCGTGAGCGGACCGTGTGCGGGCCCGGCCGGAGCGTGCGGCGCAGCGAGAAGCCCTGCCAGGTCGGCTCGGCGCCGAGGGCGTCGAGGGTGGCGGGCTCCCACGGGCCGCCGTCGACGGAGAGCTCCACGCGGGTGACCTCCGTGGCGCTCCAGGCCCGTCCCCTGAACGTCAGGGTCCCCGGCAGCAGTTCGGCGTCCGGGGCGGGCGAGAGGATCTTGCTGTTGACGTCCACCTCGCGCACCGGGCGCGGGGTGTCCTCGCCGGGCGGCGTCCGTGTGTAGAACGTCGTCGTGAACAGGTGCTCCGGGCGCTCGTCCGTCAGCACGATCCGCGTCAGCCACTTCACCGAGTTCGTGCCGAACATGCGGGGGACCACGGCGCGCAGCGGGTGGCCGTGCCGGGCCCTGAGCGGCGCGCCGTTCATGCCGTGGGCCAGGAACACCGCGCGGTGCGCCGTCTCCAGCGGGAGGTCCTTGACGTACGAGAGTCCGTCCTCGCCGTGGAAGGAGCCGGTGTCGGCGCCCTCGAAGACCACGTGCCGGGCGGCGGGCAGCGGGGCGGCGCGGTCCAGGAGCGCGGCGAGCGGGAAGCCCGTCCACTCCACGTTGGTCACCGCGCGCGTCGGCACGTCGGGCCGGAACGGGCTGCCGAAGCACTCGTGGACGGCGGTCAGGTGTCCGGCGGGCAGCGCGAGGACGGCGGGCAGGTCCAGGCGCAGGGGCCGCTCGACCAGGCCCTCCACCGTCAGCGTCCAGGTGTCCGCGTCGATCTCCGGGACGCCCATGTGGCTGCGTACGAAGAGGTTGTCGACCGGCGTCACGAAGTCCGGGCCGGGCGCCGGGTCGGCGTGGGAGGGGTCGCCCGGCCCGGACCGGGCTCTTATACACATCT
>NZ_LIRJ01000108.1 GCF_001419745.1 Streptomyces silaceus | reverse complement strand
GGGGGGGCGGGGCGGGTGCGTGCGGAAGAGGTGCGTGCGAAGGAGGTGCGCGCGAAGGAGGTGCGTGCGATGGGGGGATACGGAGGGGTCAGTACGCCGTGGTGGCGGCCGTGTCCCTGCGGCTGGCGTGCCACGGCAGCAGCAGCTTCTCGGCGATCTCGACGAGCACGAACAGGACGACGCCGATCAGCGACATGACGAGCAGCCCCGCGAAGAGCATCGGGGTGTCGAGGTTGCCGTTGGCCTGGAGGATCACATAGCCGAGACCCTCGTTCGCGCCGACGAACTCGCCGACGACGGCGCCGGTGACGGCGAGTGTGACGGCGACCTTCAGACCGGAGAAGAGGTGCGGCAGCGAGGCCGGGAACCGGATCTTGAGGAAGGTCTGCCAGGGCCGCGCGCCCATGGTGGCGGAGAGCTGCAGCATCTCGGGGTCCACGGCCTTGAGGCCGGTCACCATCGAGATGACGACGGGGAAGAAGGCGATCAGGACGGCGATGAGGATCTTCGGGCCGATGCCGAAGCCGAGCCAGACGACGAACAGGGGGGCGATGGCGATCTTCGGGACGACCTGGGCGAACAGGAGGATGGGGTAGAGGGTCTTCTCGACCGTCGTCGAGGCGACCATCAGGACGGCGGAGGCGATGCCGACGGCCACCGCGATGGCGAAGCCGAGCAGGGTCTCGTAGGTGGTGACCCAGCTGTGCTGCCAGAGGTAGTCGGGCTTGTCGAGGACGACGTCGAGGGTCGCGCCGGGCGAGGGCACGAGATAGGCCTCGACCATCTCCGTCGCGGCGATCGCCCACCAGGCGCCGAAGCAGACGACCAGCAGGGCGAGCGGACGCCAGCTCCTCTCGGCCGCCTCGGCCGCGCGCCGCCGAAGCGTCGGACGTCGCCGCTCGGCGACTCCCGCCGTCTTCACGGGAGTTGTGGACAGTGCGCTCTGGCTCACGTGGAACTCCCTGACATTCGGCGGTGTACGGCGAAGTGCGGAGGCAAGTGGGTGGAGATGCGCTGCGACGGGTGCGGGGTCCGGTGGAGTCGAGGGTGCCGGGGGTGCGTGGAGAGTGGAGAGGAGGGTGCCGAGAGGGGACGAGAGGGGGACGAGAAAACGCTTTCAGAAAGCGCTTTCTGACACACTGTCCGCCACGCTAATGACTGGCTGACCGCAGGGTCAATAGGTCGGACCCGAGTTTCGCGGCGCGCCACGGCCCCGGGGGGTGCGGTGAGGGAAGCCGAGCGAGGGCTGCACGTGACGCTGGACGCGGTCGCCAGGACCGCCGGGGTCTCCCCCGCCACCGCGTCCCGCGCGCTCAACGGCACGGCCCGGGTCCGCGACGACCTGCGCGGCCGCGTCCTCGCCGCCGCGGACCGCCTCGGCTACATCCCCAACGCCCATACCCAGGCGCTCGCCAGCGCCTCCAGCAACACCGTCGGCGTCATCTGCCACGATGTCGGCGACCCGTACTTCGCGGCGATCGCGAGCGGCGTGACGGCCGCGGCGGCCGAACGCGGCCTGCTCGTCATGCCGGCGGGCAGGTTCCGCGAGCCGGGGAGCGAGATCGCGTACGTCTCGATGCTGCGGGCCCAACGGGCCCGCGCCGTCCTCCTCATCGGCTCCGGCTTCCAGGACCCGTCCTGGGAAAGGCAGTTGGACGCCGAGCTGGGCCCCTACACGCGCGCCGGCGGACGCGTCGCCGTCGTCAGCAGGCACCGGAGCCTGCGCGTGGACACGGTACTGCCGGAGAACCGGGCGGGCGCGGGCGCGCCGGCCCGCGCCCTCCTCGGGCTCGACCACCGGGACTTCGCCGTCCTCACCGGCCCCGAACGCCTGACGACGGTCGCCGACCGGCTCGGCGGGTTCCGTGCCGCGCCGGCGGAGGCGGGCGTGGCGCTGCCGCGGGAGCGGGTGGTGGAGGGGGCGTTCACGCGGGACGGCGGGTACGCGGCCGCGGCGGAGCTGCTGCGCCGGGGCCGCCCGCCGACGTGCGTCTTCGCGGTGACGGACGTGATGGCGGTCGGCGCGCTCGCCGCGCTGCGGGAGCGGGGCGTGCGGGTGCCGGACGACGTGTCGCTCGCGGGCTTCGACGACATCCCTCTCGTACGGGAGCTGACCCCGCCGTTGACGACGGTGGCGCTGCCGCTCGCGCGGATGGGCCGCGACGTCCTGGAACTGGCCCTGCGCGAGCCGCGGGGCCGGCGGTCGCGGGTGCGGCGGGTCCCGGGCGAGGTGGTGCTGCGGGGGAGCACCGGGCGGTACTCCTAGCGGCGCCGTGCGCTTCCCTTCGGGTGCCGTGCACCTTCCCTTCAGGTGCCGTGCACCTTCCCTTCAGGTGCCGTGCGCCTCCCTTCAGGTGCTGTGCGATCCCCTTAGGGACCGGTCCGCCCCGTCAGGCGCCACGCACCCCCGCCTCTCCCCCGCCTATGCCGCGCAGCAAGGTGTCGACCACGAGCGTCGCCAGCTCGTCGACGTCCTCGGCGCCGTCGGTCTCGTCCGCGCGGTTGTGGGCGGCCTCGTGGATGAGGGCGTAGTAGACGCGACGGGCCCACTCCAGGTCGGTGTCCGGACGCAGCACGCCGGTGTCGCGCGCCCGCCGGAAGAGGCGGTCGCACTGGTCGAGGACGTCGGCGTGCGCCCGCGCCACCTCCGGGTCCCGCGACTCGGCCCTGCTCATCGCGAATCCCCAACTGATCTTCACCCGCAGGACGTTGGCGGTCGCCTGGTAGAGGGCGATCAGGGGCGGGGCGGTGTCGGGGCGGGCGCTGGTCACCGCCTCGTGGAACTGGCGCGCGGCCCAGGCGGTGAGCGCGTCCACCAGGGCGTCGCGGCTGGTGAAGCGGCGGTGCACGGTGGTCCGCGCGACGCCCGCGGCCGCCGCGATCTGCTCCATCGTGGCCGCGGGGTTCGCGCTCAGGACGCGCTCGGCGGCGGCCAGGATGGTGTGCACGGTCCGCTCGGCGTCCGCGCGCAGCGGCCGCCGACGCGCACCTTCCCGGCTCCGCTGGTCCTGCTCCACGTGGCTTCCTTCCACCGATCCGCACACGCCGTCCGCACACGCCGTCCGCACACGCCGTCCGCACACGCCGTCCGCACACGCCGTCCGTACACGCCGATCCCGCCGAGATGGTACGTCACGGATACCCATCCGAAGCTACTTGCAACATCAATGTTGCAAGTCCTATGGTTCACGCATCGTTCGAGACACACCTACGGAACGATCCACTCAGGAAGCAGGGGAGCTCTCCATGGATCTGCAGCTGACCGGCAAGACCGCCCTCGTGACGGGTGCGAGCCGGGGCATCGGCCTGGCCACCGTCTCCGCGCTGAGGGCCGAGGGCATGCGCGTGGTCGCGGCGGCCCGGACGATCACGCCGGAGCTGAAGGCCACCGGCGCCACCGGCATCGCCGTCGACCTGTCCGCGCCCGACGCCCCCGCCCGCCTCGTCGCGCAGGCCGAGGAGGTGCTCGGCGGGCTCGACCTCCTGGTCAACAACGTCGGCGGCGGCGACACCGGCGAGGGCTGGGCGGGCGGCTTCCTCACCTTCACCGACGAGCAGTGGCAGGAGACGTTCGAGCTGAACTTCCTCGCCTCGGTGCGCACCACGCGGGCCGCGCTGCCCCACCTCACCCGGGGCGGCGGCGCGATCGTCAACGTCTCCTCCACCAGCGCGCTGACCCCGCACGCCGGCCCCATCCCGTACAGCACCGCCAAGGCCGCGCTGACGGCGTTCGGCAAGGGCATCGCCGAGGAGTTCGGGCCGCAGGGCGTGCGCGTCAACACCGTCTCGCCGGGGCCCGTCCGCACGGACATGTGGGAGAGCCCCGACGGCTACGGGGCGGAGGTCGCCAAGGCCATGAACGTGTCCCAGGAGGAGCTGCTCGCCCACCTCCCGGCCACGGCGGGCATGGTCACCGGACGGTTCGTCAGCCCGTCCGAAGTGGCCGCCCTCATCGCCTACTTGGGCTCGCCGCTCGCCGCGAGCACCACGGGGGCCGACCACGTCATCGACGGCAACTCGGTCAAGACGGTCTGAGTCCGCCGACCGGCGCGGCGGCTCAGCCCGCCGCCTCCCCCAGCGCGTCCAGCACCGGACGGATCAGCGGATGCTCCTCCGCGCCGCACCGCACCGCGGCGAACACCCGGCGTGTGGGTGCCGCGCCCTCCACCGGGCGCACCACGGCCCCCGAGAGGTCCATGCCGCGCAGCGCCGAGCGCGGCACGAGGGCGACGCCCACCCCGGCCGCGGCGAGGGCCACCACGGCCCGGAAGTCGTCCGACCAGTGCTCCAGCATCGGCTGGAACCCGGCCTGTTCGCAGGCGAGGACGACCACGTCGTGGCACGGGTTGCCCGCGAAGGGGCCGATCCAGGCGTCCTTGGCGAGCTCGCCGAGCGGCACCCGGCCGGCGTCCGCGAGCCGGTGGCCGAGCGGGAGCACCGCGTCGAAGGGCTCGGCGTAGAGCGGTACGCGGGTCAGCCGGGGGTCGTCCGCGCCCGGCGCCCCCCGGTACTCGACGGCGACGGCCACGTCCACCTGCCGGTCGAGGACCATCGGCAGGCTCGCGTCGCCCTCGGCGTCCTGCACGCGGACCCGGATCCCGGGCGCGGTGGCGGCGAGGCGGGCGAGGGCGGGGCCGACGACCAGGCCGATACCGGTGGCGAAGGAGGCGACGGTCACCGTCCCGGCCTCGCCTGAGCTGTACGCGGCGAGCTCGGCCTCGGCGCGCTCCAGCTGGGCCAGGACCGCGTTGGTGTGCGTCAGGAGGATCTCGCCGGCAGCGGTCAGCCGCACCCCGCGCGCCGAGCGCTCGACCAGGCGGTGGCCCGTCTCCTGCTCCAGGGCCGTGAGCTGCTGGGAGACCGCCGACGGGGTGAGGTAGAGCGCGGCGGCAGCGGCCGTGACCGTGCGGTGGTCGGCCACCGCACGGAGGATGTGCAGCCGCCGTGCTTCGATCATGGGGCAATTCTCCCCCACGGGGGTCTTCCGCGTACCACTGGGCCGCGCCGTGCCGCCGGGTTCCGCCGTGCGGAGGGGGCGCGGGGCAACGGCCGGGACGCGTCACCGGGCCGGTACGGGCTCGTCACCCCGTTCTCCTCGCCCCTTCCAGGGCGCGCCGCCATCGGGCGTCGCCGCACAACTCGCCTGGTACGTGGCCGGGTTCACAGCCCCCACCGCCCCGCCACGCCGAGAGCCGCCTCCCCTTTCCCGGTCATATACAGCTACAGTGCCTTGCCCCCACAAAGCACCACCCGCACCAAGCACCAGGAACGCAGCGCCAGCAACTCCCCCCACGACTGCATCCCGAGCCGCGTACGCCCGTACGTGGTTCCACCGGAAAGGGAACGCCAGCCGTGTCTCACCACCCTCGCCTCAGGCCGACCGTCGTCGCCTCCGCGGCCGCCGTCGTCGTCCTCGCCCTCGGCTTCACCGGCACCGCCCACGCGGCCACGCCCGCCGCGGCCGCCGGCTCCCTCGGCAGCATCGGGGACGACCCCGACCAGCCCGACAACCCCCTCTACGACGCCCCCGAGGGCTTCATGGCCACCTCCGGGCGCGAGGCCGTGTCCCTCTCCTGGAGCACGCTCTCCGCGGCCACGTCCTACGAGGTGTACCGCGCCGAGGCCGAGGGCACCGGGCCGGACGAGGTCGGCCCCTACGAGCGGATCGCCACCGTGTCCACGGGCTCGTACACCGACAGCGCCGCCGACCCCGACGTCGAGTACGCCTACAAGGTCCGCGCCCTGGACGACGCCGGGCACGTCTCGCCCTACACCGAGCCCCAGCGGGGCACCGTCGACACCGTCGCGCCCTTCGCGCCCCGCGACCTCACCCGTACCCGCGAGGACGAGCGCGGCGTGACGCTGACGTGGCGCAGCGGCGACTCGGACGCGGTGAAGTACGTGGTGTACCGCGCCGAGTCCCCCAACGCGCCCCGCACCAAGGTCGGTTCGACGACGTCGCTGACCCTCCGCGACACGAAGGGCGAGGCGGGCCTCACGTACACGTACGAGGTGCGCGGTGTCGACGCCGTCGGGAACGAGTCCGGGGCGTCCAACCTCGTGACCGGCACCAGGACCGTCACCGCCGCCACCGCGCCCAAGGCCCCCGTCCTCGGCAACGCGTCCCTCGTGGGCAGGCGGCTGACCCTGTCGTGGACGCAGAGCCCGTACGTGCCGGTCTCCTCGTACACCGTCTACCGCGCCAAGTCGCCCCAGGTCGACATCACCGACCCGGCCAACCGCGTGGCCACCGTGTCGCGGACCGAGTACACCGCCACGGTCGGCGAGGACCAGGGCGAGCGGGACTACTACTACGCCGTCGTCGCCACGACCCAGCACTCCGTCTCCTCGCCCGCCTCCACGGCGGTCAGGCCGACCTACAGCGAGGCGAAGCGGCCGCCCGCCACGGAGTTCTACGACGTCAAGGCGGGTGCGGGCTCGGTGCGGCTCGCCTGGTACGCCGTCGGCTACGGCAGCGGCGACTCGCCCGTGACCGGCTACCGCGTCTACCGCTCCACGAGCCCTCGCGTCACCAAGGAGAACGCGGAGTTCAGCGACGTCACGAGCGGCACGGAGTACGTGGACCGGGGCCTGACGGCCGGCACGACGTACTACTACGCCGTCGCCACCCTCAACGCCGACGGCCAGGAGTCCGTCCTCTCCCCCGAGTCGTCGGCCACGCCCACCGCCTGACGGCGAAGGGCCGGGAGGCGGTCCGCCTCCCGGCCCTGTCCGGGCGTACCGCCTGCTAGGCCGCCAGCTCCGCGCGCGCCGCGACGAACGCGTCCACCGCGCGGTTCACGTCCTCCGTGGAGTGCGCGGCCGACAGCTGGACCCGGATGCGGGCCTGGCCCTGCGGGACCACGGGGTAGGAGAAGCCGATCACGTACACGCCGCGCTCCAGGAGGAGCTCGGCCATCCGGCCCGCGACGGCCGCGTCGCCGATCATGACCGGGGCGATGGCGTGGTCGCCGGGCAGGACGTCGAAGCCCTCCTCGGTCATCCGCGAGCGGAACAGCGCGGTGTTCGAGGCGAGCTGTTCGCGCAGGTCACCGGCGGACTCCAGGAGGTCGATGACCTTCAGCGAGGCGGCCGCGATCACCGGGGCGAGCGTGTTCGAGAAGAGGTACGGGCGCGAGCGCTGGCGCAGCAGCGCGACGATCTCGGCGCGGGCGGCGACGTAGCCGCCGGAGGCGCCGCCGAGCGCCTTGCCCAGCGTGCCCGTGATGATGTCGACGCGGTCCATGACGCCGTGCAGTTCGGGGGTGCCGCGCCCGCCGGGGCCGACGAAGCCGACGGCGTGCGAGTCGTCGACCATGACCATGGCGTCGTAGCGCTCGGCGAGGTCGCAGATGTCGGTGAGTGGGGCGACGTAGCCGTCCATGGAGAAGACGCCGTCGGTGACGATCAGCTTGCGGCGGGCGCCGCCCTCGGTGGCCTCCTTGAGCTGCTTCTCCAGGTCGGCCATGTCGCGGTTGGCGTAGCGGAAGCGGCGCGCCTTGGACAGGCGGATGCCGTCGATGATCGAGGCGTGGTTGAGGGCGTCGGAGATCACCGCGTCCTCGGCGCCGAGGAGCGTCTCGAAGACACCGCCGTTGGCGTCGAAGCAGGAGGAATAGAGGATCGTGTCCTCCTGGCCGAGGAAGGCGGACAGGCGCGCCTCCAGCTCCTTGTGCACCTCCTGCGTGCCGCAGATGAAGCGGACGGAGGCCATGCCGTAGCCCCAGCGGTCGAGCGCCTCGTGCGCGGCGGCGACGACCTCGGGGTGGTCGGCGAGGCCGAGGTAGTTGTTCGCGCAGAAGTTGAGGACCTCGCCGGGGCGGCCTTCCCCCATCTCTCGGCTGCGCTCGATCAGGGGAGACCCCATTGCGGTGACGGCGACGGTCGCGGACTGCGGGGTGCCGATGACGCGCTCGGGCTTGTGCAGGCCCGCGGCCTTGATCTCGTCGAGGGTGGCCTGGAGGTCGTCGCGTACGTTGTCGAACATGCTGCTTCCTTAAGGGGGTTCAGAAGGCGGTGAAGGCGGTGGGGACGCGGCGGGCGACGGGGGCCGCCGCGGCGGGGAGCCGGCGGGTCAGGCGGTCCAGTCCAGGATGACCTTGCCGCCGCGGCCGCTCGCCGCGTCGTCGAAGGCCGCCTCGAAGTCGCGGTGGTCGTACCGGCCGGTGATCACGGGGGCCAGGTCGAGGCCGCCTTCGAGCAGGACGGACATCGCGTACCAGGTCTCGAACATCTCGCGGCCGTAGATGCCCTTGATCGTGATCATCGAGGTGACGATCCGGGCCCAGTCGACGGCGAACTCCTCGGCCGGCAGGCCGAGCATGGCGATCTTGCCGCCGTGCGTCATGTTGGCGACCATGTCGCGCATCGCGCGCGGGTTGCCGGACATCTCCAGGCCGACGTCGAAGCCCTCGCGCAGGCCGAGCCGGCGCTGCCCGTCGGCGATCGAGGACTCGCCCACGTTCAGGGCGAGGCTGACGCCGATCTTGCGGGCCAGCTCCAGGCGCTCCTCGCTGACGTCGGTGATCACGACGTTGCGGGCGCCCGCGTGCCGGGCGACGGCCGCCGCCATCAGGCCGATGGGGCCCGCCCCGGTGATCAGGACGTCCTCGCCGACCAGCGGGAAGGACAGGGCCGTGTGGACGGCGTTGCCGAAGGGGTCGAAGACGGCGGCCACGTCGAGGTCCACGGGGACGCGGTGCACCCAGACGTTCGAGGCCGGGAGCGCCACGTACTCGGCGAAGGCGCCGTCCCGTCCGACGCCGAGCCCGACGGTGGCGCGGCACAGGTGGCGCCGCCCGGCCAGGCAGTTGCGGCACTTGCCGCACACCAGGTGGCCCTCGCCGCTGACCCGGTCGCCGATCGCGATGTCGGCGACGTCGCGGCCGGTCTCCACGACCTCGCCGACGAACTCGTGCCCGACCACAAGCGGCGCGGCGATCGTCTGCTGGGCCCAGCCGTCCCAGGCCCGGATGTGCAGGTCGGTGCCGCAGATCCCGGTGCGGAGCACCTTGATCAGGACGTCTCCGTGGCCGATCACCGGCTCCGGTACGTCCATGAGCCGCAGACCCGGCTCCGCCTTCTCCTTGACCAGCGCCTTCAACGCAACGGCTCCTGTCGTACGTCGCTCATTCATCCGACGTCACAGGAATCTTCCCTACGGCGGCGCCCCGGTCCATCGAGGATTTCTTAAGCGCCGCCGCAGCTTTCCTTCAGACCTCGCGGGTCAGCGGGTCTGACCGCGTTCGAAGTAGGCGATCAGCTCCGGGTCGAGGTCGGGCACCTCGCGCGGGATCCCGCCGTCCCGCAGCGACTCGGTCGCCCGTACGCCGGCCGCGACCGCCATCCGCGCCGCGACCGGCGAGGTGTCGGTGCGCCCGCCCTCGCGTACGAAGCGGACGAACTCGTCGACGAGCAGCGGGTCGGCGCCGCCGTGCCCGCCGTCGTCCTGGGCGTCCGGCACCGGGTGGGCGGCGTCGGCCTCGCCGCGGTACCCCGACCGGCGCGAGTTCCACACCTTGACCACTCCCCCGGGCCCGTCGCCGAAGTTCTCCAGGCGGCCCGCGTCACCGATGACGGTGTAGTTGCGCCAGTAGTCGGGGGTGAAGTGGCACTGCTGGTAGGCGGCCAGCACGCCGTTGTCGAGGCGCATGTTGACCAGGGAGACGTCCTCGACGTCGATGACGGGGTTGAGGTCGCGCTGGGTGTGCGGCGGCCAGTGGCCGTCCCTCGTGTACCAGTCGTCCGTCTTCGGCTCGCCCGGGGCGCGGCGGTGCGGATTGTCGCCGTAGACCATCAGGTCGCCGAGCGCCTGCACGTGCCGGGTGTAGCCGCCCGCGAGCCAGTGCAGCACGTCGATGTCGTGGGCGGCCTTCTGGAGCAACAGGCCGGTGGTGTAACGCCGTTCGGCGTGCCAGTCCTTGAAGTACCAGTCGCCGCCGTAGCCGACGAAGTGGCGCACCCAGACGGTCTTGACCGCGCCGATCCCACCGCGCTCGATGATGTCGCGCATCAGGCGGACCACGGGCATGTGGCGCATGTTGTGCCCGACGTACAGGCGGGTGCCCGTCTCGTACGCGGTGCGCAGGATCTCGTCGCAGGCCTCGACGCCCGTCTCCAGGGGCTTCTCGACGAAGACGGGCTTGCCCTCGCGCAGCGCCTCGCACGCCAGCGCCGCGTGGGTGTGGTCGGGGGTGAGGACGACGATCGCGTCGACGTCCGGGTCCTCGACGACCTTGCGGTGGTCGCCGGATATCAGGGCGCCGGGGAAGGCCACCGCAGCCTCGGCGCGGGCGGTGGCGTCGTGGTCGGCGAGCGCGGTGACGCGCGAGCCCGCTCCGGGCCGGTGTGCGGTGCGGGCGAGCGAGCCGCGCAGTCCGTAGCCGAGAACGCCGAGACGGAGGTCGGTCATGGAACTTCCTTCGCTTGTGCCGGTGTTGCGGGTGCTGTCCATGGGCGTGCGGGTGCGGTGAATGAGCTTGATCCTTATCTATCCGGCCCCGGCCTCCGGTGTCGAGGCATGTGCGGCGGTGAGTACGCGAAGGTCCGGCCCCCGGCGGGCAGGGGCCGGACCTGGGCGGTTCGCCGGCTCCGGTGGCAGGCGGCCGGGCCCGGCTACGGGTGGACGAGCACGTGCGCGAGTCCCACCCGCCCGGTGCCGGTGAGTCTGATCCGCACGAATCGGGCCTCCTGGCCCCCGCCGAACTCCACGAGCGTGGGCCGCAGCGCCTTCCCGCTCACGTGCCGCGTCCCGGCGTCGGCGAAGTCGGCCGTCCTCGACAGCTGGACGGCGAAGTCCCCGGTCGTCGTCGAGGCGTCGTTCCACACCTCGACCTGCCGCACGCGCCGCACGCCGCCGAGGTCGACCTGCCACCAGGCACCGGGCTCGGCGCGCGTGCGGGTGTCGGTGGTGGTGTCGCCGTCGAGGGCGTACGCGGCCGGGGCCGTGCCGTCCGTCGAGGACTGGGTCGCGGTGCCGTGGCGCGCCAGGTCGGTGCGCAGCTGTTCGGCCCGCTGGGGGCGGGCGCCGGCCCGCTCGGCCACGGCCAGCGCCTCGGCGGGCAGCCGGTCGAGTCCGGTGCGGTTGTCCGCCATGGTCGAACCGGTGCCGGCGAGGGCCGGGGCGTCGGTGTCGGTCCAGTTGCCGGTGGCGTGGTTCTGGATGCCGTAGTCCGCCCAGTTGGAGACCCATTTGTAGCCGATGCGGGTCAGGACGTTGCCCTCGACGCGGATGTGGGAGGACTGCTCGTCGAGGTAGATGCCGTTGCCGTCGCGCTCGGTGTTGCCGTACGCCGAGCGGTTGATGTAGTTCCCGGTGACGACCGTGCCGGGCTGGGCGCCCTGGGTGTAGATGGCGCCGCCGTCGTGCTGGTCGTGCTCGACCCGCATGACGTCCGTGACGCGGTTGGCGGTGATGCGGTTGTCCCGCAGGACGGAGTCGCGGGCCTCGGGCTGGTTCCAGCCCCAGCCGACGGAGATCCCCGAGTAGGGCAGGTCCTCCAGGGTGTTGTGGTCGACGCTCAGCTCCGCCTCGTACCCCGCCCAGATCCCCACCGCGTCCGTGTACTCGACTCCGGTGTGCCGGATGGTGTTGTACGCGACGCTGTTGCGCTCCCCCGCGAGGACGGGGTCCGGCTTCGGCTCGGTGTCGCCGACGTAGACGGCCCCCGAGGAGAGGTCGGTGAAGCGCGAGCGGATGACGGTGGAGTCCTTGGTGCCCGCTTCGAGGACGACGCCCGCGCCGCCGAGATGGGTGAACCCGGCCCGGTCGACGGCCACGTGACGTCCGCCGCGCACGGTGAGCGCCGCGGCCGGCTTGGTGTAGTGGCGGCCTGCGTGGTCGACGGGCCCGGTGGTGCCGGTGAGGGTGAGGCCCGCCTGGGTGCCCGCGTAGCCCTCGTCGGTGGCGGGCTGCCGGTAGGCGGCGTGGGCGAAGGTGATGCCCTCGACGCGGAGGTCGTGGGCGCCGTCGAGGACCATGAGGCGCTCGGTGGCAGGGGTGAGCACGCGCGTGTGGCGCGGGTTCTCACCGGCGCGCGGGAGGTAGGTGACGGTGCGGTCCGCGGCGTCCCACACGAACTCGCCCGGCTCGTCGAGGAGTTCGCGGGCGTTCTCGAAGAAGGCGACGCCGTGGTAGCGGGCGGAGTCGACGGTGGTGGAGTCCCAGGCGGGGCCCGTGCGGTTCGTGCCGCTCGACGCGTTGGTCCAGCAGGGCCGCGCGAAGGTGATGTCGTCGCCCCGCACCCCGGCGATCCGGCAGCGGTAGGTGCGCCAGCGGACCTTGATGACGGCCTCGGCGCCGGTCGGCCTGTGCCACCGCGCGATCCCGGTGGCCTCGGCGCCCGTCATGCCCGCCGTGGTGGCGTCGCAGGTGGCGGCGGGGCAGGCGGCGCCCCGGGCGCGGACGGCGCGGCGGCCGTCGACGAAGAGCTGGCGCGGGGTGACCCCGTCGGGGACGGCGGCGGTCCAGGTGCCGTCCGCGTTCCTGGCCCAGCCCCCGATCGCGCGGCCGCCGGAGAGCACGGGGTCGGCGCCGGGTGCGGCGGTCCAGGTGACGGTGTGCCCGCCGCGCCCGGAGTCGGCGGCGCCCAGCTCCAGCGGTTCGGTCACCTCATAGGTGCCGTCGGCGAGTTCGACGCGGATGTCGCGCCCGTCGATGGTGCGGGCGGCGTCGCGAGCGCCGGTCGGTGAGCAGGGGCGCGCCGCGCTGCACGCGTCGCCGCTGCCGTGCGGCGCGGCGTGCAGGACGCGCGGGCCCGGCGGGGCGGCGGCGACCGGCGGGGCCGCCGACGTGCCGAGCGCCAGCACGGAGACGACGGTGGCGGCGAGAACGGGGAAGCGCCGCCTCATCGCGTGCCACCCCAGTCCGGGTGTCCGGGCATGGGCGGGTTGTCGAGGTCGAAGAGCCAGTGGCGCAGGAAGGTGCCGACGGACGCGTCACCCGTCACCTTCACCGCGTTGGCGACGAAGTCCTCGGTGGAGGCGTTGCCGTGCCGGTACTTGGTCAGCCACGCCTTCATGACCGCGTCGAACTCGCCCTGCCCGATCCGCTGCTTGAGGGCGTAGAGGGAGACGGCGGCGCCGTCGTAGATGTTGAAGCCGCCGAGTCCGGTGGGCTTGCCGGGCGGGCCGTCGGTCTTGCGGACCGCGTCGAGCTTGTCGTACGCGGTCCTCATCTTCTCCTCGATGGGCTGGAAGCCCTTCTGGTCCGCCCACACGGCGGCGTAGTACACGGCGGGCCCCTCGTTCAGCCAGGCGTCCTGCCAGGTGGCGGGGGTGACGGAGTCCCCGAACCACTGGTGGGTCAGCTCGTGGACCATGGTCGTGGAGTAGGTGGGGCGGTCGAACCAGCCGGGGCCGAAGAGGGAGAGCGTCTGGTTCTCCAGCGCGTCGCCGTAGCCGTCGCGGACGATCTGCACGCCGTACGTGTCGAAGGGGTAGCGCACACCCAGGGTCTTCTCCAGCCAGGCGAGCTGCCCGCCGGTCTCCTCCACGATGGGGCGGTATGTGGCCGTCTGGTCCTCGGGGACGAGGTGGCGCAGCTTCACGCCGTGCGGGCCGCGCCCGTGGACGTAGCTCTGCTTGTTCACCGAGATCCCCAACAGCTCCGGTGCCATGGGGGACTTGAGGGAGAAGTCCCAGGTCTCCTTGGCGCCGGGGGCGGCGCGGCGGCCGGTGAGGTTGCCGTTGGCGGCGGGGGTCCAGCCCTGGGGCGCGGTCAGGTGGAAGGTCCAGGTCGCCTTGTCGGAGGGGTGGTC
>NZ_LIRJ01000107.1 GCF_001419745.1 Streptomyces silaceus | reverse complement strand
GAGCTGCGCACCCCGCTCGCCACGATCCTCAGCTTCTGCGGGCTGCTCGCCTCGCCCTCGGGCGGCCCGCTCTCCGCGAGCCAGCGCACGTACCTGGACACCATCGACCGCAACGCCCACCGCATGCAGGAGATGGTCGACGGGCTGCTGCACGCGTCCACGGCCGTGGGGCCCCGCGCGGAACCGACGTACGGGCGCGTGGACATGGCCCGGCTCCTGGGGCGCCTCACCTCCGACCTGCTCCCTCGCGCGACCGCCGCCGGCCTCTTCCTGGTCCACGACCACGAGCCGGGGCCGCCCGCCGTCGCCGACCGCGCCCAGCTGGAGAACGCGCTCGCCGCACTGCTCGACAACGCCGTGAAGTTCACCCCGCGGGGCGGCACCGTCACCGTCTCCGCCCACCCCTACGACGAGCCGGACGGCACCGGCTGGGAGATCGCCGTCGCCGACACCGGCATCGGGATCCCCAAGGAGTTCCACGAGGAGGTCTTCACCGAGTTCGTGCGCGCGCCCAACGCCCGCCGCGGCGCCTACCCCGGCACCGGCCTCGGGCTCTCCGCCGTCCGCGACGCGATGCGGCTGCACGACGGGCACATCACCCTGCACGGCGGGGAGGACGACGGGACGACCGTGGTGCTCCGGCTGCCCACGGGCAGCGCCGCCCGGACCGGACACGGATGAGCTCACTGCTCGTCGTCGAGGACGACCCCGACCTCGGCATCGCGCTGCGTGCCGTCCTCGGCGAGGCCGGGTACGAGACGGTGCTCGCCGAGGACGGGCACGCCGCCCTGCGGCTGCTGTTCTCCGAACGGCCCGCCCTGATGGTCCTCGACCTGATGCTGCCGGGCCTGGACGGCTGGGAGGTCCTCGACCGCACGCGCGACATGACCGACCTGCCCGTGCTCATCCTCTCCGGCCGCACGAGCGTCGCCGAGCGGGTCCGCGGGCTGCGCGCGGGCGCCGACGACTACCTGATCAAGCCCTTCGACCCGCAGGAACTGCTCGCCCGCATCGAGGCGCTGCTGCGCCGCAGCCGTCCCGACCAGTGGCGCGGCGACTACGTGGAGGCGGGCCTGCGGATGGTGCCCGAGCGGCGGTCCGCGGTCTGGCAGGGGCAGGAGATCCGGCTCAGCGACATCGAGTACCGGCTGCTCCAGGTGCTCGTACGCAACCGGGGGCGCGTCGTGACGACCGAGCAGCTGCTCGACCTGGTGTGGGACGCGCCGGACGGCAGCGGGCGGGAGCGGGTGAAGTTCGCGGTGCTGCGGTTGCGGCGGCGGCTCGCGGTCTACGAGGCGGCGGGGGCCGAGGACCCCCTGGAGTCGGTGCGAGGGCTGGGGTACCGGTACCGGGGTCCCGCCTAGCGGGCCTTCCTGCCCTCCGTACGGCCGAAGGTCCGGGCCCTAGGTCCCGAACCCCGTCATCCGGGCATCCGCAACCGTCGCGCAACCGAGCGCGATCCGGGTCCGCAACCAACGGCCTGCACTCTCCAGGACATAAGCCCCTATGTCCCGTTTTCCCTGGAGTGCCCCCGCGTGTTCGCAGCCGTCACCGCCCCCGCCCAGCAGCTTCCCGAGCGCAGCGTCGCCGTCGTCCTCGGCACCCGGCCCGAGCTGGTCAAGCTGGCGCCGCTCGTGCGGCTGCTCGGTCCCGCGGCGCGGCTGATCCACACCGGGCAGCACTACGACGACTCCCTCTCCGGCCGCTTCCTCGCCGAGCTCGGGCTGCCCGAGCCCACCCTGCTCGACGGCGTCGGCGGGCAGGCGCGCGCCGTACAGATCTCCGTCGCGCTCGCGCAGCTCGACGCCGAGTTCGCCGCCCGGCCGCCCCGCGCCGTCGTCGTCCAGGGCGACACCAACGCGGCGCTGTCCGGCGCGCTCGCCGCCAACGCCCGCGACATCCCCCTCGTCCACATCGAGGCGGGCCTGCGCAGCCACGACCGCGCGATGCCCGAGGAGCACAACCGCGTCCTGATCGACCAGCTCTCCGACGTGCTGTGCGCCGCCACCGAGGACAACCGCGCCAACCTCCTCGCCGAGTCGATCCCCGCCGAGCGGATCGTCGTCACCGGCAACACCGTCGTGGAGGCCGTCCGCGACACGCTGCCCGCCGACGCCGAGCGCGCCGCGCTGCTCGCCGGGCACGGCCTCACCCCCGACGCGTACGTCCTGGCCACCGTGCACCGCCCCGAGAACACCGACGACCCGGCGGCGCTGCGGGCCGTCCTGACCGAACTGGCCGCGCTCGCCGAGCGGCTGCCCGTCCTCGTCCCGCTGCACCCGCGCACCCGCGCCCGCGCCGAGGCCGCCGGACTCGACGCCCTGCTCGCCCCGCTGACCCTGCTCCCGCCCATCGGCCACGGCGAGTTCCTCGCGCTCGCCCGGCACGCGGCGCTGCTCGTCTCCGACTCCGGCGGCGTCCAGGAAGAGGTCACCGTCCTCGGCCGGCCGCTCGTCGTCGTGCGCCGCTCCACCGAGCGCCCCGAGGCCATGGCCGCCGGCTTCGCCGAGCTCGTCGGCCCCGGGCCCGGCGTCGGCCACGCCGCGCGCGGCCGGCTCGACGAGGGCACGGCCGGGCTGCACCGCCTCGCCGCCACCCCCAGCCCCTTCGGCGACGCCCAGGCCTCCCGGCGCATCGTCGCGCTCCTGACGGACCTGGTGGCCGAGGGCGCCACCGCCGCCCACCTGCCCGCAGCGGCCTGACGCCCGCGCCCCACCACCAGGACTCCTGATGCTGACCTTCGACCGGCTCCTGTTCCTCTTCCCCTTCGTCCTGCTCGGCTGCTTCCTCCTGTACTGGGCGGGCGCCCGCCACGCCTACCTGCGCCGCGCCCCGCACGAGGGCGGCGACCCCAGCGCCTTCGACTGGCACTTCTTCGTGCCCTGCCGCGACGAGGAGACCGTCGTCGGAGCCACCGTGGACCGGCTGCGCACGGACTTCCCCGCCGCGCACGTGTGGGTCGTCGACGACGCCAGCGACGACCGCACGGCCGCCGTCGTCGCCGCGCTCGCCGAGGACGACGTCCGCGTCCACCTGGTCTCGCGCCGCAGGCCCGACGCCCGGATCGGCAAGGGCGCGGCGCTGAACGCCGCCTACGCCGAGCTCGACGACTTCCTGCCGCGCGACGCCGACCGCTCCCGCGTCGTGGTGTGCGTCGTCGACGCCGACGGGCACCTCGCGCCCGGCGCGCTGACCGCCGTCAGCGGCCCCACCGCCTTCGGCGACCCCGAGATGGGCGGCGTCCAGGTCAGCGTGCGGATGCGCAACGTCGACGAGCCGCGTCCGCTGCCCGAGCGCGGCCGGCTGCTCAACGCGCTGGCCCGGCTCCTGGTCCGCATGCAGGACATGGAGTTCGCGGTCTCCAACGCGGGCATGCAGCTGCTGCGCGGGCGCACCGGCTCCGTCGGGCTCGGCGGCAACGGCCAGTTCACCCGGCTCACCGCGCTCGACCGGATCGCCGCGGCCGAGCGCCGCCCCTGGCAGCGCGACGCGCTCCTGGAGGACTACGAACTGGGCCTCCACATGATCCTGGGCGGCTACCGCGTGACCCACGTCGCCGACACGTACGTCTCCCAGGAGGGCCTGCCGCACGCCCGCCGCTTCCTGACGCAGCGCACCCGCTGGGCGCAGGGCAATCTGCAGTGCGTGCGGTACGCGCCGCGCATCGTCGGCTCGCGCCACTACGCGGGGCGCGGCGTCCTGGAGACGCTCTACACCTTCATGCAGCCCCTGGCCCACGTCGCCAGCCTGGTCCTGACCGTGCTGCTCGTGGCGGCGCTCGCGCTCGGCCGCTCCCCGCTGGACTCCGCGGTCGGCGTCTGGCCGCTGGTGCTCGCGCTGACCGTGCTCTCCGTCCTGCCGTTCGCGCTGTGGGGCCCGGTCTACCGCAGGGACTTCGCGCCCGGACACTCCCGCCTCAAGGGCCTGTTGTGGGGCTTCGCGCTGTGGCTGTACGCGTACCACGTCTTCGTCGTCGCGACGCGCGGCCTGCTGCGCGTGCTGCGGGGCAGGAACGGCTGGGCCAAGACGCGGCGCAACGCGGAGGCCGTGGGGACGGGGCCGGTCGCCACGGAGGCGTGACCGCCGTGGGACGCGCGAAGGCCCCGGGACCGATCACGGTCCTGGGGCCTTCGACTACGTACGCCTGTACGGCACTACGCGGCCGGCAGCGCCTCCAGCTGCGCCTGAAGGCGCGCGATGTCGGCCTCCGCCTTGGTGAGGCGGCCGCGGATCTTGTCGACCACGTTGTCCGGCGCCTTCGCCAGGAACGCTTCGTTGCCGAGCTTCGCCGTGGCCTGGGCCTTCTCCTTCTCGGCGGCGGCCAGATCCTTGGCCAGGCGCTTGCGCTCGGCCGCCACGTCGATCGTGCCGGACAGGTCGAGCGCGACCGTGGCGCCCGAGACCGGCAGGGTCGCCGTCGCCGTGAAGGCGTCGCCCTCCGGCTGGAGGCGGAGCAGCTGGCGGATCGCGGCCTCGTGCGGGGCGAGCGCCGTGCCGTCGAGGGTCAGGCGGGCCGGGACCTTCTGGCCCGGCTGCAGACCCTGGTCGGCGCGGAAGCGGCGGACCTCGGTGATGACCTGCTGGAGGGTCTCGATCTCCTGCTCGGCGGCGGCGTCGCGGAAGCCGCTGTCGGTGGGCCAGTCGGCGATCACGATCGACTCGCGGCCGGTGAGCGCCGTCCACAGCGTCTCCGTCACGAACGGCACGATCGGGTGGAGCAGCCGCAGCGTGACGTCGAGGACCTCGCCGAGGACGCGGGCCGAGACCTTCGCGCCGTCGCCGCCCGCCATGAACGTCGTCTTGGACAGCTCGACGTACCAGTCGAAGACCTCGTCCCACGCGAAGTGGAAGAGGGCGTCGGAGAGCTTGGCGAACTGGAAGTCGTCGTAGAGCGCGTCGACTTCGGCGACCGTCGCGTTCAGCCGGGACAGGACCCAGCGGTCCGTGGCGGAGAGCCGCTCGGCCGGGGGCAGGTCGCCCTCGATCGTGGCGCCGTTCATCATCGCGAAGCGCGTGGCGTTCCAGATCTTGTTCGCGAAGTTGCGCGAGCCCTGGACCCAGTCCTCGCCGATCGGCACGTCGGTGCCGGGGTTGGCGCCGCGGGCCAGCGTGAAGCGCAGGGCGTCCGAGCCGTACTTGTCCATCCAGTCCAGCGGGTTGACCGCGTTGCCGAAGGACTTCGACATCTTCTTGCCGAACTGGTCGCGGACCATGCCGTGCAGCACGATCGTGTGGAACGGCGGGGTGCCGTCCATCGCGTACAGGCCGAACATCATCATCCGGGCGACCCAGAAGAAGAGGATGTCGTAGCCGGTGACCAGGACGGAGTTCGGGTAGAACTTCTCGAGCGACTCGGTCCGCTCGGGCCAGCCGAGCGTGGAGAACGGCCACAGGCCGGAGGAGAACCACGTGTCGAGCACGTCGTTGTCCTGGGTCCAGCCCTCGCCCGTGGGGGCCTCGTCGTCGGGGCCGACGCAGACGACCTCGCCGTTCGGGCCGTACCAGACCGGGATGCGGTGGCCCCACCACAGCTGGCGCGAGATGCACCAGTCGTGGAGGTTGTCGACCCAGTCGAAGTAGCGCTTCTCCATCTCCTGCGGGTGGATCTTGACCTTGCCGTCGCGGACCGCGTCACCGGCGGCCTTGGCGAGCGGGCCGACCTTGACCCACCACTGCATCGACAGGCGCGGCTCGATGGTGGTCTTGCAGCGCGAGCAGTGGCCGACGGAGTGCGCGTACGGACGCTTCTCGGCGACGATGCGGCCCTCGGCGCGCAGCGCGCCGACGATCGCGGAGCGGGCCTCCAGGCGGTCCAGGCCCTGGAAGGGGCCGGGGACCGTGATGACCGCGTGCTCGTCCATGACCGCGATGTTCGGCAGGTCGTGGCGCTGGCCGATCTCGAAGTCGTTCGGGTCGTGCGCCGGGGTCACCTTGACGGCGCCGGTGCCGAACTCGGGGTCGACGTGCGCGTCGGCGACGACGGGGATCGTGCGGTCGGTCAGCGGCAGCTTGATCTGCTTGCCGACCAGGTGCTTGTACCGCTCGTCCTCGGGGTGCACGGCGACGGCGGTGTCACCGAGCATCGTCTCGGCGCGGGTGGTGGCGACGACGATGGTGTCCTCGCCCTCGCCGTACGTCATGGAGACGAGCTCGCCGTCGTCGTCCTGGTACTCGACCTCGATGTCCGAGATCGCCGTCAGACAGCGCGGGCACCAGTTGATGATGCGCTCGGCGCGGTAGATCAGCTCGTCGTCGTAGAGCTTCTTGAAGATCGTCTGGACGGCCTGCGAGAGGCCCTCGTCCATGGTGAAGCGCTCGCGCTCCCAGTCGACGCCGTCGCCCAGGCGCCGCATCTGGCCGGAGATCTGGCCGCCGGACTCGCCCTTCCACTTCCAGACGCGCTCGATGAACGCCTCGCGCCCGAGGTCGTGGCGGGACTTGCCCTCCTTGGCGAGCTCGCGCTCGACCACGTTCTGCGTGGCGATGCCGGCGTGGTCCATGCCGGGCTGCCACAGCGTCTCGTGGCCCTGCATGCGCTTGCGGCGGGTGAGGGCGTCGATCAGCGTGTGCTCGAAGGCGTGGCCCAGGTGGAGCGCGCCGGTGACGTTCGGCGGGGGGATGACGACGGTGTACGGCGGCTTCTCGCTCTTGGCGTCGGCGGAGAAGTAGCCCCGTTCTACCCAGCGCTCGTACAGCGGCCCCTCTACCTCGGCCGGCGCGTACTGGGTCGGCAGTTCGGGAGTGGTCGCTGGAGGCTGCTGCTGAGCGTTCTCGGTCACGCGGTCAGTTTAGAGGGGTGACGGAGCGACGCCGAAACCGGAATCCTCGACATCGCTTGTGGCCCGGGGCCCCAAGGACCCTGGACTTCGTTCAGGATGTCCGGGACACATAAACGTTCGAGGGGGACCCCACGCGATGAGCTACAACCAGCCAGGCCCGTACGGCGGCCAGCAGCCCGAGCAGCCCGGTCCGTACGGGGGCGGCCAGCCGCAGCAGCCGGGCCCGTACGGGGGCCAGCCGCCGCAGCAGCAGCCGGGTCCTTACGGAAGCCAGCCCCAGCAGCCGGGCCCCTACGGCCAGCCGCCCCAGGCTCCCCCGCCCGGTTACGGCTACCCGCAGCAGGGTCCTCCGCAGGACGGGGGCTACGGCCAGCCGCAGCAGCCCGGCCCCTACGGGCAGCAGCCGCAGGGCGTCCCGCCGCAGGGCCCCTACGGGCAGGTGCCGCCCCCGCCGCCCGGTGGCGGCGCCGGCGGCGGGAAGAAGAAGACCGGCCTGATCATCGGCGCGGTGGCCGTGGTCGCCGCGATAGGCGTCGGCGCGTACTTCCTCTTCGGCGGCAGCTCCTCGGTGTCGGTCGAGGACGACGGGGCGCACAAGCTGGTGCCGCCGGCCTCGGTCGGCGCGTACAAGAAGAGCGACGACTCCGGCTCGGGCGACGACGGCCCGCTCGGCTCCGGCGACAAGAAGAACGCCGAGGAGATCGGCATCAAGAACGCGGAGAACGTGGCCGCCTCGTACAAGTCGGGCGAGGCCCTCGCGGGGAAGCAGATGAGCTTCCAGGGCATGTACGGCGAGATCGAGGACCCGGAGAAGGCCGTCGACGACGGGTTCGCCAAGGCCCAGGAGAACTCCGAGAAGGGCTCGGGCGACAACGTCGGCGACCCCGAGGAGATCGCGTTCGAGGGCAGCCCCGAGACCGTGGAGCCCGACGGCCTCGACAACGCGGTCATGAAGTGCCAGACCGCGAGCTTCAAGGAGGGCAGCAAGAAGACGGAGCTGCCGGTCTGCATCTGGTCCGACCACAGCACCTACGGCATCGTCTTCGGCATCGACACGGCCGCGATGATGAAGGGCGGCGGCGGGATGGCCACGGACGACGTCGCGTCGTTCGCGGCGGACCTGCGCAAGGCGGCACGCGTCAAGGCGTGACGCAGGGCGTGTCCCACGCCGTAGCGGAGCATTTGCGGAGAAAGGGCCCGGGGCGGCACGCCTGCCCCGGGCTCTCGTACGTCCGCCCTCTGGAACAGCCCTTCAACAACTCCGCATCGATCCGCCCCTGGGCCCCAACCCCGTGCACGTATCCGCCAGGATGTTCGGAACACATAAGCATCGGGAGGGAACCCCAGCGATGAGCTACAACCAGCCGGGTCCGTACGGCGGGCAGCAGCCCCAGCAGCCCGGACCGTACGGCGGCGGCCAGCCCCAGCAGCCCGG
>NZ_LIRJ01000106.1:34202-34351 GCF_001419745.1 Streptomyces silaceus | reverse complement strand
CGAGGTGTCCGGCGGCGCGTCCGGGGAGGCCACGTGTCCGGGGGCGGCCAATGGGGGAGGCCAACGTCATGCATCCGCTCGAAGCCGACGAACCCACCACGATCGGTCCCTACCGGCTGCTCGGCCGGCTCGGCTCGGGCGGCATGGGC
>NZ_LIRJ01000106.1:0-34173 GCF_001419745.1 Streptomyces silaceus | reverse complement strand
TGGACGGCGCCCGTCCTGGACGCGGACCCGGAGGCGTCCGTGCCGTGGGTGGCCACGGGGTACGCGGCCGGGCCCTCGCTCACCGAGGCGGTGCGGGAGGGGGCGCCGCTGCCCGAGCACTCCGTACGCGTCCTCGGGGCCGGGCTCGCCGAGGCGCTGGCGCACGTGCACGGCCTGGGGCTCGTCCACCGCGACGTGAAGCCGTCGAACGTCCTGCTCACGCTGGACGGGCCGCGCCTGATCGACTTCGGCATCGCGCGGGCCACCGACGGCACGGCCTCGCTGACCTCCACCGGCGTCTCCATCGGCTCGCCCGGCTACATGGCGCCCGAGCAGATCCTCGGCAAGGGCGTCACGGGCGCCTCGGACGTCTTCTCGCTGGGCGCCGTCCTGGTCTACGGGGCGACGGGCGAGTCGCCCTTCCCCGGCGACTCCTCGGCCGCCCTCCTCTACAAGGTCGTCCACGAGGAGCCCGAACTGGGCGCGCTGACCGGTGAGTTGCGCGACCTCGCCGCGGCCTGCCTGGCCAAGGACGCGGCGGCGCGGCCCCGCCCGGAGGAACTCGCCCGGCGGCTGGCCCCGCAGGGCGCGGCGGCGCTGGTGGCGGCGGGCTGGCTGCCGGGTCCCGTCGTGGAGCGGGTGAGCCGGAGCGCGGTGCGGCTGCTCGACCTGGACACGGGGGCCGGCGCGGGACCGGGCGCGGACGTGGCGCCCGTGGACGCGGCTTCCGGGCCGGTGGCCTTCAACATGCCTTCCGTGGAGGGGTCGTTCGGGCCGCCGGACCCTTCGTGCGCATCCTCCGGACCTTCCGCACCCTCTCCCGCGTACGCCGACGCGGCCCCGGCCCCCGCCGCGGTGCCGGAACCCCGTTCCGAGCCCGCCCCCGGCAGGCTCTCCGTCTCGGTGGCCGCCACCTCCGCGCCCGAAGGGCCCGACGGCCGCGGGCGCAGGGTCAGTTGCACGGTCGCCCTCGCGGTGGCGGGCGCACTGGCCGCCGTCACGGTCGGTTCGGTGTTCGTCTTCGGGATGCTGCCGGACGACAAGGACACGTCGCACGACGCGGGCGGACAGCCCCCGGCGGCGACGGCCACGCCCAGCACCCCCGCCGACGGATCCGCAGAGCCCGGCCCCGGCAAGGTCCCCGCGGCCTACCTCGGCCGGTGGAGCGGCGAGGCCGACGCGAGCGGAGGGAAGATCCCGTTGGGCACGTTCACGGTCACCCTGCGCCAGGCGAAGCCCGGCGAGCGGGTCGGCACGGTGCTCCAGCGCGACCCCATCGGCAACACCTGCACCGACGTCCTCACCCTGAAGTCGGCCACCGGGAAGGAACTGGTGGCGACGGGCAAGGGCGCGAAGGGCAACGGCGGCCAGTGCGCGCAGACGGCTCACACGGTGTATCTGCGCCCGGACGGCAAGGACCTCATGTACGCGTCGGACGATCCGGACGCGGGCGACCCTAGAGCCCGGTTGTCGCGGGTGGGGTGAGTACGCCGGTATGCGCCCCTGCGCTCTGTCTCCGGTCGCCTCTCTGACTTCCCTCGTCTCACGCTTCACTACTGTGTACGCGAGTAGGAGCGGAGCACAGGCCGAAGCGACGACAGGGGCGGGGAGCATGGAACCACTGCAAGCGGACGACCCGGGAGAACTCGGCAGTTATCGGCTTCTGCGGAGACTTGGCGCAGGTGGGATGGGCCGTGTCTATCTCGCCCGTTCGCCCGGTGGTCGTACGGTTGCGGTGAAGGTCGTGCGCCCTGATCTCGCTGCGGACGGGGACTTCAGGGCTCGGTTCCGGCATGAGGTCGAGGTTGCCCGCGCGGTCTCCGGCCGTTACACCGCGCCCGTTGTCGACGCAGCTCCGGACGCCGCGCTTCCGTGGCTCGCCACGTCGTACGTTCTGGGCCCTGATCTCACCGAAGTGGTCGGCGGACACGGGGCTCTGCCCGAAGGCACCGTGGTGGCGCTGGGGGCCGGACTTGCAGCTGCACTCACGGAGATCCACGCATCAGGCCTTATTCACCGGGATCTCAAGCCGTCGAACGTCCTTCTCGCTGCAGACGGTCCGCGAGTGATCGACTTCGGGATCGCGCGGGCGATCGACGGAAATCGTCTGACGCAGACTGGAGTTGTGGTTGGCTCGCCCGGCTATATGCCGCCGGAGCAGGCTATGGGGAGAGATGTCGGAGTTGCTGGAGATATCTTCTCGTTGGGTGCTGTGCTGGCCTTCGCGGCCACGGGCCGCAATGTCTTCGGGGAGGGCAGCTCACACGCGGCGATGCTCTATCAGGTCGTCCATGGAGAGCCGGATCTCACGGATGTCCCCCAGCGCCTCCAGGGACTGGTGAGGGCGTGCCTGTTGAAGGACCCGGCACAACGGCCCACTCCCACGGAGGTCGTGGCGGCGCTGGCCCCGCAAGGGGTGGACAGTGCACTGGCGGACTGGCTGCCGTCCGCGGTGGCTTCGACGATTGCGACACACGCGGCGGGAATTCTGGACCTGGAGACGCCTGAGGGACCAGCGGTCCGCCCGGCAGCCGCCTTCGGGCCGCCTGCGCCGGTCGTGGATGTGCCGAGCGGGGGAGCGAGAGCATTCCCTGCTGGGCCACCGCAGTATGGGGCCCCTGCGTCAGGAATAACCGAGTTGGGCGCACTCCCTCGGAACGAGGGCGCCTCGACCTCAAGGCGAAGGATCTTGGGAGTGGCGGCGGGCGTCGTAGGCGTGGCCGCCGTCGGTGGAGGTGCCGCCTGGTGGCTCTCAAAGGATGACGGGTCGCCTGCTTCACCTGGCGCGCCCGGCGAGAGCGGTGTGAAGCCTGAGAAGTTCACTACTCCCCCCGACGGAGTGGCACCGCAGCCGTTGTGGCACAAATCGACGGCTGAGGACAGCATCAGTTCCACGCGGCGGTTGTTGACGCATGAGGGCATGCTCCTCATCAGCGCCGATCCGTTCATCGCATACGACGTGAAGGACCAGGGCAAGAAGCGCTGGACCAGCGCGGCGGAGCTGCCTGTCGGAGCCCCGCTGTTGCTGGCCGCGGGCAAGCTGTTCATGGTCAGCACCGAGGGCGACGGCGCGCTGATCGGTTTGAACGCGCGCACGGGCAGGGAAGCTTGGCGCAGCCGCTTGGGCAAGAAGCTACAGGTGGAAAACATGATCGCCGTCGATGAGAAGAATGTGTACGTCACGGTGACGGACTTCGGCGAATCGCGCAGCGCCACCGACTTCCGTACAGCCGTCGCCGCCATCAATCACAGCACGGGCAGACAGACGTGGCTGCGGCGGCGGGACTGGGGCACCGATGACTACGACGTCGACGGAACCGTGGTCGGCAAGCGGCTGATCTACACCGACTCCAAGATGAACATCACCGTGCGCGACACCGGCACGGGCGAGCAGCTGTGGAGCAACAAGATCGGCGACGACTGGCAGTGGACGCCCGCTGCCGCCGACGGTCTGATCTTCCTCCCCGGTGAGAACCTGACCGGGGTCGACATGGACTCCGGCGATGTCCGCTGGACGTTGCCACCCAACGGCCGTCGGGGGTTCGACAGCCCTACATATATCGGGGGAGTGCTCTACGTCCGGGATCACGACGGAGGTGTGTGGGCGGTCAACGCCAAGTCGGGCCGCAAGATCTGGCTCTGCGAAGATCCGGGCGCCCGACAGGCCCCGACGGAGTTCGTGCGGGTTGGCCCGACTCTCTATGGGGCCTCCGCGATGGACGAAGGAGGCATCGTCGCCCTGAAGGCCAAGAACGGCGAGCCTCGCTGGAACTACAACGACAACAAGACCCCGGGTGCGCCGTGGCACTTGGCGGCTTCAGGGAACCGTCTGCTGGCCACGCACGGGTCTGAGATCTATGCCTTACCGGCTGTGTGATGCGGACCCGGCTACGGTCGGCGAGCATCAAGGATTACGATCCGCCCATGCCTGCACATCGCTTCCCAGCGTATGAAGTCCACTACACCTGGACGCCGATCCAGCTCTTGAGTGGCGCTGTGGCGCGCCGCCTCGTCGCGTTTCGCGTCGACGACCAAGGAGTGACCTTGGGGGGTGCTCCCGCGAAGTACGCGCGGCAGACAGCCTTCGTTCCCTGGGGGGACATCCAGGCGGTGCTCCTGTGGCAGCAGAAGACGGCCGGGCTCTCTCCCATGGACTATGTGGGCCTGCGCCGCCGGCCGGGCGCGCCACAGCTTCCAGGAGCCAACTCTCGACTGAGTCGGGAGCAGACCAGTCGTCTTGCACCGCACGTCGACCACGACGTCTTCCTGGCGAGCAGGCACATCAACCTGTGGAAGCTGGACCGTAGACGTCTCGCCGAAGCCTTGGGAACGTTTGCTCCCGGGGTTGCGGTAGAGGAAGTACCGAACACCTGATGACACGCGATACACACGACAGCTGAGCGGGAGGGGCGCGTACCGATGCGAGTGCGGGCGACCGTGGTCCGGGAAGGAGCCGCACCACAGGAAGCGTTGATCAACATCGACGAGGGCAGCACCGCGGCCGAAGTGGCCGCGGCGGTGGAGCGGCTGGGTGACCCACGGGCGTTCATGTCTTTCCAGGCCCCCGAGGTGGTGAATCCGCTCCCCGGCCGTACTCCGTCGTGGGAAGCGCAGAAGGTCTCCACCGGCGCCGGCCTCTGGGTCGACGGGAGGTTCTGGGACCCGCAGGCGCGGATCGGTGGGGCACTCCGCGACGGAGTACGCCTGACCACCGACGACGCCATCGGGCCCTTCATGGCCGACGGTGAGCCTGCGGGCCGATACGAGATCACGGTCAGCGGTGGTGCGGGTGCGGGACGCGTGGCCCGCCTGAACGCCGGAGTCAGCACCATCGGCTCCACGCCCAGTGCGACGCTGGCCGTCGAGGACCCTTACCTGGCGCAGCATGCGGTGCGGGTGATCGTCGACATCAAGGGGCGGGTGGAGATCGCCCCGTACGAAGGTGTCGCGCTCGCCCTCGACGACGAGTCGGTGATCGGCTCGCGAGAGTGGCAGCCAGGCGCACTCCTGAAGTCCGGAGAATCGCTCTTCAGCCTCTCCGAAGTGGGTGCACCAGACGCCCACTTGTCGCCCGCGGGAGAAGGCGGCCTTGCCTACAACCGCCCGCCCCGCCTGACTTCGCCACGGGCCAATCCCCGCTTGCTCGTTCCGGTGGAGCCGAAGAAGGACGAGGCGCACAGGTTCCAGCTGCTTTCGATGCTCCTGCCGCTCTTCTTCGGCGTGGGCATGTACTTCATGATGAAGTCGGTCTACTTCCTCCTCTTCTGCCTGATGTCGCCGCTCATGATGATCGGCCAGTGGTACAGCGACCGGCGGCACGGCAAGAAGAAGTACGGCGCGGCCCTCAAGGAGTACAAGAAGGCCATGGCCGACCATGAGGCCGAGGTGGAGCGGCTCAGCGAGGTCGACCAGCGTCGCCGCCGCGAGGCGTTCCCGGACCCGGGACAGCTCCTCCTGTTCGCCACCGGGCCGCGCCGACGCCTGTGGGAGCGGCGGATCACAGACGCTGACGCGATGCACTTGCGGGTGGGCTTCGGCGATCTACGTGCCGAGATCGACCTGGCCCACGCCCGCGGCGCCATGGTGGAGGAGGACGAGGAGCCGCAGCCGCCGGTGGTGACCAACGTCCCGCTGACGCTGCCCTTCGCGGAGCTCGGTGTTGTCGGCGTCGCCGGAGACCGGTCCCGCGCGGTGTCCACCACCCGGTGGCTGGCCGCCCAGGCCGCAGTCCTGCACAGCCCGCGCGATCTCTCCCTGGTGGTCCTCTCTTCGGAGCAGGATGCGGCGGAACACTGGAGCTGGACCCAGTGGCTCCCGCACACCAGCCCTCAACAGGGCCAGAACTGCGTCGCGTTGGTGGGAACCGACGCCGAGTCCATCTCCCGCCGCGTCACCGAGCTTCTCAACGAACTCCAGCGCCGCCAGCAGGCGGCCAAGGACCAGGGGGGCTTCAACGCGCTGCGCCCCGACTCCCAGGTGCTGCTCGTCCTCGACGGCGCGCGGCTGCTGCGCCGTGTGCCCGGCGTCCCGCAGCTACTTCAGGAAGGCCCGGCAGTCGGGATCTTCGCACTGTGCGTCGACGCCGACGAACGGCTGCTACCCGAGGAGTGCCGCACCGCTGTCTGCTGGACCCCGGACTCACCGACCCGCGTCCACCTGCGCGGGTACGGATATGAGGCAGTCGGCCAGATCCTCGCCGACCAGGTCTCCACCGCCTGGTGCGAGCGGGTGTCCCGCGCCCTGGCCCCCGTACGCGATGTGAGCCGCGACGACGCCGACAGCGCGCTGCCCACGGCCGCCCGGCTGCTCAACCTCCTGGAAATGCCGAACCCGACCGGCGCGGACATCGCCCGGATCTGGCAGCGAGGCGGATCGACCACGGCGGCGCCGATTGGCCTGGCCGCCGACGGACCGTTCGTCCTGGACATCCGGCGCGACGGACCGCACGCCCTGATCGCCGGTACCACCGGTGCCGGTAAGTCGGAGCTGCTGCAGACGATCATCACCTCGCTCGCGGTCGCTAACACCCCGGACGCCCTGAACTTCGTCCTCATCGACTACAAGGGTGGATCCGCCTTCCTGGACTGTGCGCGGCTCCCGCACACCGTCGGCATGGTCAGCGACCTCGACGCCCACCTGACGGAGCGCGCGCTCGCCTCGCTCGCCGCCGAGCTGAAGCGCCGCGAGGAGATCCTCTTCGAGGCCGAGACCAAGGACATCGAGGACTACAACGACGCCCGCAGGCTGCGCCCTGAACTGGAGCCCATGCCACGGCTCATGCTCGTCATCGACGAGTTCGCCTCGCTGGTGGCTGAGCTCCCGGACTTCATCGCGGGCCTTGTCGACATCGCCCGGCGAGGCCGCTCCCTCGGCGTGCACCTGATGCTCGCCACACAGCGCCCCGCGGGTGTCGTCAGCGCAGACATCCGCGCCAACACCAATCTCCGCATCGCGCTGCGTGTCACCAACGGCGAGGAGTCCCGCGACGTCATCGATGCCGCCGACTCCGGCAACATCTCCAAGGCCACACCGGGCCGTTGCTACGTACGCTCCGGTGCACAGTCCCTCGTCGGTGTCCAGACCGCCCGCATCGGTGGCCGCCGTCCTGGGCTCGACGCGGCACCGCAGGTCACCGTGAATCCGCTGAATTGGACGGCTTACGGGCATCCGCCGCCACGCGAGGCCCAGGACGACGGCGATGATGGCACGTTGGTCACCGACCTCGCCGTCCTTGTGGACGCGATCGCCGACGGCGCGAAGCAGTTGGGCTGCGCTACGCCCCGCAGCCCCTGGCTGCCGCCGATCGCCACCCAGGTGCAGATCTCGGAGCTGCCCGAGCTGCCTCCGCCGCCGGTCGGCGCCGACTCGGTACGGCCCGTCCGCTTCGGCCTCACCGACCTGCCGGCCGAGCAGGCGCGCGCCGCGCTCGCACTCGACCTGGCGGACGGCGAGCACCTGATGATCGCGGGCGGCCCCCGCTCCGGTCGCTCCACCGCCCTGCGTACGGTGGCGGGCGCGCTCGCACAGAACTGCGGCCCCAGCGACGTCCACATCTACGGCATCGACTGCGGCGCCAACGCGTTGCTACCGCTGACCGCTCTTCCGCACTGCGGTGCTGTGGTGACCCGGGACCAGACGGCGCGCGTCGACCGGCTGCTCGGCAGGCTTCTCGACGAGGTCGCACGACGCCAGCTCCTGCTCGCCGAGAAGGGCCAGTCCAGCGCGGCAGAGCAGCGCGCGGCGGCTGGCCCCGAGGAACGGCTGCCGTGGATGGTTGTCCTGATCGACGGCTGGGACGCGTTCCGGCTCGCCTTCGAGAACTACGACTACGGACGCCTCGTCGAGGCGGCGAAGCGGATCTTCCGTGAGGGCGCTGCTGTCGGCGTCAAGGTCGTCCTCGCGACGGACCGGAGCGGCCTCATGGGCGAGATCGCCAGCTCCTTTGCCGAGCGCCTTGTCCTGAGGCTCGCCGACCCACAGGACTATTCGTTCGCGGGCATCATGCCGAAGGACGTACCGAAGGAAGTGCCATCGGGCCGGGCCCTCAAGGCGACCGACGACGGAGTCAGGGAGAGCCAGATCGCGCTTCTCGCCGAGAACCCGAACGGTCAGGCGCAAGTGGCGGCGCTCCAGGAGGTCGCGCGGGTGGCAGCCCAGATGCACGACCGCCCGGGTCCTGACCAGCGCCCGATCCGCGTCGATGTCCTGCCGGCCCGCATCACGGCCTCCGAGGCCATGGCGCTGCAGCCCGATTTCACCCCGCCGTCGGAACTGTGGGCGCTCTTCGCGGCCGGTGGCGACGAACTGTCGCCGCTCGGCATGGACCTGGAGGAGTCTGGTCCCGGCTTCGTCATCTCGGGCCCGCCGAAGTCGGGGCGGTCCAGCACGTTGGTTGCGGCGACGATGTCGCTGCTGCACCGCGGTACGGAGGTCATTCTGGTGACGCCGAGGCGATCACCTTTGCGTGAACTCGTCGCTGAGAGCGGTGTGTTGGGGACACTCGACAGCGAGAGTTCGAGCGACGAACTGGAGGAGCTGACCCAGAGCGCGCGAGGCCCGTACGTCATCGTGGTGGACGACGCGGAGCTGATCTACGACACCCCGCTGGATGAGGCTCTGGAGGAAGAGATCCGCCGGGGAATGGACGGCGGCCTCGGCGTGATCGCGGCGGGCGCGGTGGACACTCTCTCCTCGCAGTACCGCGGTTTCGTGGTTCAGGCACGTCGGTCCCGCAACGGTCTGCTGCTTTCACCACAGGGCTCGGCGGACGGGGAGATGTTCAACATCCGGATCACTTCGAACAGCGCTACCGGTGGACCGACCGGACGTGGACTTCTGGTGCAGGGCGGTGAAGTGATGCCTGCGCAGGCGGTGTTGCCGGGCTGAGGGCTGGAACGGAGCAAACGCATCCGGGCCGCGCAGTCGATCGACTGCGCGGCCCGGATGCGTTACTTGAGGCTGTGGCTCGAAGCAGGGTCGGCCGACCCGCAACTAAGGCTCAGCAAGCCATGCTTGACCAGTCGCTACTAGTCGTTGGCGTTGTCGTTCGCCTGCGCGGCGTCGTGCGTCTCCTTGCGGGCATTCTCAAGAGACGTCAGGAAGTTCTTCAGCTGAGGCTTCAGCTTGTCCCATTCCTCCCGGAATCGGTTGGCTCGGGGGCCCTTCCAGAACTCCTCGCTGTGGCTCGTACCCGTCGAAATGGCACGGATCAGATCATCAAGGTTGCCATGCTGAGTCTTGAAGGTCCCGGAAAGACTCCGGAGTCGAGTAGTGTCTGCGCCCTTAATTCCCATGGCGTGCCTCCCCGTGTATCGAAAGCCAGGCGAACAGTCCGCCCGCCGGGGCCGATGCTATCGCAATGGGTCGATCGTCGTCATCCGCCCGGCGCCGCCCCGAAGTTCCCTTGCTCGGGGCCTTGGGCGCTCCGTATTCTCGACATGCATCAACCTGGGAAATCTGGCCAACAATAGCTTGACGCAACGCTGGAGGGGCAGTGGGGGCGGACGACAAGGGCAAGGGTGCGGACGAAGAGCCGAAGGTCGATAACCCTTATAGGGCTCGCCTTGAGACATTGAAGACCAATCTCGTAGATGAGGTCAAAGAGCTCAAAAAGTGCCTGAAGGCGGCAACTCAGGACGTGGGCGGAGACGGCAAGACCGGTAAGTCCTGGGTCGGCAAAACGGCCAATAGATGGCATGACGAGGTTCAGGGCAACCGCGGCCGCATGATCAGAGAGATCGACAAACTCATCCCGGCGGTACAGAAGCGAATCGATGAACTCCCGGAGAAGGTCTCCGCTTCCACTGCGAGGATAATGAACAAGGAAATGCAGTACATGTAGCCGCTGCGGCCACGGACGTTGCTGGCGCTGATCGTTGATGAGCTGAGCAAGAGTCAGTCTGAACGGGGAGAAATCATGGGCAGTAGCGGCGGCGACGGATTCTCCGGCATCGACCCGGAGAAACTGGCTAAGACGATCAGCTCGCTCAACAAGGATCAGGAGAGACTCAAATCCAGCGCGTCATGGATCAAGTCGAGTTTCGAACGGTACGGCGTCGGTACCGGGCCGCTGACCGAGCTGATGTCCATCGCCGGCTGGGCGGAGAAGGAAATCCCCATGCTCAGGCGCCGGCACCATCTTTCCATCGCCGAGGATCAGAAGTACGGCCACGGCTACCAGGGCATGGTGCAGATCAAGGAGAGCATGGTCGGTGCCACGAAGAAGTCAGAGGCCGATGGCAAGAAGCTGGGCGAGAAGTTCAAGGAGAGGATCGAGAACGGGGATGGCATCGCCCCGGAGATGTTTGCCGATCTTCGTGCTAACAAGGCGGACGCGGACTACATCAAGTCGTTCTATGGCGAAGTTGGTTCGCGGAACCTTTTGCTGTTGTCCAATGAGATGGGCGACCGTTTCAATGATCAGTACAAGGATAACCCGCAACAACGAGTGAAGGATCGCCAAGTCATCGCGGAAACCTTTGGAACCTTCACCAAGGTGGCCTTCGAGGGTAAGTCGGCCAAGGTTAAACAGCAGGCGTGGAACAAGTGGTTCGACAACGCGTCGTCGGACAAGTTTGAAGGCTTCAGGCCAGACCGCCTGACCCCGTTCCTCAAAGGTGGTTCGCATGACAAGGACTTCCTTGTCGCCTTCGGCGACCGGGTCTTCCAGAAGGGCAAGCAGGGCGAGACGGACGAGCTCCGCTTCTTCGGTAACGGAGGGATGGGGGAGGGTGAGTGGGGCAAGGATAACTATCAGCAGCTGTTCGATGCCATCTCCTACAGCCCCGACGCATCCGGCGAATTTGTCGACCACAATTACGACTTCGTGCAGAAGTCGTTCTACCACACGGGTCCATGGCAGGTGGATGAGCCAAAAGATCGAGGCAAAGCATTCTTCGGAATGGTCAACGCCGGAACGGTGACGCTCAAGGAAAGGAACCCGTCCTTGGCGGAGAAGAACACGGCGCGGATCCTCTTCGACAACTATCAGCACCGGAACGGTAAAGACACCAAGGGCATGCATCCGATCGACGGTACGCAGGCCCTATACGCGGGCATTATCACTGCGTACTGGAAGGACCTTCAATATGGGGTGACCTCCCCGACCGGCAACTCCCTTTGGGGGAGCGACGTCAAGGCCAAGGGTGAGGCAAAGTACGCGGAAACCACCAAGTGGAACCTCCAGGACTACCTCAAGGGTCAGGACAGAGGGCGCCCCGGCCTTGAGGCGTCAGAAAGTCTGTGGCGATCTCTCATGGAGGAATCAGCACGTGACCCCAAGGCTGCAGGCACGATCAGTGCCCTTTTTCAGTCGTACGACAAGCAGGCCCTCGACCACTCGTACTCTACGCACGAGAGCAACAAGGACGCCGGTTCCTTCGATTCCATGAAGCGCGGCATGATGCAGGAGTTCTACCAGGAGACCTTCAAGACGGCGTCCACCGAGCTTGAGGGGGACATTGATAAATGGGTCCAGGACACCAACAACTTCCGTGCGAGCGTTATCGATAAAGCGGGTGACGTGGCCATGGGTGCTACGGGTGGAGCGGGCATCGCCGGTGCTAAGGGTGCGGCTATCGGTGTCGCTTACGGCCTTGGCCAAGGGATCGCCACTGGCTGGATCAAGGATCTCGTGAAGGTCGACGAGAACGACGCCCCGAAGGGCCTCAAAGAGGCTTTCAAGGGCGTCAAGGAGAACACGGCCGACTTCTCCTGGCAGACCGACTACCAGAACAACGCGGACGCGGCCCGTGAGCACGACAGAATCAAGCCCGTCACGATCGAGACCGACGGCAAGGACGGGGGCCCGAAGACGACCCGGGAGTACACGGGCGACGTCAAGGATTACGCCAAAGGCGACGGCAACTTCCTGGACAAGAAGGGCAACATCAAGGATGTCTCCGACATGTCCACTGCTGAGCGTACGGCCTACAGCAAGTGGCTCCAGGACCCCGCTGTCGTTGCCGCGATCTGGCCGGAGTACTCGACTGGACGGAACGCGCGGGACTATCCGGGACAGGACTCGTAGGCATTCTGCTGTAACCGCTGGAACGAACTGAGGTGTACGTGATGACGACTCGGGTCATTGTCCGGGGAATTACTGGGAAGCGGATTGCCGCGGCCTTCTGCACGACCACGGTGCTGGTGACCGCAGCGGCATGCGGCGACGACAAGGGGGCTGACTCGGCGGGTGCCAAACCCCTGGCCCAGGCCGAAATCTCAAGTGCCGCCCTGGCTCCGGGAGATGTGTCGGGCTACACGATTCGCGAAACATCAGTCGGCAGCGGTAGCGGCGGCCCGGCCTGGGCCGCCAAGAAGTCCTGCCAGCCCATCGTCAACGTGATGTACCCCGAAGCCTCGGCTTACGACAAGCGGCTCGCGAGCCGAAGCATCGTCAAGACACCAGAAGGTTCACGGAAGCCCACTGTGGCCTACCGGCTCGTGCTCTCGAGTGTTACGTCGGAGATGGTCGCCGAGCAGTCGGTGAAGGACCTGAAGAAGGCGATCACCGCATGCGGTTCAGGTTTCGACACCAGCCTTTCCGGCCCGGCCAAGAAGATTGGCAGCGTGACGGCGAACGAGTCCAGCCTCGGTGACAACGGCGTGGACTTCTCGCTGGAGTATCAGATGGGTAGAAAGGTTCGCTACGTGGTGACGCAGGACGGCGCCTGCCTGACCAGCATTTCGGCCGAGGACGAGTTCGCGCACAAGTTCGTGGCCGTGCCGCGCGAGATCGTGGACGCGCAGGAGCGGAAGCTGGACAGGTCGGCCAAGTGAACTGACTCGGAGAAGGCGTCAGTTCACTCGACCGACTGTCATTTCACTTGGGAAGGCGGACCCGGAGCACTGCGGTTTCCCAGTCCTCCGGGCCGCTCCTTTCCCCGCCGTCGGACTCCACGGCGACGTACAGGCTGTTGTCCGAGGTCGCCAAGGCTTGTACCCCCGCGATGACCGGGGCCAGCTCCCCATCGGCGACGCGATAGACGACACTCCCGGAGGCGGACGATTCCAGGAGCTTCTTCTGCGAGCCGGACGTGACTCCATGCCAGCTGAAGTCGCCTTCGAAGGTAGGAGTGACCCCCGTTTCGCTCGGATCGGCGTAGTAGACCTCGCCTCGCCCAGGGATGGCGGCCAGGCCTCCCGCATGGTCCTGGACACTGCGCGGAATCTTCGCATCAAGAGCTCGGCCAACGCTGGTGAAGGGACTTTGCACTTCGCCAATCTTGTCAGGTGCCTTTGACGCCACGAACGGGCTCAGGGTTCTGTCGTCGTTGATCCTGACGATCCCTGGACCGGTCCTCCAGTAGATACCGTCTTTACCAGACGCAAGCCAGCCTGAGTTGATCGTCTCGGGAACCAGTACGTCCTTCGCTTTCGTGCCTGTCGCTGGATTGGTGCCATTCTTCACCGCTTGGTTGGAGCGCTTGTAGGACTCGCCTCGCTTGGGCGCACGTCCTGCCACCAGCTCGATTGAGTCACCGTCGATCCTGTGTACGTAGGAGGCAACGTCCCCCCAGACAACCTGGTCACCGATGTAGATAGAGCCGTCTTCGTCAAGGGCTACCCCGGTGATTTGCTGAGCGCAGAACTTCTTCACTGCGGTAACCAACGGGTCGGGGGTCTTGCAGTCGCCCTTAACCGCTATTGTCGCCTTGCCGTCCGGACTGACCTTCCACAAGCCCTTTGCGGTCGCCAGATACGCCGATCCATCGGGCGCAACAGCTGCCTGGTTCGCCGTTACCTCGTTCATTCCGGAAATATTGATGCGTTCAGCGGCACCGGAGCTCTTCTTGCGCCACATCACCATTCCGTTGTCCGACTTGTCGTCCTCCTGCGTGAACAAGTAGATGGTGCCATCAGGGGCGGCGGCGAGCCCACGGAAGTTCCCTTGAATCGCCAACTGGTCGCCCTTTCCAGTGACGTCGGTTCCGCCGCCCAGGACGAAGTCGACGTTCAGCGGAGTCTTGTCATCGGATGTCGCGTAATGGACCATGATCCCGGCAAGAGCCGCAAGGACCACCCCGGCACCCACTATCGCCTGACGCTGTCTACGGGACCAAGAGCTAAAGCCGCTCACGGGACTCTGCCTTTCTCCGCTCCCAGATCAGGGATGGGTCGTGCTACGCACCCTGCGTAGTTCTGCTGCCCGGTTGGGACATGACCGCCCACGTCAGCCGATCAGCGGTTGATGGCCTGGACTTCCTCGACGGTGACGTCCTGGGTGGTGCCGAAGGTGCCGTCGGGGAGTTTGCCGCCGGGGACGCCTGTGCCCTTCCAGGTGACCTTCCACGTGATGGTGGCCTTAAGTTCGTACGTTCCGTTACCCGACGAGCGAAGGTAGGTCACGCCGCACGGTGGGATCTTCTTCGCGTTGCCCCGGACGTATGGGGAGCCGATGCTGCCGTCCTTGTTGATCGTGCAGTCCCCAGAGGCTGGGTGTGTCTCCGCGTCGTCCGTGCCTGGCTCGATCCTGAGGGACTGGGGCTCCGCGGTGGTCGTGGCCTCGATGTTCTGGCCGCCCGCGTTGAGTGAGGCGGTGACCGAGACGGGCTTGAACTTCGCTTTGTCGAGCCAGGCCCAGGTGTGGAGGTTCACCTTGGTGACGTTCTCGGGGGCGAGGGTGACCTTGGTGCCGGGGATCTTGATCTTCGCGTAGGCGAGTTCGGCCAAGACCTCGGGCGTGACTGCGTTCTCGACGTTCGGCGGCTCGCCGTTGTCGACCCAGAAGGGCGGCTTCTTGCAGGCGAAGATGTCGCCGCCTTCTTCGTAGGGGAGGGCGGCGCGGTCCCAGAACATGCCCTTGCCCTTCTTGGCCATGTTGTAGTTCTTGTAGGGGTGGCCCTCAACGTAGTGCTTCTCGAAGGCGGCGACCGCTTCCCCGAGCCCGCTGGCGTGCGGGAGGTTCTTCGTCTTCATGTGGTCGGCTTTGAGCTGCTCCGGCGTGTACTTGGGCTCGTACCAGCACGGCGGTGGCGTCCAGTTGGAGGACTGGACCGTCATGGGGCCACTGGAGGGGCCGGTGCCGTTGTGGGACAGGTCGAAGCGGATGACGGAGGCGAGCTCGTCGTTGTTCTTCTCGCCGGACTGCTCGACCTTGCCCTCGTCCTTGTCACCAGGGCGGGCGGCGAAGGCGTCCGCCGGCGCGAGTGCCAGGCAGGCGATGGTGGCGACGATCCCGGCCCGTCGCCAGGTTGCGCTTCCCGTGGTCGTCGTCATGGCTGGCACTGCGCGGCCCCCCTGTTGGATGTCACTGCGGTGGTCTGCCACACGCCCTTCGCGTTGCGGTCGAGGCGTGTGTCGTAGAAGACGTACGAGTTCTTGTCGGCCTTGGTCTTGAGCGTCTTGCCGGTCTTGCGTTCCTTGGCGAAGCCCTTCGACTCGTCGCTGCAGTACGTGAGGCGCGCTGATCCGTCCTCGCGGAACGCGACCGTGCGGTCGAAGTAGCGGACCGTCCCGGTGACCGACAGGTCGTCGTCGACGTAGCTCTGGATGGACTCCGCTGCCGTCTTGGCCGCGTCGCCGGTGGAGTAGAAGTACACCGGCGCGTACTTTGCGTCACTCTGGATGATCGCGGCATCGACGGCACGGAGCCGTTCCGCGTTGTCGGCAAGCACCGCGTCTTTGTTCGCGTCGCCTGTCTTGCTGCCCTCGAAGACGAGTACGTCGTCCTTGGGCAGCGTGATCTTCGGGCGGTCGACGCTGTCGGCAGCGGACTTGCTGGGGGACGCCGACTTCGCGTCGCCCTGATCGGCGCCCGTGATCTTGTCCTCGGATTCGCCGTCGTCCCCGCTGCCGCAGCCCGTCAGGAGCAGGGCTGCGGTCGCGGCGAGCGCGGCGGTGACGGGCATGGTGCGGCGGTTCACGGTCGGCTCCCGGTGGGGCGAGGGGTGTCTCCAACGGGCCGACGCTATCCGTGGGGTTGTTGATCCGCCAGGGTCGATAGCGGGACAAGGTGCCGCATCCCGGCCGACTGTCACCGTGTCGTGACGCGAAGGACGTGGCGGGGGAAGACCCCGGCGGCCTTGGGGCTGCCGGGGTTGTTGGGTTCAGCGTGGGTTTGCCGGTGCTATACGGGGCGGCACCTCGGGCAGGTGCACGTCTGGCATGCCGAGGTGCTTGGCGGTGGGTCGATGCTGCTGCCGGTCCAGGTGTGGGTCCCGCCTTGGTCCTCGGTCACCGCGCCTTCGGCGCTGACCCGGTAGACGCGGATCGTCATCCGGGAAGGCCGGGGGCGGGGTGTGGTGTCGAGGAGTTCCAGTACGTCGGTGGGCGGTGGGTAGTGCGTGGCGCAGGTCGGGCACGCGTAGACGTTGAAGCCGGGGCCCGTGGCCGCGTGGACTTCGTGGATCAGGACCGGGGCGTCAGTGGTGCGCTGGCAGCGGGCGCACCACCGCACCGGCGGGCGCGGGTTCACCGGGCGGCCACCCGTACGCCGTGGATGCGGTCCGGGCCCACGTCGATGCCGAGCGTGGCCAGGTACAGGGCGCGACGGCGTGCGCGTTGGCGGCGCAGTTCTTCTGGGTCAAGTGCGGAGGGGCGTACGAGGAGTTGGGTGCCGCCGTCGAGGAGTTCGGTGAAGCGGGGCGGGGGAGGGGCGATCCGCGTCGTCGAGGTTGCAGCACCGTGTCGGTGGCGGCCGCGAGTTGGCGTTGTCTGGGCGCTGAGGGCCCACTCCAGGAATCGGACGATAAGGTCACGCATGTCGACGCTCCTTCTGCAGCGTTGGCCATGCCCCCGGGCCGGTTCCAGCGGTCGCGGGGGTCTGTATTGCATGGCCAACTTAGCTCGACTTGTATCGCTACGTATAGAGACGTATCTCAATGACAGAGCGCTTCTCTGTACGAGTAGCTTCCTGATCATGAACTACCAGCCGGACGCTGAGATTGATCACGAAGGGCCGGTTACGCCCTACCGTCAGCTCGCGGGCATTCTGCGGGCCCGGATCGAGCGTGGGGACTGGCTGCCCAACAGGCCCATCTCCAGCGAGTCCCAGCTCGTGCAACAGTACGGGCTGGCTCGGACCACGGTCCGAAGGGCGATCGCCGTACTCGTCGAAGAGGGCTTGGTTTTCACGGTTCCACAGCGAGGGACGTACGTGGCTCCGTGTGGTGAGACTCAAGCGGATGACCAGGGCTAGCGGTCTTCGGTGAGGGGATCCGTAGGCGGATCGCCAGAGGGGAGTGCCCCGTGCGCGGACTGATCCCCGAAGCGCGGCTTGAGCGGGAGTTCGGTGCCGCCCGCGACACCGTCTGCAAAGCCACCGTCGCCCTCCGCGAGGAAGGCCTCATCGCCACCACTCGCGGCATGGGTTCTTACGTCACCGACAGGTGATTCTCGCCGATCGCGTGACGAAGAGTGCATGCGCGACGGATGCTCTCCGCATAGCCGATGTCACGATCCGCGTACCCGTCGAGGTGCGTGACCAGTTCGCTGCTGTCGCAGAGGCGCGCGGGATCTCTCTCCGTGCGCCGATGCAGGACTTGGCTGCTCAGATGCTCAACCCTGAGCAGATTCAGGAGCGCGCCGACCGCACGCGCGCGGTGCTCGCGGAGCGCTTCGGGCATGACGTGACGGACGAGGAGACCGCAGAGATGCGGCGGAAGATGAGTGAAGCCGCTGCGGCCTATCGCGCTGCCGACTCGGGGGTGGGGCGGGTAGTTGATTGACATCGAGTATGGGGATCTCGTACGGCGTTGGGGCCGCTGTGCATGCGGCGAGGCCGAGCCTCACGCTGCCGGCTTGAGTGCTGATCGCCACAGTTACTCCCGAGGGCTACGCGCGGCCTGGTGTCGGCGTGACGGATCGGAATTGCTGAGGAACTGCTGGAGTTCGCGTCAGGAAAGAGCCGCTCTCCGCCGCACCATCCGTAGCCCCACCGCGTCCTGCTGCTCCACGTCGCTGTCCGTGGCTACGTGGATGGGGACGAACACCACCATCCAGTAGAAGCCGAACAGCCAGCGGCCGAGCAGGCGGAGGAGAGTGGGGCGGCCGCCGTCGGAGGTGCGGACCACCCGTACGCCCATGAGGAGTTTTCCGAGGCTTGCGCGGGTCGCAAAGGTGAGCAGGACGTGATTGAGGAAGGACAGCCCGAACACCGCGCCGAGGGCCGCGGCCCACACCGTCGGGGACTGCATGCGGATTTCAGCGACTCCGTCCACCACCTTGACGCCCGCCGCGGCTCCGGCCGCGAGACCGCAGAGGAGGGCCAGGAGGGCGTCCAGACAGGCAGCGGTGACCCTGCGGGACTGTGTGGGGGTGCGCTGTCGGTTGGCCATGGTGCGGTCTACTTTCCGGCTCCGGACTTCTTTTTCTCTTCCTCTTCCTGCTCCACACGCTTGAGAGCCTTGTCTATCGCGGCGCGGGCGCTGGCGACCGCATCCTTGATTTGCTTCTTGTGGCCGGCGAACTCATGGCGGAAGCGCTCGCTCTTGGGGCCCTTCCAGGTGTCTGTGCCACACAGGGTCTGGACGTTGTCGACGGAGCGCTCCAATTCATCCGCGTACTGCTTGAGTTTGCGTACGTCCTCACGGCAATCGCTCTCACGTGACATCGTGCGGCCTTCCTCAGCCTTGAGTGATCAGGTTGGTCATCATCTTGCGCAGGGTGTTCTTGCCGACAGGACGCGCCTGGATGCCGGTGGGCGCGTTGGGCTTCTCGACGTACACCGTCCACAGGGCCTGTTCCGTCGCATACGTGGTCAGCAGCGGACCCGGGGCATCGGAAAGCAGGACCGTCTGGCCGACCACCAGGGCGTTGTTGATGGCCTTGGAGAGAGCGGTGTCGACGTTCTCCGTGCTGATCTGCTCCGGGGTCAGCTGCAGGGTGCGGCCGTCCTTGTCGGCGACCTCGAAGGGGTCGACGAACAGCAGCACCATGTCCGCCGCGTCCTTGGCGGAGGCGGCCAGGGTGAACATGTGCAAGCCGCCGGAGGTGACGCGCTCCACCAGGTAGAGGTCCTCGCCGTGCACGTACACCAGCATGTGCGTGGCGCCGCTGGAGGTGTGCTGCTCAACCGCCAGCGCACGGGAGGCAGTTCGGCGCAGGGCCAGGGCGAGGCTGACCTCGGGGGCGATGCGCATGTCGGCGTCCACACCAGAGGGGGTGTTCGCGCTCTCGGGGTTCGACTCCGCCGAGCGCAGGACCGCGTCGAGCTCCTCGATGTTGGCGATCTCCACGGCCTCGCGAGAGACGAGGGAGCGCAGGGCGGTGGCGTACGCCCACTCCCGCTCCTGGGCAGAGAGTTCACCGATGTGGGGAGTCGGTGCCACGCATTCGGTCAGCGAGTCCGGGTCGAGGACCGCGATCTCCTCGTCCGTGAGACGGAGGAGGGGCTGCGTGCCACCCTCGGCGAGCGCCTCGGCCAGAATGCCCCGGAACTCCTGGAGCTCCATGTCCAGGTCGACGTCGATGTTGGCGCCGATTCCAGGAGTTTTGTTGCTGCTTTGCATGATGGTTTTTCCGATGCTCGCTGCTCGTTACCAGAATTTGTACTTCTTGACGGCGTTGGGTACTAGGTTGGTGACCGCGCTCTTGGCGCCGTCAACGATTTCCTTGCCCTTGTCCTTGACTTTTCCGCCCCACTCCTTGGTGGCGTTCCAGGCGTGTTTGGCGCCGGACTTGATGTCGTCGCCCCACTTGTCCCAGCCCCAGCTTCCAAGGAAATAGGCACCGGCCACACCGAGCGCGACCCAGCCCACGACGGGCACCGCGGCCGCCACGGTCGCCGAGGCGCCCAGCGCCGTGGCGGCGCTTGCGCCGCCGAGGACGGCAGCGGCGCCGCCCGCCTCTAGGAATCCCATGCCGCGGTCGGCTACGCCGTACGCGCCCTTGTGATCCGGGAGGAACATCTGCTTGACGCCGTGGAGGACGCTTAGCGGCAGGAAGACGCGAGTCGCGAGCTTGCCTACGCCCGGGGCGTTCTTGAAAAGCTTTTCCGCGAACGGAATCTTCAGGCGCATGGCAGTGCGTCGGACCGCCTGCTGCCACTTCCAGGGCTCCTTGTACCAGTTGCGGATCTTCTGGTCCTTGAGGAGTTCTCTGAGGAGCTCGCCGCGCTTCGCCTTGATGCGGTCGGCCGACGAACCGAAGTACTTGTTGAGCTCCCAGACAGCCCGCGCGCCCGCGACGTTCTGCCCCTGCTGCCATCGCGCGTAGAGGTGCATCGAGGCTTCTATGGCCGTGGGAATCTTGAGGATTTTGAGAGGCGTCTTGATGTCTTTGAGCGTTCCCTCTTGAAATTCCTTCCAGGTCTCCAAGGCGCCCGCGAGACTGGCGAAGGTGAGGACGGCTTCCGGGTCGTCCTTGGCGATTCCGAGACGGCGTCGGATGTCCTTTGCTTCGTCTGTTGCCCAGGACGCCTTCTTGGGGAAGGAGGAAACTCCTTCGGCCTTGGCGTTCCATTTCTCCAGAATTCCGTTAATCAAGCCGCCTTGGATGGTGAGAGTTCCTCCCATGACGTCGACGGCAGCCGCCAATTTGGGTGCCTGGACGTCGTCCATTCCCTTGAAGCCCACGGGCCTGCTCCTTGGTGGTTCCTGAGCTCATTGGGGCGAGGGTGTCCCCAACGGCTCGACGTTATCTGGGGGGTTACTGGTTCCGCCAGGAGCAATAGTCGGGCAAAACTAGGCAAGTAGTATATGTGTGCTGGGGCGTGAGGTGAGGAACACGAGCGGGCAAGGGCAGTTGACGTCCCGTGCCGTTGTGCTTCTCGACTCCGCCGCCAGCGTGGACGTCACGCGGTTGCCAGATGCCGGGGTTCCCTGGGGTGCGCGTGGCGGCCGCCGTGGCTGTACGTGGCATCGGGGCCGGGTGCGAGCCGGGAGCGGCCGTCGCAAGTTAAACGGTACTCGCGTGATCTGTACGGCACTTGTCGCGGCCCAAGCGGTGTTCATGCGGTACGCGGTTGTGTGCGGGGCAACACCGTGCCATGGTCGCGCCGGCGGGAAGCGCCCCTAGGGTGTCGTCATGTACATCTCGCCTCGGGCCCTTGACGGCAGCCGTCGGCACCGTCTGGTTGTCGGCATGACGCTGTTCTTCTTCATGGCGTTCGTCGGGGCGGTCCTGACCTTCGTTGCGTTCGGCGACGGCATCGGTGCCTGGGCGCGTGCCGGGCTCGCGGCCGGGGCGCTGTCCACGTTCACGGTCGCCTGGTGGTGCGCTCGTTACTGGTACGCGGCCTACTGCGACGGTCGCCGCGCGGAGCCGGTTCCTGAGCCCAATCCCTGGCCGTGGGTGCTGCCTTGGGCCGTCCTGGTTACGACGCTCGCTGTCACCGGGATCCGCGACCTGAGTGGCGGCAACAGCCAGGGGTGGTTCTCGATCGGGTTCGCGGGGCTCCTTGGACTGCCCGCGATCGGCGGCCTCGTCGCGCTGCTGTTCGGGCTGGTGAGTGATGCGCGGTCGGGGCGGAGGCGTACGCCTCCGGTCCCCGCGGAGCCGGAGCGGCCGCGGCGTGACTGGGGGCCGATCGGCTGAGGCCAGCAGATGTCGCCACTGGCCGAGGGGACGGAGTGGCCGGTGGCACCCGGGTGCCTTCGGGCCTTCAGGCCCTCAGGCCGTCGGCTCCGTGAATAGTTCCTCGGCGGTGGTGATGGTGAGGGCGCGGTCGAGCCATGTGCCGAGCGTGTCGAGGTCGGTGCAGGTGGTGACGCGCTCGCGTGCGGGGTCGGGGACCTCGATGCCGCGGCGGTCGAGGATGCGGAGGATGTCCTCGGCGCGGCCCTCCGCGCGCAGCCGCTGAGAGGTCTCAGAGTGGAAGAAGGAGAGGTCGACGGTCACTAGGTCCCTCCAGGTCTGGGCGGCCGGGGCGCTGCCCAGGCCGAGTTCGGTCAGTTCCGCGAAGATCCTCGCGGTCTCTTCGTGGGAGCTTCATATTCGGCCGGTCGATCCCCGGGGCTTCGCTCTTCCCCGCGTGCGGGGGCTCGCTCTTCTTGCCGCTGCCCTCATCGGCCCCGGCGATCTTGTCCTTCCCGGAGCCACCGTCGCCACCGTCCCCGCCTCCACACGCCGTCGGCAGGAGGGCTGCGGCCGCCGTGAGCGAGACGGCAATGGGTCGGATGGGGGCGACAGTTCGACAAGCCATCCGAAGGTGCTGAAGTGGTCAATGGCTTCGCTAGGGCTAACTTTGCCGAACGGGGAATGTCTCGCCCACCGGGCGTAGATGTCCGATATCCCGGATCAAATTAGGCCAGTTCGTACATGGAGCGGACGAATGGCGCCGGTTTCCATGCCCGCATAAATTCCGAGCACGGCCCGCCACTCGCTCGGCATGATGGCCCGATGCCCGAGATACCTGCCCGCGTGGCCGCCCCCCGTCCCAGGACCGAACCCCCGCACGCCGCAGCAGATGAACGCGTCTCGCTCACCGCCTTCCTCCAGTACCAGCGCGAAACCCTCGCGATGAAGTGCGCGGGACTGACCGCCGAGCAGCTCAAGGACCGGGCCGTGCCGCCCTCGTACATGTCGTTGCTCGGCCTGGTCCGGCACCTCGCCGAAGTCGAGCGCAGCTGGTTCCGGAACGTGCTCAACGGCGAGGCGCTCAGGGCCAATTGGCAGGGCCGGGTCCCCGGCGAGTACGCCGACTTCGACGTCGCCGACGCCGACCCCGACGAGGCCTTCGAGGTCTGGCACGCCGAATGCGCCCGCTCCCGGGCCGTCGTGGAGGCCATGGACTCCCTCGACGTCACCGTCGACTTCCGCGACGACACGTACTCGCTCCGTTACGTCCTCACGCACATGATCGAGGAGTACGCCCGCCACAACGGCCACGCCGATCTGCTCAGGGAGCGCATCGACGGAGCCGCCGGGGAGTAGCCGGGGGAGCGGTCGGAGAGTGGTCCAGGAACGGCCCCGTAGGCTGGCGGCCGGGAAACAGCCACACCGGGGGACGGAGAGGGTGCCAGCCATGGCCCGCTACACAGCACCGCAGACCATCGCGCGCGGCGGATTCAGCATCAAGGTCCCGGAGACGTGGTGGGAGTTCGACGTGCGTCCCGAGTCGCGCGACGCCGCCATCCGGCAGATGCTCAACGACCGGGTCCGCGCCCGCCCGGAGCTGGCCCCGCACCGCGACACCTTCGAGGCGTTCCTGCGCAAGGCGTCGAAGGACGCGTGGCAGTCCGGGGCGCTGTACTGCGGCTGCATGGCGGAGAGCTTCGGCGGCGATACGCCGATCACGGGCTCGGTCACCGTCTCCCTGGTCGGCGCCCGCACCCCGAACGGCGACGTCCTGCCGACGGACCCCGAGCGCATCGTCGCCCAGCTCGGCGTGCGCGAGGCCAAGCGCGAGGGCGACGCGTGGCGCAAGGTCACGACGGTCGACATCCCGGGCGTGGGCCTCGCGGCCCGCACGTACGGCGTGGAGGACGTCACCGTGACCGGCGACGACCGCACGATGCGCGTGGTCCTGATGCAGACCTTCATCCCGCTCCCGGGTGAGCAGGGCAAGGTCGCCCTGGTCTCGGGCAGCAGCCAGATCCTCGACCTCGCGGACTCGTTCTTCGACATCTTCGACGCGGTGACTTCTACGTTCCGCTTCGCGGAGTAGGAGGAGTACGAGGGGTACTAGGGGTACGGAGGGCAGGGCGGGGACCAAGAGCAGAGTGGGCGCGAAGGGCATGAGGTCACATGGTGCGTACGGTCCCCGTCGAGGAAGCCGCTGCCCGGCTCCGGGCCCTCCTTGCGGCGGAATCCGCCGGACAGCAGGATCCGCTCGTCGCCGCTCTGCACGCTTTCTCGGATTTCGCCCTCATCGACTTCTCCGTGCCGGACTGCCCTGATGTCGACGGGTGTCTGTTCGAGTACGGGATCAACTCCTTGGCCGGAGAGCCCCTCTTCGTCGTCAATCTGACCCGGCAGTTCGAGGTCCTCGACTCCTCCGGGGAGCACGAGAGTCACGCGCAGGTGTCCTGCGAAGTGCGCTACCGGGTGACCTCGGAGGCCGAGCCTCTCGGGGACTGCGAGGAATGGTGGTTCCGAGGAGAGCCGGGCGACTTCTCTTCCTGGTGGCGGTCGCTTCCGCTGGAGTCGCTGGTCGGTGCCCTGGGGAATCGCGCGCCCACCGCAGTCGAGGTGACTTCAGACATCATCTGATGCCCGGCGAATGACGCCTTGCCTCTGGAGAGCGTGCTGTGCATGTGAATGCCAACGACACCCCGGATCTCGCCGGGCCGATATCCGCCTGGCGCTGGTCCCCGAATCCACTGTTCACCTTCGCTGCGGTGCGCAGCGCCGACGGTGGCCCCCTCCTTCAGATCAACGTGCGTGGTCCCTACGACCAGGAACTCGTCATGGCCCTTCTGGAGTACGCGCGAGATCGTAGTTCCGAATTCATCTCAGGGAAGCGGCAGTTGGGTGTTCTCGAAGGTTTCCGGGGACGCAGAGCCGGAGCAAGGGGGACGAGCGCGGATTCGCGCCGCTCGCCACGCTGTTGCGCGAACTCGGCCTGCTGGACGGCGCCGACGGCGGCTTCGTGGAGTGGGAGAACCGGCGCGGGCAGGTGTGGCGTGCCGAATGGCGTGGTGGCGTCTGTCAGGTGGCCGCCGGTGACGAGCGGCAGCCGCACGCCGTGGGCATCGCCGCGCTTCAGGCGCCGGCCCGCGCCGGCGCGGCGGATCAGCGGGGAGACCTCGGGCGTATGGCGGCGTACGGCCCTGGACCGCGGCGTGCGGCCCGGGTCGGCGTGAGCGTCACGCCGACCCGGAACCGTCACCGTCGGCCCGTCGGCCGATTCAGGCTCAACGCCGGTTCAGCGCCCTCTTCACCTTCTTCGCCGACGCCGAGTCGCCCAGCGTCTTCCACAGCTTGTCCGAGCTCAGGGACGTGTAGACGCCGGGGGCGCCCTGGGCGCCGCAGCCGTCGCCGTAGGAGACGACACCCACCAGGATCGGGGCTTCGCGGCCGGGGACCTTGCGGAAGATCGGGCCGCCGCTGTCGCCCTGGCAGGAGTCCTTGGTCTCCACGCCGGCGCAGAAGTTGACCTTCGCGTCGTACTCCTTGTAGCTCGTCCTGCACTCCGCGTGGGAGAGGATCGGGACCTTCACCTGGCGCAGGCGGTCCGGGGTGTAGGGGAGTTCCGTGTCCGTGTTGCCCCAGCCCGCGACCGTCGCCTTCTGGCCCGGGCGGATCAGCGCGTCGGTGCCCTGCGTGGGCAGCGCCACGGGGGAGATGCCGCGTACCGGCTTCTCCAACTGGAGGAACGCGACGTCGTATGCCTCCTGGCCCTTGAGGTAGCGCGGGTGCACGACCACGCCGCCCTTGGCGATGTTCCGTATCTGGCCCTGCTTGGACGAGAGGACCGTGCGGCCCACCGCGACCTGCAGCGTCTTCGGCTTGACCGGCTTGCCCGCCTCGTCGACCAGGCAGTGCGCCGCCGTCGCGATGGTGTCCGGCGTGACCAGGCTGCCGCCGCAGAACTGGCGGTCACGCGCGCTGCCGGGGCCCTTCTCGAGGAGCGCCGTCATGAACGGGTAGGTGTCGTTGGAGACTTCGGTGCCGCCGATGATCGCGTGCGCGGTGGGCGCGGAGGTGGCGACCATCGCCAGGGCGGCGCCGGTCGCGGCGAGCCCCGCGGCCACGGACCTGGCCGAGGACCTGGTCACGGACTTGGACGCGGACGTCTTGTTCTTGCGTGCGGAAGTTCTCATGGGGGGTTGGTTCTCTTTCGTACGACAGGAATTGCGGTACCCGGCGCGCTACTTGATGCGGACGGAGTCTGATTTCCCTCCGCCTTCTCGCTGCGTCGCGCCGTGCGCGCGAAAGGTCCGGACCAATGGGGCGGTGAGAGAGCAACTCCGGTGGTCGGGCCGTGAATTGGTCTGGTGTTCAACCAATTCGGCTCTCCGTCATTCCCCGCTGAATCCTCGCGCGGAATGTGAGAGGGGGAATGGGGGGTGCGGGTTCACTGCGTGGTGGGGTTGCTCGATGTCCTTGTCGGCGCCCCCCGCCGGGGACCTTCGGTCTTCCGGCGCGGCAACTCTCGTACGAGTGACGACAGTTCCGGCATCGATCGTAATTGCCGCAACTCGTGGATATCGCCCAATCCGCCTCGCTCCGACCCCGCCCCGCCCTCGCCGGGTCCTCGCCTGGCCCTCGTCCGGTCCTCGCCTCCGCCCCCGCGGAGTTGCGTGGATCCTGCGGAGAACTCGCAGGCATCCCGTGCCGATGCCCGAAACGCGGCCGAATCTCTTCGGTCCACCCCCGCCCCGAGGTGTAGCAGCCGGGAACCGGCCGTACCCCCTCCGGCGTCCCCCTTGTCGCTGGTCGATCATGGTGCGGCCCGGCGAGGGCTGTGTGTGAGGTTCGTGCGGGCTCCGTCACCGGGCCCCGCGCCCCCGGTTGTGCAAAGCGTCAATCTTCGCGTACGCACACGCGCGTGAACTCCTGTGACCCAGGAACGACCGTGGAACCGGGTGGAACCAGAGCGCGCGGATTGCGCGTGGATAACGATGGTGGCTGTGAGCTTCGCGATCTTTAACGCGCCTTGAGGGGCTTATGTGCTGCTGATACGGTGCGATGACTTGACACTGGCCCCGGGGCTGAATAGCCCGCCCGGGGCGAGCGGGGGAAGTCGCGCGAGCGAGAGAAGTCGCGAGCGTCACAGATGATCGCGAGTGTCATGGATGACGGAAATTGACCGAATCTTCTTGGGTGTGCGGGGAGCAGTTGCGTGAAGATCCAGGAGCGTACGGGGGCGGGCAACAACCGTTCTGCCGCGCCGGCTCAGCCCGGAGTCGGTGAGCGTCTTCCCGCGCCGCCTCGCGAGCGCAAACCGGCACTGGCCGCGCTGGCCGTTCTCCTCATCCTCGTCGGCGCGCTCGGCGCCACCGTGCTCGTGCTGCGCGCCGGTGACCGCGTCGAGGTCGTGAAGGTGACGAAGGAGATCCCGGCGGGGGAGTCGCCCGTCGAAGGCGAGAACATCTCCTCCGTGATGGTCGCCGAGGACACCTCGATCCACTACGTGAAGTGGGAGCAGCGCGCCGCCCTCACCAAGCTCAAGGCCAAGAACACCATCCCCGGCGGCGTCGTCGCCGTCGGCGAGATGTTCGGTGCCAAGAGTGGTCTGCCCGCGGGCAAGGCCTCCGTCGGACTCTCCCTCAAGGAGGGCCAGTACCCCTCCGACCTGAAGGCCGGCGACACCGTCTCCGCCTTCCCGGTCGTCTCCGGTACCTCCACCGGCAAGGGCTCCAGCGGCAGCAACGGCACCTCCGGTACGCCCCTGGTCGCCTCCGCCAAGGTGAACACCATCGCCGCCAAGAGCGACGCCACCGTGAGCACCGGCAACCTGAGCATCACCCTCCTTGTCCCGCAGGAGGAGGTCGCGGCTCTGGCGAGCGCGGCGTCCGAGGGCAAGGTCGTCGTCGCGCGTGTCTCCGATTCCGGCAACTAGAGGCGAGTAGAAGAGACATGGCGCTCATCGCTCTCGCCGCCGACAAGGGGTCTCCCGGCGTCACCACCGCCGCCGTCGCGCTCGCCGCCGTCTGGCCGCGCCGCGTGCTGGTGGCCGAGACCGACCCCGCGGGCGGCGACCTGGTCTACCGCAGTGCCGCCGCGCACGGCGGACCGCTCAACCCCAACACGGGCATGCTGTCGATAGCGGCGACCGCCCGCCGCGGCCTCGTGCCCGACCAACTCTGGGACCACGTCCAGCCGTTGAGCGGCGGCCTTGAGGTCCTCGTCGGGCTCGGCGTCGCCGAGCAGGCCGCCGGGCTCGCCGGGCTGTGGCCCACCCTCGGCCGTGCCTTCTCGCAGCTCGCCGACTCCCCGCACGCGCCCGCCGACGTCATCGCCGACTGCGGACGCATCAGCGGTGACACCCCGGCCGTCGAACTGTTCCCGCAGGCCGCGCTCGTGCTGCTCGTCTCGCGCACCGAGCCGGAGGCGCTCGCGCGCGTGCGCGACCGTGCCGCCGCCCTCGCCGCCAAGCTGCACGGCGGGCCGCGCGGCGCCGCCACGCTCGCCCAGCCGCTCATCGGCGTCCTCCTGATCGCCGACCCCTCCACCTCGTCCAAGCTCGTCCACCAGGTCAACGAGATGCTGGCGGCCGCGCAGACCGGCGCCCGTGTCGTGGGCACGCTCGCCGACGACCCGGCGGGCGCCGACCAGTTGGCCGGCCGCAGGCGCGGGCGGCTCGACAAGTCCCTCCTGATCCGGTCGGCCCGCAAGGTCACCGTCGACCTCTACCAGCAGTACGGCGCCGCCTGGACCAACCCGGTCGCCCAGCAGCAGCCCGGGGCGGGCCGATGAGCACGCCCGTCGACCACCAGCTGGTCAAGCGGTTCCGGCAGGACGCCGGTGACCGCATCGCCGAGCAGCGCCGCCTCGACCAGGTCTCCGGCGTCACCCCGATGTCGGGTGAGGACGAGCGGCACTACGCCCGCGCCGTCATCGCGCAGATCCTGGAGGAGTACGCGCGCGCGGAGATCAACGCCGGGCGCACCCCGCTCGACGCGGAGACCGAGGAGCAGTACGCGGCCGCCGTGCACGCCGCGCTCTTCGGCGTCGGACGGCTGCAGCCGCTGCTCGACGACCCCGAGGTCGAGAACATCGACATCAACGGCTGCGACCAGGTCTTCGTCGGGTACGCCGACGGCCGCGAGACCAAGGCCGACCCGGTCGCCGAGACCGACGAGGAGCTCGTCGAGCTCATCCAGGTGCTCGGTGCCTACTCCGGTCTGTCCTCGCGCCCCTTCGACTCGGCGAACCCGCAGCTCGACCTGCGGCTGCCCGACGGCTCGCGTCTGTCGGCGGTCATGGACGTCACGCGGCGTCCCGCGCTCTCCATCCGCCGCGCCCGCATGGGCAAGGTCTTCATGTCCGACCTCGTCGGCAACGGCACGCTCACCCCGGAGATCGGCCACTTCCTGGCCTGCGCGGTCCGCGCCCGCAAGAACATCATGATCGCGGGCGCGACGAACGCCGGAAAGACCACGCTCCTGCGCGCGCTGGCCAACGAGATCCCGCCGCACGAGCGCCTGGTGACCGTCGAGCGCGCCCTGGAGCTCGGCCTCGACACCTTCTCCGACCTCCACCCGAACGTCGTCGCCTTCGAGGAGCGCCTGCCCAACTCCGAGGGCCAGGGCGAGATCTCGATGGCGGAGCTGGTCCGTCGTTCCCTGCGTATGAACCCCTCCCGCGTCATCGTCGGTGAGGTGCTCGGCGACGAGATCGTGACGATGCTGAACGCGATGTCGCAGGGCAACGACGGCTCGCTCTCCACGATCCACGCCAACAGCTCCAGCGAGGTCTTCAACCGCATCTCGACGTACGCGTTGCAGGCCTCCGAGCGGCTGCCCATCGAGGCGAGCCAGATGCTCGTCGCGGGCGCCGTGAACTTCGTCGTCTTCATCCAGCGACGCAACAACTACCAGTCCGGCGGCAAGCTCCAGCGCATGGTGACCTCGGTCCGCGAGGTCAACGGCGTCGACGGCCGCGTACTGTCCAGCGAGGTCTTCGCGGAGGCGCCCGACGGCCGTGTCGTCGCGCACGCGCCGATCGCCTGCATGGACGAGCTGGCCGCGTTCGGCTACCGCCCCGCCGGGCAATGGGGGTGAGCACGACATGAACTCACTGGGCTCCATGGGCGGCCTGTTCTCGCTGCCCGTCCTGTACGCGCTGGGCTGCGGCGTCGCCGCGGGCGGCGGTATCGCGCTGCTCGCGCTCGCGATCCGCGGCCTGCCCGCCAAGGCCGCGCACGAGAAGCACAAGGCGAGCGAGCGCGCGAGCGAACTGATCCGCTTCGTCGGCCGGCGCGGCTCGGCGGCGATCGGCGTGGGCCTGGTCGTCCTGCTCCTGACCCGGTGGGCGGTCGCGGGCCTCGCGGCCGGCATCCTCGTCTTCTTCTGGGACAAGCTCTTCGGCGGCGCGGCGGAGGAGCGCGCGCAGATGCGCCGCGTCGAGGCGCTGGCCGCCTGGACGGAATCCCTCCGCGACACCATCGCGGGCGCCGTCGGCCTGGAGCAGGCCATCCCGGCCTCCGCCCGTGCCGCCGCCCCGGTGCTCCGCCCCCACCTGGACGCCCTGGTGGACCGGCTGCGGGCGCGCACGCCGCTGCCCGAGGCGCTGCAGGTCCTCGCCGACGAGATCGACGACGCCTCGGCGGACATCATCGTCGCGGCCCTGATCCTCAACGCCAAGCTGCGCGGCCCCGGCCTGCGCCAGGTCCTCGGCGCGCTCGCCAAGTCGGCGCGCGAGGAGGTCGACATGCGCCAGCGCGTCATGGCGCAGCGCGCGTCGACCCGCCGCTCGGTGCAGATCGTCGTCGCGGTCTCCGTCGCGTTCGTCCTCGGCCTGTCCGTCTTCAACCGCGAGTTCGTCGCGCCGTACGGCACGGCGGTCGGCCAGGTCGTGCTCGCCATGGTCTGCGCGCTGTTCGCGCTGGGCTTCTGGTGGCTGCGCAAGCTGTCGACGGTGGAGACGCCGGACCGCTTCCTCATCAAGGACGAGCCGGGCGTGCAGTTCGTGCGCCCGCGCGGCGCCGGCGGTGAGCAGGCGGCCGTCGGCCAGGACCAGGCGCCGCAGTTCGGCCGGCCGGGCGCGACCCAGCAGGTCCCGGGCTACACCAACTCCTCCGAGGGGGTACGTCGATGAGCCTGACGATGCCGATAGTGATCGGCGCGGTGCTGGGCCTCGGCATCTTCGCCCTCGTCCGTGCCCTGATGCCGTCCAAGCGCAGCGCGGTCGCCACGGTGGCCCGCATCGACGCGATGCGGGCGCGCGGCGCGGCGTACGAGTCGCAGCGGGCGACGGCGGACGCGGAGAGCCCCGGGCGGTTCGGCACGATGCGTTCGCGCGTGGGCCGGCGGGTCGCGGAGTTCTACCTCCAGCAGGGCTGGGAACAGCGGTCGTTGCGGGCCGACCTCGCGGTCCTCGACCGCAGCTGGGAGAAGTTCCTGGCGACGAAGGTGCTGCTGGCCGCGGTCGGCGTGTTCTTCGGCCCGTTCCTCTTCGCCGTCATCTGGACGCTGGGCTTCGGCAGCAGCCCGATCATCCCGGTGTGGCTCGCGCTGATGTTCGGCGCGCTCTTCTTCTTCCTGCCGGACCTGGAAGTACGCAGGGACGCGGCAGACAAGCGGCGCGACCTGCGCCGTGTCATCGGCGCCTATCTGGACCTGGTGTCGATGAGCCTCGCGGGCGGCCGTGGCCTCCCCGAGGCGCTCATGGCGGCGGCGGAAGTCTCCGACGGATGGGCGACGCAACGTATCCGAAGCGCTCTGGCCGACGCCCGCATCACCGGCGTCAGCCAGTGGCAGGCCCTCGGCTCGCTCGGCGAGGAACTGGGCGTCGAAGAGCTGAAGGACCTGTCGGCGTCTCTGGCGCTGGTGGCGGACGACGGCGCGAAGGTGCGCGAGTCGCTGGCCTCCCGCGCGGAGACGATGCGGCACCGCGAACTGGCCGAGATCGAGGGCAGTGCGGGCGAGAAGTCCCAGTCGATGCTGGTGGCACAGCTGCTGCTGTGCGCGGGGTTCCTCGTCTTCCTGATCTTTCCGGCGGCGATGCGCGTGTTCCAGGTCTAGCGGCAGCGATCCCACGACGACGGGGCGCCGGCGACAACGGGGGCCGGCGCTTTTCCCCCCACCGAATCTGAGAGGACACCTCATCATGGACGGAATGAACGGACGTAACTTCAGCACCGGTATCCCCGGTCTGGACTTCATGATCACCTTCCTGCAGGGCCGCGTGCAGCGCGCCCGCTCCGGCGAGCTGGACCGCGGCGCGTCCGCGGTCGAGTGGGTCATCATCTCGGCGGTCGTCGTGGCGATCGTGGGCGTGGTGGCGGCGGTCATCAACGCAGCTCTCAAGGGCGGCGCCGACAAGGTCAGCGACTGCATCAAGGGCGCCGACGCCGGCAGCACCTGCTGATCCGCGGGACGACGGAGAACTGACGACCGGCGGCCGCCGACGGGCCGCCGCTGACCGGCAGCTGAGGACATCGGAAGGGCGACGGGGGTTCGGGTGCGGAGAATGCGTGGATTCGTGCGCCGCAGGGTGGAGGCCGCCTCCGCCCGCGGCGAATCCGGCATGACCGCGATCGAGTTCGTGCTGCTCACTCCGGTGCTCTTCTTCATGATCTTCGCGACGGTGCAGTTCGCGCTGTACTTCTTCGCGGACCACGTGGCCCAGGCCGCGGCCCAGGCGGGCGCGCGCAAGGCCCGTGCCACGGCGGACGAGAACCCCGGCGGCTGGCGGGGCGAGGCGGGCGACGTCGCCGACGCCTACATCCGTCAGCTCGGCCCGAAGCTGGTGCTCGGCCCGAACGTGAAGACCATCCAGCCGGAGCAGAACACCGTCGGGGTGGAGATCACGGCCCGGGTGCCCACGGTCTTCCCCGGACTCGACCTGACGGTGCACGCGGAGTCGTCGGGGCCGGTGGAGCGGTTCGTGGAAGAGGGCGGCTGATGCGGAACGTAGGCGACGTGGAGGCCGAGGCCCGCAGACGGGTGCCGAGCGGAGTCCGCCGCCGGTGCGGTGCCGGCAGGGAGCCGCGGGACGACCGCGGACTGTCGACGGTCGAGGTCGTCATCCTCGCCCCCGTGATGATCCTCTTCATCCTGGTCCTGGTCGCCTTCGGCCAGCTCGTCGACGGCCGGGGGGCCATCGACGGCGCGGCCCGGGACGCGGCACGCGCGGGCTCGATCCAGAAGGAGCACGGGACGGCGATGGCCGAGGCGAGGAAGGCGGCGCGGGCGGACCTCGCGGACGTCTGCTCGGGCCCGGTCTCCGTCGTCCAGAAGAGCGACGGCTTCGACCCCGACGTCGACCCCTTCTTCACCGTCGAAGTCAGCTGCGAGGTCAGGGGACTCGCGATGCTCGGCCTGGACATCCCCACGACGCTGGAGGCCAGCTTCAGCTCCCCGCTGGACCCGTACCGGAGGTCGGCGTGAAGCGTCCTTCCCGTGAAGTCGTCGTACGCGACTGGATCGCGTCCCGCCGCGAGCGCCTCGACGACCGGGGCTCGGGCGCCGGTGCCGTGATCATCTTCGCGATCGTCTTCCTCACGCTGTCCGCGTTCGTGATCGACGGCGGCCTGTCCATCTCCAAGCGGGAGCGGGCCGCCGACATCGCGGAGCAGGCCGCGCGCTACGCGGCGCAGGATCTCGACACGGAGGGCATCTACGAGGGTGCCAAGGGCGCCCCGATCAACTACCAGAACTGCGGCGCGCGGGTCCGTGCCTTCGTCGAGGAGGCCGGCCTGATCGCCTCCGACGTGGCGAACACGCACTGCGTGACGGCGAACGCGCAGCAGGTCGAGGTCGAGGTCCAGATGACCTACAGCCCCGTGTTCACGGGCATGTTCTACGGCGGGGACGTCACCGTGAAGGGGCGTGCGGCCGCGGAGAACGAGGTCGGCTGAGCCCGGCGCGGGCCGGGCCGGTCCGACGGCGTCGCGGCGGCCTCACTCACCCTTCCACTGGGTCGCCGTCATCACGTAGGTGCGCAGGCTGTCGTTGGTCGCGGGCTCCTTGTTGACCTTGGTGATCCACAGATGCGTCACGGCGCCGTCCTCGGAGGCGACGCAGACGCCGGTGCCTTCCTTGAGCAGCGAGTCGTTCTTGATCCGGCTCAGCGGGACCGGGTTGGGCAGGTCCGCCTTCTGCGCGGCGGCGCGGCAGGCGCTGGGGGTCGGCCTGCGCTCCTTGGTCGTGCCCCAGTCCCCGCTCTCGTCGGCGAGGCGGATGCCGTTGGTGCTCAGGGGCTCGGCGCAGTCGGCGTACGTGATGCGGGCGCCGGTCCTCGGCAGGTACTCGTTGTTCGTGGAGACCGTGACGTCCTCCAGGTCGAGCTTGGTGACGTCGGAGGGCCGACAGACGGAGTCCATGCCGGCGTCCTCGGAGTTGGGCGTGAACTTCGGGGCGCGCAGGACGATGCCCTTGTTCCGCGTACTGACGACCCAACCGGCCTCGTTCTTCGGGGCGTTGGCGGAGTCGGACCCCGAGCTCGCCCCCGACTCCGGATCCGAGCCCTTCTGCCCGTCCGCGTTCGCGCCCGGCGAGGCACCCGCGTCGCTGCCGCCGCCGTCCTTGCCGCTCTTGCCGTTCTTGCTGTCGCTGCTGTCGCCCATCAACTGATACGCGGCGATCGACCCGCCGCCCACGGCGAGCACCCCCACGACGGCGAGGGCGGCGACAAGCCCGGTCCTGCGCCGCTTCGGGGCGGCGGTCGGGGCCTGGGCGGGCT
>NZ_LIRJ01000105.1 GCF_001419745.1 Streptomyces silaceus | reverse complement strand
CGGCGCGCGCGCCGGGATGCCGGAGTTCCTCCAGGGGGCCGCCCGGCCGCTCTGGCACGCCGAGGCCGTGCGCTTCGCGGCCACCCTGACGCTGGGCTGCGCCGCGTACCTGGTCGGCTGCCTCACCGCCGCCGCGTTCTCCTTCAAGGACGCGGGACCGGGATTCCTGTGGCCCTCCTACCTGCTGCTGGGGTGCGCGTCCCTGGTGACGTTCGCGGCGCTGGGGCACTTCGCCGGACGCCTGTGGCCCTCGGCCGCCTTCACCCCGGTGCTCTGCGCGCTCGTCGGGTTCGTCGCCTACGTGGGCGTGGGCAAGGGCTACGGCCTCTACGTCCTCAGCGGCGACCCCACCCAGAAGATCGCCCCCGGCGCCCTCGGACTGCGCCTCCTGCTGGCGCTGGCCCTGTCCGTCGTGGCGGTGTTCCTGACCCGCGTCGCCAAGGCCGACCGCCAGACACGCTTCTACCTGCCCACCGGCACCCGCGCGGTGATGGCCCTCTCCACCGTCATGGTCTTCGCCCTGGTGCCGCTCATCGCCCTGAGCGGCCCCGTGCGGGTCCTGCGGCCGCCGGCGGCGGTCACGCCCGCGTGCGCACGCGCCGGCGGGCACGGCGCCCGGGTCTGCGTCTGGCCCGAGCACCGCAAGTACCTCCCCGACCTGGTCGCCATGGCGGACCGCCTCTCCCGCGTCCCCCAGGACTGGATCAAACAGCCCGCGGCGTACTACGAGTACGGGCTGCGCCCCACCCCCTTCGGCGACATCGGCTTCGACATCGCCGAAGGACACGTACGCCCCGCCGCGATGGGCATGGCCGCCCAGGTCTCCGCCACGTCCATGGGGCGCTGCACCCCTCCCGAGAGCGAGGAGCGCGCCTGGCAGGCCTCCAACCGCCTCGACCTGTGGCTGGAGTACCGCGCCATGGGCACCGACCCCAGGACCGCCGACGCCGGGCTCAGCATGGTCGGCGTGGCCGAGGAGCAGCGGGCCGCGGCCGAGGCGGTCGCCCTGTCCGAACGCGAGCAGAGGACGTGGACCGCCGAGCAGCGCGCCCGGTTGGGCACGTGGTGCAGGAAGTGATGCCCCGCGGTGAGGTGCTGCGGTGCGCGCGCGTCCACCGCGTGGGACCGGTGCTCCTGGGCGTCGCGTGCGTCGCCGCGCTCTCCGCCGTCCTGGGCGGCGTCCGCTTCCCCGTGCCGTCGCTGGAGAGCGGCGCCGGGACCGTGGGCGTGCCCTTCCGGCGTGAACTGCCCCTGGTGTCCGCCGTCTTCCTCACCGCCCTGTGGTCGGGTCCGATGTCCGCGCACGAGCAGGGCGCTGCGGACACCTTCCACCGCCTCCGCGCACGCCTCCTGGCCTGGACGTCCCTGGCCGCCGCCGTCCTCTCGCTGCTGACCGAGGCCCTGACCGTGGGCTGGCCGATGGGGCTCGTCTTCGTCCGCTCCCTCGCGATCTGGTGGGGCCTCGCGATGCTGTCCCTGCGGCTCCTCGGCCCCCACCTGGCCTGGGTCCTGCCCCTGGGGTCCGCCTTCCCCCTGGTCTGGTTCACCGGCGGCGCCCTGGACTGGACGTCCGCGGGACCGGGCGACGCACGGTTCTGGGCACTGGCCGCCGCGTCCCTCGCACTCGGCACCGCCGGCCTGGCCTGGACACCCTGGTACTCCCACGCCCTGAGGCACCGCTGTCGCCGGATGTCGCGGCATCGCTAGGGCACGTACCCAAGGCTCGCACCCCTCGTTGCGCGCACCGGACGAAAACGGGCCGCGCGCCCCCTCCCCGTTGCCCCCGCAACGTTCGAGCACATCCCGCAGGTGCGCGTCACCCGATACGAACACGTGGTGTGCGAGGCGGCGCCACAGGGGCCTCTGAGGTGCGGGAACAGGTGCGTGGCAGGGGCTCTATGGCCGGAATGACAACTGGGCAACACGCGTCGGCGGTGACACTTTGAGGCCCCCTCGCTCACGGAACGAGGAGATCCTCCCAGGGGGTAAGGCATGCGCATCAACTACTCGGACCACGGTCCGTCCCCGCTCGAACCGGAGAAGCCCGGAGCGGCGGGCACCCGCGACTCGACCTTCGGCTGGTGGGGGGCCTTCAGCATCCAGAAGTTCGTGAACCAGTCACCGCTCTCCCACACGCACGCCGACGCCACCGGCTGGC
>NZ_LIRJ01000104.1 GCF_001419745.1 Streptomyces silaceus | reverse complement strand
GATCCGGGGGCGGGGGGTGGTGGGCTCCGGTCCACTCCGGTCCCGTATCCCCTGACCCGGGGTCACGCGACGTCCTCCGGTCCCAGGTGTGCCGTCAGCGCCGCGTCCAGCAGCGCGTCCAGGTCCTCGGACCCCGTGGCGAGCCGCAGGCTGCCCCAGCCCCACAGCTGCGCGATGCCGTGCAGATTGGCCCAGAGCGCGCCCGCGACGACCCGCGCCCCCGCGCCGGAGGCCGGGCGGGCCTCGGCGACCAGGCCGACCAGTACGTCGAAGAGCGGCAGGCTCGTCTCCCGCAGGCCGAGGCTGTTGCTCTCCAGGAGGTCGTGGCGGAACATCAGCTCGAACATGCCGCGGTGGGCCGCCGCGAAGTCCAGATAGGCGCGGCTCAGCGCCCTCAGCCGCGTGCGCGCGCTCCCCCCGCCCGCCGCCTCGGCGGTCTGCGCGGCAAGCTCCGCGAAGCCCCGCCGGGCGATCGCCGAGAGCAGGGACACATGGGTGGGGAAGTAGCGCCGGGGTGCCCCGTGCGAGACACCCGCCCGGCGTGCGATCTCCCGCAGGGTCAGCGCCTGCACGCCCTCGGCGGCGACCAGTTCGACGCCCACGTCCACCAGCCGGGCCCGCAGCCCGGCCTCCGGCTCCTGTTCACGTTCCTGTTCCCGTTCGGTCATAGACACTGTCTATCCCATCGCGTAGACAGTGTCTACGGAGATCGGGACCCCGAGGGCCCTGTCCTTCCGGGGGGAGGGAGGAGATATCTTGATGTCGAGCAATGTTGCAGACGCGGAGCGGAGCACCCGGTGACTGACTCGACCATCATCTACACCCACACTGACGAGGCCCCGGCCCTGGCGACCCATTCGTTCTTGCCGGTGATCCAGGCGTACGCCTCGACGGCCGGTGTCAGCGTGGAGACCCGTGACATCTCGCTCGCGGGCCGGATCATCGCGAGCTTCCCGGAGCGCCTTGAGGAGAGCCAGCGCATCTCCGACGCCCTCGCCGAGCTCGGCGAGCTGGCCAAGACGCCCGAGGCGAACATCATCAAGCTGCCGAACATCTCGGCCTCGATCCCGCAGCTGAAGGCCGCCGTCGCCGAGCTGCAGGAGCAGGGCTACGCGCTCCCCGACTACCCGGACGACCCGAAGACCGACGAGGAGCGCGACATCCGCGCCCGCTACGACAAGGTCAAGGGCAGTGCCGTGAACCCGGTCCTGCGCGAGGGCAACTCCGACCGCCGCGCCCCCGCGTCGGTCAAGAACTACGCCAAGGCCCACCCGCACCGCATGGGTGCCTGGACCGGCGACTCCAAGACGAACGTCGCCACGATGGGCGAGAACGACTTCCGCTCGACGGAGAAGTCCGTCGTGATCGAGAAGGCCGGCGCGCTCCGGATCGAGCTGGTCGGCGACGACGGCTCCACCACCGTCCTGCGCGAGTCCGTACCGGTCGTCGAGGGCGAGGTCGTCGACGCCTCCGTCATGCGCGTCGCCGCCCTGCGCGAGTTCCTGACCGCCCAGGTCGCCCGCGCCAAGGCCGACGGCGTCCTCTTCTCGGTGCACCTCAAGGCCACGATGATGAAGGTCTCCGACCCGATCGTCTTCGGTCACGTCGTGCGCGCGTTCTTCCCGAAGACCTTCGCGGCCTTCGGCGCCGACCTCGCGGCCGCGGGCCTGACCCCGAACGACGGCCTCGGCGGCATCTACAAGGGCCTGGAGGCCCTGGCGAACGGCGCCGAGATCAAGGCGTCCTTCGAGGCCGAGCTCGCCGAGGGCCCGGAGCTCGCCATGGTCGACTCCGACCGCGGCATCACCAACCTGCACGTCCCCTCGGACGTCATCGTCGACGCCTCCATGCCGGCCATGATCCGCACCTCGGGCCACATGTGGGACAAGGACGGCGCCGAGGCCGACACCCTCGCCGTCATCCCGGACTCCTCCTACGCGGGCGTCTACCAGGTCGTCATCGACGACTGCCGCGCCAACGGCGCCTACGACCCGTCGACCATGGGCTCGGTCCCGAACGTCGGCCTCATGGCGCAGAAGGCCGAGGAGTACGGCTCCCACGACAAGACCTTCGAGATCCCCACCACGGGCACCGTCCGGCTGGTCGACGCCGAGGGCAACGCCCTCATCGAGCAGGCCGTCTCCGAGGGCGACATCTTCCGCGCCTGCCAGACCAAGGACGCCCCGATCAAGGACTGGGTGAAGCTCGCCGTCACCCGCGCCCGCGCCACCGGCGACCCGGCCGTGTTCTGGCTGGACGAGACCCGCGCGCACGACGCCAACCTGATCGCCAAGGTCAACGCGTACCTGCCGGAGTTCGACACCGAGGGCCTGGACATCAAGATCCTGTCCCCGGTCGAGGCCACCAAGGTGTCGGTGGAGCGCATCCGCGAGGGCCTCAACACGATCTCCGTCACGGGCAACGTCCTGCGTGACTACCTGACCGACCTCTTCCCGATCCTGGAGCTGGGCACCAGCGCCAAGATGCTGTCGGTCGTCCCGCTGATGAACGGCGGAGGCCTCTTCGAGACGGGCGCCGGCGGCTCCGCCCCGAAGCACGTGCAGCAGCTGGTCAAGGAGAACTACCTGCGCTGGGACAGCCTGGGCGAGTTCCTCGCCCTCGCGGTCAGCTTCGAGCACCTCGCCACGAAGACGGGCAACGCGCGCGCCCAGGTGCTCGCCGACACCCTCGACCGCGCCACCGGCTCGTTCCTCAACGAGAACAAGTCGCCGTCGCGTCGCCTCGGCGGCATCGACAACCGCGGCAGCCACTTCTACCTCGCCCTGTACTGGGCGCAGGAGCTGGCCAAGCAGACCGACGACGCGCAGCTCGCGGAGGCGTTCTCGGCCCTGGCCAAGACGCTGTCCGAGCAGGAGCAGACCATCGTCGACGAGCTGATCGCGGTGCAGGGCTCCCCGGCCGACATCGGCGGCTATTACCAGCCTGACGTGGCCAAGGCCTCCGCGGTCATGCGTCCGTCGGCGACGCTGAACCAGGCGCTGTCGATCCTGGGCTGACCGTCCTCCGGCCGGTGGGCACCGGCACTCAGGACAACAAGGAAGGGGCCTTTCGCCACGCGGCGGGAGGCCCCTCTCCGTGTTCTCCGTGTTCCGTACGCGGCCGGGGCTCCGCCCCGTACGCCTCCGGGCTCAGGCGTCCCGCGACCGCAGCACCAGCGCACCCACCAGCAGCGCCCCCGCCGCGTACGCGCCGAGCACACCGATCCCCGCCCACGGCCCGATCGGCAGCCGGTCGAGGCCGATGGTCGACCGGATCGCGAGACCGGCGGTCGACGGGGTCAACTCCTCGGCGCGCTCGCGCCAGTCGGGGTCGGCGAGCAGCCCGGAGAGCACCGGCAGGGCGTAGAAGAGGAAGAGGGCACAGGTCGTCGCGGCCGCCGTGTCACGCAGGGCGGCCGCCGTGCCGAGGCCCACCAGCGCGGCCAGCGCCAGATAGAGGACCGAGCCGAAGCCCGCCCGCAGCGTCGCCCCCTCGGTGAGCCCCGGCACCGCGAACCCGTCGGCGGCCAGCAACTCCCGCCCGGCGACGACCGACCCGAGCACTCCCGCGCAACCCGCAGCCACCGTCAGCGCGCCCACCACCACGGCCTTGGCGGCCAGCACCCGTACCCGGCCCGGCTGCGCCGCGAGCGTCGTACGGATGGTGCCCGTGCCGTACTCGCCGCTCATCGCGAGGACCGCGAGGACGAGCACCGCGCCCTGCCCGAGCCACACCCCCGTCAGGCTGAGCTCGACGGTGTCCTCGTGGCACGCGGCGGGCACCGGGCAGTCGCCGGCGTCCAGGGCCGCGGTGGTGACCACGCCCGCCGCGACCGTCAGCGCCACCGCGGCGAGCAGCAGCCACCACGTGCTGCGCAGCGTACGGAGTTTGGTCCACTCGGCGTGCAGCGTGCCGAGCCGGCACTCACCGCCGAGGACACGTGTCCCGCCCTGTCGAGCCCTCACGCGTCCCGCCTCCGCACCCGCCACACCGCCGCGCCGAGCACCACGACGGCGTACGCGGCCAGGGTCGCGAGACCGGTCCAGGGCCCCTGCGGATAACAGCCCTCCTCGGGCAGGCAGACGGTCGCCACCTGGTGGTAGCGCGGCAGGGTCCCCTGGACCGCGAACCCGGCCACCGGCGTGAGGCGCTGGACCGCGTGGGCCAGGTCCAGCGGCAGCGTGCTCAGCAGGATCAGCGGCAGCACGAACACCACCACCACGAGGGAGATCGCGGCGGCCGTGCTGCGCAGCAGCGCGCCGAGCCCCAGGGCGAGCACACCGATCAGGGCGAGCACGGCGGCGGTGCCGACGAGGGCCCGCAGCATCGGGCCGTCGCCGAGTCCGATGTCCCCGAACAGCGGTGGAGTGCCGTCGCCGCGCAGCTCCGGCGCGCTGACCAGGTACGCGGTGAACGTCGCGACGAGCCCGGCGGCGAACGAGACCGCGCCGATCACCACGGCCTTGGCGACGAGGACCCGGCCGCGCCGCGGGCTGAGCGCGAAGGTCGTACGGATCATGCCCCTGCGGTACTCGGCGGTGACGAAGAGCACGCCGAGCGCGGCGATCAGGACCAGCCCCAACTGGACGCCGTCCATGGCCATCACGGCCAGGTCGTTGGCCGGCGGCGCCGGGCCGATGTCGCCCGATCCGCTGAGCGTGAACACGGTGCCCGCCCGGCGCAGTTCACCGGGCTCGCGGCCGACGTCCCCGCCGATGTCGGTGTGCCGCCAGGCCGCGGGCGTCGCCTTCCCGTCGAGCGCCACCCGGTCGAAGCGCGCGGTGGACCGCGAGGGGCGCTGGTCGATGGACGCGTTGCCGAACGCGCGCTCCCGCCCCTGGATGTCGGGCGAGGTGACGAAGAATCCGGCGGCCACCGCGTCCACCGAGCGGACCGTGTCGCCGGGGGCGTCCAGGTCGACCGTGCCGACCTTCTTCCAGGCGAGGCCGTCGGCCGATTCGTACCCGGTGACGAGCGCGCCGGCGCGGGTCAGCCGCAGCCACCGGCTGTCGCCCGGCGAGACGTCCGAACCGGCCACGTCACGGGTGAAGTCGCTCTGCAGGCGCACGCCGTGGCGCGCGGTGAGCATGAGCGCCGCGTAGTCGGCACCGGGCTCGGCGCTCTCCTTGACCATCACCCCGGCCTTGGCCCACTCGGGCGTCCCGCCGGAGCCCTCGGCGCCGGGCACGGTCACCCGGGCCGTGACGCTGCCGTCACCGGTCAGCGTGCGGTGCGCGAAGGAGAAGTCGTCCCGCACGGGCTGCCCGTCCGTCCCCGTGGGTCCGGCCGAACCGCCGCCGTGGGCGGTCTCGGAGGTCGAACCGACCGCCGAGAACAGGGAGACGAGCACGGTCACCAGGACCGCGCCGACCAGCGTGAACCCCCAGCGGCGCACCGTGCGCAGCTTGGTCCACTCGGCGCGCAGGAGCTGGGCGAAGCCGTCGCGGCCGACGGGCGCGGTGCCGCGGCGCAGGGGAGTGAGCGTGCTCATCGCGCATCTCCTTCGGGGGCTTCCCCCGCGTCCGCCGCGAACTGCACGGCATCCCTGGTGAGTTCCATGTACGCCTCCTCCAGCGTCGCCCGGTGCGCGGCGACCCCGGAGAACGCCACGCCCGCCCCGCCGAGCAGTGCCACGACGCGCTCCGCGGCCAGCCGCGAGACGGTGAGCGTGTCCCGCCCGGTCGCCGCGACGCCCGCGCCCGCCTCCGCGAGGACCGTCATGGCCCGGGTGCGGTCGCCGGTGCGCACCTCCACGCGGTCGCCGGACGCGGCGGTGAGCAGCTCCCGTACGCTCGTGTCGGCGATGACGCGGCCCCTGCCGATGACGATCAAGTGGTCTGCGGTGTCCTCCAGTTCGCCCATCAGATGGCTGGAGACCAGCACGGTCCGCCCCTCCGCGGCCAGCGTCCGCAGGAACCCGCGGATCCACTGGATGCCCTCGGGGTCGAGCCCGTTGACCGGCTCGTCGAACAGGAGCACCGGCGGATCGCCGAGCAGCGCGGCCGCGATGCCGAGTCGCTGCCGCATGCCCAGCGAGTAGCCGCCCGCCCGCCGCCGCGCCGCCCCGCCGAGACCCACCAGGTCGAGCACCTCGTCCACGCGCCGCGCCGGGATCCCGTGCGAATGCGCCATCCACAGCAGATGGCCGCGCCCGCTCCGGCCCGGATGCAGGGCGGCCGCGTCGAGCAGCGCGCCGACCCGGCGGAGCGGGGTGCGCAGCGCCTGATAGGGATACCCCCCGATCAGCGCGGTCCCCTCATCGGCGGCGTCCAGCCCGAGGACGATCCGCAACGTCGTCGACTTCCCCGCGCCGTTGGGCCCGACGAACCCCGTCACCTGCCCCGGCGCCACGCGGAAGGAGAGCCCGTCCAGAGCGGTGACGGACCCGAACCGCTTGCGCAGCCCGCGCACGTCGACGGCCACTTCCCCGACGTCCCCGTGCCTCTCGTGTTCCTCTTGTGCCCCGACGGTCGCCTTCATGCGCCCGCTCCCTCCCCGTGATCCGTCCGCTCCCGTGTTCCGTCCGTACGGAAGCCGTTCCGTACGCAGTGAGGCTAGGGACGCCGCCGACGCGGGTCGTCACGCGCCGGAGCCGTCTTCGTATCCCTCACGTGAGGGACTCCACCGGGCCCCGCGCCGGTGACAATGACACCCGTGAAGCCCGTGAAGACGGCAACTCCCCTGTGGCGCAGGCCGGTCGGGGAGCGCCCCGAGGCCCCGGTCGTGGCCGCCGCGCTCCTCGCGCTGGCCGCCGCGGGCGAGGTCCTGCTGCGCGCGGACGGCACGATCCCGCTCCCGCTGGCGCTGTCCCTCGCCCTGGCGACGACGGCACCGGTCGCGGTGCTCGCGGCCCCGGAGGCCCGGGACCGGGCGGCGGCCCGGGGCCGGTCCGTGGGGGCGGCGGCGCTGGTCGCGGGCGTCGCGGGGCTCCTCTCGCTCACGCCGTTCCACGTCCTGACCGCGGCCGGGCTCGGCGCGCTCCTCCACGCCCTCCACCGCGCGGGCCGCCACGGCCCGAGGGCCCTCGCCGCGCTGCTTCCCCTGCCGTTCGTCGCGTACGCGATCGGTGCGCCGGCGGAGACCGGCACCGGCCCCCGTTTCCTCGCCGCACTGATCGCCGTGGGCACCGCCGCGGCGGCCGGCAGCGGGCTCGCGCGCCGGGCCAGGGACACCGCGCTCGCGCACACCGCCACCGAACGGGCCATCGCCGACACCCTGCTCGAACACGCGGCGCGCGGCGAACGGGCCAGGATCGCGCGGGAGTTGCACGACGTGGTCGCCCACCACATCTCGATGATCGCCGTCCAGGCCGAGACCGCCCGGCTCACCACGCCCCAGCTGCCCGCGGCCGGCGCCGAGCGCTTCCTCGCCATCGGCGACACCGCCCGCACGGCCCTCACCGAGATGCGCAGACTGCTCGGCGTGCTGCGCGAGGACGCGGACCCGCCCGCCGTGCCCGACCGCCGCCCGCAGCCGGGCATCGAGCAGCTCGGCGAGCTCGTCGACGACGCCAGGGACGCCTCGGGCGGCGCGCTGCGCCTGATCGTCGAGGGACCGATCCGCCCCCTGGACCCGGGCGTCGAGCTCACCGCGTACCGCATCGTCCAGGAAGCCCTCACCAACTCCCGCAGGCACGCGCCGGGCGCCGCCGTCGACGTCGAACTCCGCTACGGGCCGGACGCGTTGCGCCTGCGCGTACGAGACAACGGACCGGGCGCCCACGCCCCGGCCGGGCACGGCGGCGGCCACGGCCTGCCCGGCATGCGCGAGCGCGCCGCCATGGCGGGCGGCGCGCTGCGGGCGGGCCCGGCACGTGGCGGCGGCTTCCTGATCGAGGCGACCTTCCCCGTCCCGACCCGAGAGCAGGCCGCCGCATGACCGACCGCCCCCACGGCCCCGCCGCGCCCCTGCGGATCGTCATCGCGGACGACCACGAGGTCGTCCGCGTCGGCTACGCCGGACTGCTCGCCACCCAGCCCGACTTCACCGTCGTCGGCACCGCCCCCGACGGCGCCGAGGCGGTCCGCCTCTGCCGCGAACTGCGCCCCGACCTCGTCCTGATGGACGTCCGCATGCCGGTGATGGACGGCATCGAGGCGACCGGCCGTCTGGCGGGCACGGACACGCGCGTCCTCATCCTCACCACCTTCGACCTCGACGAGCACGTGTACGACGCGCTGGCCGCGGGAGCGGCGGGCTTCCTGCTCAAGGACGTCACCGCGGAGCACCTCTTCGACGCGGTCCGGGTGGTCGCGGCCGGCGAGGGTCTGCTCGCCCCGACGGTCACACGCCGCCTCATCGCCGAGTTCGCCCGCCTCAGGCCGGCCAGGACCTCCGGACACGGCGCCCGCCTCGACGCTCTCACGCCCCGCGAGACGGAGGTGCTCCGCCTGATCGCGGAGGGCCTCTCCAACCCGGAGATCGCGGCGCGGCTGCACGTGGGCGAGGAGACGGTGAAGACCCATGTGAGCCGGATCCTGGGCAAGTCGGGGCTGCGGGACCGGACGCAGGCGGTGGTGGCGGCGTACGAGTCGGGCCTGGTGGTGCCGAGGACGGCGGGCGGAGTGTCCGAGGGCGGGGCGGCCGGGGTCTGAGCCCCTACGCCCCCGTGGCTCTGGTGGCGCGGCGGTGCGCGGCGACCCGCTCGCGGGTGGCGCAGCGCCGGGAGCAGTAGCGGCGGGCGGCGCCGCTGCCCTGCGCGAGGTAGACGTTCGAGCAGCCCCCGGAGGCGCAGACACCGCCCGGGGCGCGCTGGGTGTCCCACACGAGGACGGTCAGCGCCATGCACGACGAGGCGAGGAACCACTCGCCCCAGGGCGCGTCGTCGCTGCTGTCCAGATGCGGGTGCCAGGGGCTCGCGCCTGCGTGGGCGGTGAGCCGGAGCGGGCCGGCGCCGCGCGCCAGAAGGCCGTTGAGGGCGGTGGCGGCGGCGTCCACGTCCTCGGCGGCGAAGACCTCGCGCAGCCGCGCGGCGGCGGCGCGCATCTCCGCGAGGTCGCGGCCGGACACGTCGAGGTCGCCGGTCTCGCCGTGCTCGCGCAGCAGACGGACGACGGTGTCGGGTTCGGTCCCGGGGTCGCCCAGGGCGTTGACGAGGACGGCGGTACGCCGGGCGACGGCCTGCACGGAGTGCCGGGTCGACCAGTCGTTGCGGTGAGAGGGCACGTGCTGAATGTAACGCACCTGGTCAAACTTTCAGTTACGTACGTAACGTCTCGCCCATGCGAAAGCGTTACGCGATGTGGTCCTGTCTGGGCGGTGCGGCGGCGGCACGTGTGGGCGACGAGATGGCGGGCCCGGCCCTGCTCCTCGCCGGGCTCGCGGCGACGGGCTCGGCGTCGACGGCATCGGCGCTCCTGGCGGGCGTGACGGCGTCGGCGGCGGTGGGCGGCCCCGTACTCGGCGCGCTCCTCGACCGCGCCGCGCGGCCGGGCCGCCTCCTCGCGGCGGCGCTCGTGCTGTACGCGGCGGGCCTCATGGGGATCCTGGCGGGCCTGGGCACGGTCCCGCTGCCGGTCACCGTGCTGCTGGCGGTGGCCACGGGCCTGCTCGCGCCGGCCCTCTCCGGCGGCTGGACCGCGCAACTCCCACGGATGGTCCCACCGGACCGCCTGCCCCGCGCCAACGCGCTCGACGCGATGACGTTCAACCTCTCGGGCCTCCTCGGCCCGGCACTGGCGGGCGCGGCGGCCACGGTGCTGGGCGCACCGGCGGCCGTGACCGTGGCGGCGGGACTGATCTGCCTGGCGGTGGTGGGGGCTTGGGGGG
>NZ_LIRJ01000103.1 GCF_001419745.1 Streptomyces silaceus | reverse complement strand
CGGCTCCGTTCGAGCAGGGGAGACCCCACTCGCCCCGCGGCAGGCCCGCCCGCGACGGCGGGGACCGGCTCTTCCGCCGTCTTCTCCGCCGCGATCGCGTTCAGGAGTTTCGCGTAGGCCTCGCGCTTGCGGCCTCTGGGGTTGGTGCGGCCTGTTTCCCAGGAGCGGACTGTTTCGCGTGTGACGCCCACCTTCGCGGCGAGGTCTGCCTGGCTCAGCGACTTCGCCTCGCGCAGCCTGCGGCGTTCCTTGGGGGACGGCAGCGGGACGGGAGGGCTCTGGGTCATGTCTCAGCCGTTCCGCCGTACGAAAAAGTACATAAACGTATCTTGAGCGACACATCCGGTATTCGCCTGTTACGAGGAGAAAGCGCGTGTCGTTGGGAGCATGGCCGTGTGACCCAGACCACCGAGCACAGCGCCTCGTCGCCGCCCGTGAAGCCGCCGCGCGAACGGGCCCGTGACCGTTCGCCCGGACTGGCCACCTGCGTGGTGGGCGGGGCCGTCGCCGCGGGCCTGGGGCTCGGCTCGTTCGCCGTCCTGGTGATGGTGCTGTGGATCAGCTCGCCGTACCCCGACAGCGGTCCCGGCGGGGCCCTGCACGTCGCGGCCGGGCTGTGGCTCCTCGCGCACGGCACGGAGCTGATCAGGACGGACACCCTCTCCGGGACGCCCGCGCCGATCGGCGTGACGCCGCTGCTGCTGGTCGTCCTGCCGGGCTGGCTGCTGCACCGGGCGGCGCGGGACGCGGCCGCCCCCGAGGGGCGCGGGCACCCCGCGCGGACGGCGTGGTGCGGGGTGGTCGTCGGCTATCTGCTGGTCGGCGCGGCGGCGGCGCTGTACGCGGCGGGCGGCGAGCTGCGGCCCGACTGGATCGGCGTCGGCGCGCATGTGCCGGTGCTCGCCGTCGGCGCGGCCGGGTTCGGGGTGTGGACGGCGCACGGGCGTCCCCGCGGGCCGCTGCCGGGGTTCCTGCGGCGCGCCCTGACCGCGCTGCCCGACGGGGGGCGCGGTGTCTTCGTGCGCGGCTTCTTCGTGCGGCGTCGTGCGCTGGCCCTCGCGCGGGCCGCGGCGGCGGGGACGACGGTGCTCGTCGGAGGCGGCGCGCTGCTCGTCGCGGTGTCGCTCGTGCTGCGCGCGGGGCCGATGCAGGCGTCGTTCGCGCAGGTCACGGACGTGTGGTCGGGGCGGCTCGCGGTGCTGCTGCTGGCCCTCGCGCTGGTGCCGAACGCGGCGGTGTGGGGCGCGGCCTACGGCCTGGGCCCCGGTGTCGTGCTCGGCACGGGAACCGTCGCGGGGCCCCTGGCCGTGGACGCGGGCCCGCTGCTGCCGCCGTTCCCGCTGTTCGCCGCGGTGCCGGAGGCCGGGCCCGGGTCGCCGCTGACCTGGTCGGTGGCCGCGGTGCCCGTCGTGGCGGGGCTCGTGGTGGCGTGGTGCACGGTCCAGGTGGCGGCGCCCGCCTTCGGGGAGCGGGACGAGGCCTGGTCGCGGGGGCGGACGGCCGCGGGCGTGGCGGTGGCGGCCGCGCTGTGCGGGGCGGCGATGGCGGTGCTCGCGGCGCTGGCGGGCGGGCCGATGGGGGTCGCGGTGCTCGCCGAGTTCGGGCCGGTGTGGTGGCAGGTGGGGCCCGCGGCGCTGGGCTGGGTGGCGCTGGTCGGCGTGCCGGCGGCGCTGGGGCTGCGGGCGTGGCGCCTGCGGGAGCCGTCCGGCGCGGGACGCCGGGTCGGGGTTCCGCGGCCCCGGCTGCCGCGGCCCCGGCTGCCGCGGGTGCGGATCCCGCGGATGAGGATCCCGCGGATGCGGCTTCCGCGCGTACGGCTCCCGTGGTCCGGGCGTACGGCGGACCTCCCGCCCGCCGGACCGGACGCCCCACAGGCGCCGGACGGGCCGTCGGACACGGCACCGGACGCCCTGGGATCCCCGCAGACACCGGCGACCCGGCCACCCCCGGAGGCACCGGCACCCCACCTCTTCGAGCCGTACGACTTCCTGCCGCAGCCCCCGGACATGGACCCCGCCGCCACCTGGCACGACGACGCGGCCCGCGAGGCCCGCTGGCAGGCGCTGAAGGAGGCCGGCGCGCGGGGCGCCCCCGAGCGGGGCCCACAACCGAAGGACCCGCCCACCCCAGCCGCGGAGTGAACGGGTCCTCAGAGGGAGAAAGCCAAGCCCGCGCTAGTCGTCGTCCTGCTCGCCCAGCAGCGGACGCAGCTGCTTCGGCAGCAGGTCCTCGCAGTTCTGCTTCGACGCGCTGGTCAGCGCGTCGTCCACGCACGTGTAGTAGTCGCGGTACACCAGCTGCGCCGTGAACGTCCCCGCCACCATCACCAGCGCGAGCGCCCCCGTCACCAGGCCGCTGACCGCGGCCGTCGTCTGGGGCCGCGTGGACGGCCGCACGGCCGGCTGGTCGGCCCGGGGCGCGGAGCCCTGGGCGGCGGGCGCCGCCGGGTCCGGCGTGCGCTGCTTGGCCCGCAGCGCCTGGACGGCCCACATCAGCGCGAGCGCGCCGAGCAGCAGCGCGACGTACCGCCAGCCGAACAGCGCGAAGAAGAAGGCCCACATGCCGGAGAGCAGGGCGTAGCGCGCGCGGCGCTGGGCCGGGTCCGTGGGGTCCCAGCGCAGCCCTCCGCCGTTGCCCGGCCCGGAGGGGCCCTCCTGCTGGGGGCCGCCCTGCTGCTGGCCGGGGCGGTCGCCGAAGCCGCCGGGGGAGCGGCCGGGCTGGCGGTCGCTCCACTGGCTGCCCCAGGGGGAGCCGTGCTCACCGCCCTGCGAACCGTCCGGGGCGGAGTCGCCCGAGGGGCGGCGCGGCTGCCAGGGCCGGTCCGGCGTCCCCTCCGGCGGCGGCGCGAAGGGGTTGTCGTCGTCCTTGCCCGTTCCCTGCGAGCCCGTGCCCCGGGACTCCGGTCCCTGGGAGTCGGAGTCCTGCGGTGGAGACGAAGGGCGGCTACGGTCCGGCATCAGGTGTGCGTCTTCCCCTTGGTTGGGCCGTGCTGGAGCCGTCGGGCGGCTCGGCAACTCGGCATTCGTCGGTATTCAGGCGCCTTTCCGACAGACGCTACCTTCCCCCCGCGCCCCCGTCCCGTGAGGGGCGGTTCCGTGTGCCGGTATCGTTGCTGGCGGTCGGCCGCTTCGTAGGGTTCCCCGTATCGCGGGGCTCGAAGCCTTCGTACGACCGTACAAAGACGCACCTTCCGAGAAAGGGCCCCGCTGTGGCCGAGAGCGCTGTGGTCGCGCGTCCCAAGCGACTCGTCGTGCTGGTCTCCGGGTCGGGCACGAACCTGCAGGCCCTGATCGACACCATCCGGACCCAGGGGGCCGGGGCCTACGGAGCCGAGATCGTCGCCGTCGGTGCCGACCGCGACGGCATCGCCGGCCTGGAGCGCGCCGAGCGCGCCGGGCTCCCTACCTTCGTCTGCCGGGTGAAGGACCACGCGACCCGCGGAGAGTGGGACGCGGCGCTCGCCGAGGCGACGGCCGCGCACGAACCCGACCTGGTGGTCTCCGCCGGGTTCATGAAGATCGTGGGGAAGGAGTTCCTCGCGCTCTTCGGCGGGCGGTTCGTGAATACGCACCCCGCGCTGCTGCCCAGTTTTCCGGGGGCCCACGGCGCGCGCGACGCGCTCGCGTACGGCGTCAAGGTCACCGGCTGCACCGTCCACTTCGTCGACGACGGCGTCGACACCGGCCCGATCATCGCCCAGGGCGTGGTCGAGGTCCGGGACGAGGACGACGAGAGCGCTCTGCACGAGCGCATCAAGGAAGTCGAGCGCACGCTGCTCGTCGATGTCGTGGGGCGTCTGGCCCGGCACGGCTACCGCATTGAGGGACGAAAGGTTCTTATCCCGTGACCGCCGAAGCTACGAACGCGAACGCCGCGCAGCGCCCGATCAAGCGCGCGCTGGTCAGCGTCTACGACAAGACCGGCCTGGAAGAGCTCGCGCGCGGGCTGCACGAGGCGGGTGTCGAGCTCGTCTCCACCGGTTCGACCGCCGCGAGGATCGCCGGCGCGGGCGTGCCCGTCACCAAGGTCGAGGAGCTCACCGGCTTCCCCGAGTGCCTGGACGGCCGGGTCAAGACCCTGCACCCGAAGGTCCACGCGGGCATCCTCGCCGACCTGCGCCTGGAGGACCACCAGCGGCAGCTCGCCGAGCTGGGCGTCGAGCCCTTCCAGCTCGTCGTCGTGAACCTGTACCCCTTCAAGGAGACCGTCGCCTCGGGCGCCACTCCCGACGAGTGCGTCGAGCAGATCGACATCGGCGGCCCCTCGATGGTCCGCGCCGCCGCCAAGAACCACCCCTCGGTCGCGGTCGTCACCGACCCGAAGCGGTACGCCGACGTGCTCGCCGCGGTCAAGGCCGGCGGCTTCGACCTGACCGCGCGCAAGCGGCTGGCGGGAGAAGCGTTCCAGCACACCGCCGCGTATGACGTGGCCGTCGCCTCCTGGTTCGCCGACGACTACGCCGCGGCCGACGAGTCCGGCTTCCCCGAGTTCCTCGGCGCCACGTACGCGCGCAACAACGTCCTCCGCTACGGCGAGAACCCGCACCAGGGCGCGGCCCTCTACGTCGACGGCACGGGCGGCCTCGCCGGGGCCGAGCAGCTGCACGGCAAGGAGATGTCGTACAACAACTACACGGACACGGACGCCGCGCGCCGTGCCGCGTACGACCACGACGAGCCCTGCGTCGCGATCATCAAGCACGCCAACCCGTGCGGCATCGCGATCGGCGCGAACGTCGCCGAGGCGCACCGCAAGGCGCACGCCTGCGACCCGCTGTCCGCGTACGGCGGCGTGATCGCCGTGAACCGCCCGGTCACCAAGGAGATGGCCGAGCAGGTCGCCGAGATCTTCACCGAGGTCATCGTCGCGCCCGACTACGAGGACGGCGCGCTCGAAGCCCTCACCAAGAAGAAGAACATCCGCGTGCTGCGCGCCCGCCAGGCGCCGTCGAACGCCGTCGAGGTCAAGCAGATCGACGGCGGCGCGCTCCTCCAGGTCACCGACCGGCTCCAGGCCGACGGCGACAACCCCGCCAACTGGACGCTCGCCACGGGCGACGCGCTGGGCGAGGGCGAGCTCGCCGAGCTGGCCTTCGCCTGGAAGGCGTCCCGCGCGGTCAAGTCCAACGCGATCCTGCTCGCCAAGGACGGCGCCTCGGTCGGCGTCGGCATGGGCCAGGTCAACCGCGTCGACTCCGCGAAGCTCGCCGTCGAGCGCGCGGGCGAGGAGCGGGCGCGCGGCTCCTACGCCGCCTCCGACGCGTTCTTCCCCTTCCCCGACGGCCTGGAGATCCTGACCGCCGCGGGCGTCAAGGCCGTGGTGCAGCCGGGCGGTTCGGTCCGCGACGAGCTGGTCGTGGAGGCCGCGAAGAAGGCGGGCGTCACGATGTACTTCACGGGGACGCGGCACTTCTTCCACTGAGCCGTGTGAGCCGCGCGCCGCGCGGACCGACGTACGCAGGACAGGTGGCCGCGCCCTTCCCCCGAGGAAGGGCGCGGCCACCGTCATGCTGTCAGGGGGGGCGGGCCCGGAGGGCGCGTCCGGCATGAGCGGTGGTACGACGACGATGCTGGACAAGGCTCCGTCCTCCGTCCCCCCGTCCTTCGCAGCCGATGCGCGGCACACGACAGGGAGACGGCCAAGGGCCGTACCCCTCATATGCGGAGAGAGGTACGGCCCTTGGGCGGAATGGGCGTAAAGACGCCGGACCCGGCGTGGTGTGCGGTCGGGCCGCTCAGTAGCGCGGGCGGGCGAACCAGGCGGTCCCGCTGGGCACGACCGGGGCGATCGTGATGATGACCGCGAAGACGACCCAGATCAGCGGGAAGATGACGGCGCTGGCGAAGCCGGAGTCGATGCCGACGAAGAGGTAGATCAGACCGAGGATGCCGCCGAGCGCCCCGTAGACCACCGTGGTGATCCGGATGCCCTGGCCGCCGCGGCTGAACTTCACGCCGAGCGTGATCGACAGGGCGGCGAGCGCCGCCGCGATCAGCGCGAAGACCACGAACAGGCCGGCGGCCGCGTCGCCGAAGTCGCTCGTGCTGGTGAAGCCGAACTCGTCGGCGCTGTCGGAGACGTCGTTGGCGACGGCCGCCCCGTAGAGGAAGCCGATCGCGCCCAGTATCTGCACCGCAGAGATCAGGAAGAGGAAGACCCGCGCGGTCATGAGGAGACCCGGCATCGACTGCTGCATCACGTTGCCGCCCGGGTAGCCGGGGTAGGCCGGCTGCTGCGGGTAGCCGTAGCCCTGCTGCGGCGGCACGCCGGGCGGGCCCTGCTGGGGGTAGCCGTACCCGGGAGCGGCCGGGGGCTGCTGGGGCGGCTGCCCGTAGGGGTTGTTCGGGTCGCCGTAACTCATGGCGGTCTTCCTCCGTCGGGTAGTGCGGGGACGACGCGGCACATCACGGAGGAAAGTTCTACAGATGCGGTCCGTCCCCCCGACACTGCCCGCGGCACTGTGCCGCATATCGTTCTTTAGCCATGGCTTATTTGTCCAGCCGCATTCCCTATGTGTTGTGCAAGTGCAACCTCCTGAACGGCCTGGTGGGCCGCGGGAGCGCCCTGATTGGTACCGGGCGGGCCTCATCCGGGAAGATGGGGTCATGACCGCCCAGATTCTCGATGGCAAGGCCACCGCAGCCGCGATCAAGTCCGAACTGACCGCCCGCGTGGCGGCCCTGAAGGAGAAGGGCGTCACGCCCGGACTCGGTACCGTCCTGGTCGGCGACGACCCGGGCAGCCAGAAGTACGTCGCGGGCAAGCACCGCGACTGCGCGCAGGTCGGCATCGCCTCGATCCAGCGCGAACTGCCCGCCACCGCCACCCAGGAAGAGATCGAGGCGGTCGTCCGCGAGCTCAACGAGGACCCGGCCTGCACCGGGTACATCGTCCAGCTCCCGCTGCCCAAGGGCATCGACGAGAACCGCATCCTGGAGCTGATGGACCCGGCCAAGGACGCCGACGGCCTGCACCCGATGAACCTCGGCCGCCTCGTCCTGAACGAGCCGGGACCGCTGCCCTGCACGCCCTACGGCATCATCCGGCTCCTGCGCCAACACGACGTGGAGATCAAGGGCGCCGAGGTCGTCGTCGTCGGCCGCGGTGTGACCATCGGCCGCCCGATGCCGCTGCTGCTCACCCGCAAGTCCGAGAACGCGACGGTCACGCAGTGCCACACCGGCACCCGCGACCTCGCCGCGCACCTGAAGCGGGCCGACATCATCGTCGCCGCGGCGGGCGTGCCGCACCTGATCAAGCCCGAGGACGTGAAGCCGGGCGCCGCCGTCCTGGACGTCGGCGTCTCCCGCGACGAGAACGGCAAGATCGTCGGCGACGTCCACCCGGGCGTCGCCGAGGTCGCCGGCTGGATCTCCCCGAACCCGGGCGGCGTCGGCCCCATGACCCGCGCCCAGCTCCTGGTGAACGTCGTCGAGGCCGCGGAACGCTCCGCGGGCTGAACCGGAAAGGGGCGCAGCCCATGAGCGCAGGATCCGACCCGGAGCGCACCTCCGGGCCTCCCCTGGCCAAGGGCGCGGTCAGCGCGCCGGGACCGGACGGCCGGCCGCGGAAGGTGTCGCGCCGCTTCCCGCTGTTCACGCGGGACACCGCGCGGCCCGAGGGCGGCGGCCGGGCCGCGCCCGGCGACGCCCCCGCCCCGGCCCGGCAGTGGCCGCTGCTCGGCGTCGTCTCGCTGGTCGGGCTCGGGCTGCTGCTCACCGCGCTCGACGTGTTCCGCGTCGGCACGCTGCTGATCGGCCTCGCCCTCATCGGCGGCGCCGTGCTGCGCTGGGCGCTGCCGGACGTGGGGATGCTGGCGGTCCGTTCGCGGTTCACGGACATGGTCACGTATGGCGCGCTCGGCCTCGCGATCGCGCTTCTCGCGATGATGGCGCAGCCCGATCCGTGGCTGGAGATCCCGTTCCTGGACGATACGCTCCACTACACGATCTAGACCCCGCGCCGGCCAGGACCGGCAGGACGAACGACGGTGGCCCGCCCTCCCGAGGAGGACGGGCCACCGTCGTGTGGACCAGGTTCCCCCGTGCCTCCCCCGATGGCCCGTAGTCCGGTCCACGACGCTACGGGCCGATGCGGAACGTGTCGTCCCACTCCCGGTTGACCTTCGGCTGCTCCCGGTGGCGTAGCCCGGCGGTTCCTACAACTTCCGCGGTACCGCAGCCGGTTGACGTTCCGCCGCCCGCACGCGGGTTACGCTGCGGCGATGCGGATCCGCCCCCTCATCGTCGACGTGCTCATCGCGGTCGCCCTGACCACGGTGGCGGTGCTGCTCGGCGAGGAGTCGGCGGCGCAGGGCTGGCCGGAACTCGACTCCCTGGGCTACGGGTTGGTGGCACTGGTGAATGTGCCGGTCGTTGCGCGGAGCAAGGCCCCGCTGACCGTGCTGATCGTCGTGCACCTCGCCTGGATCGCGTACGTCACCGCGGGCTACTGGCCCGTGGTGTGCACCTTCGGCCCCATGCTCATCCTCTACACCGTCGCCTCCCTCAGACCCCTGCGCGTCTCCCTGGCCTGCGCCGGACTGATGGCCGCCGTGTGGATCTACGCCGGCGCGATCAGCGCGCACGCGGTCATGGCGTCCGTCGTCGGGCAGGCCGTCGGCTTCTCCCTGGTCATCCTGCGCTTCGGCTACGTCGCGCGCCGATCGGCCGAACTGGCACGGCAGTTGAAGCGCGAGCAGGACGAGCGGGCCCGGCGCGAGGTCGCCGAGGAACGCGGCCGCATCGCGCGCGAACTGCACGACGTGGTCGCCCACCACATGTCGGTGATCTCCGTGCAGGCCGGCCTCGCCACCTTCGTCTTCGGCAGCGACCCCGCCACGGCCCGCACCGCGCTCGGCACCATCGCGGGCACCAGCGGCGAGGCCCTCGAAGAGCTGCGCCGCATGCTGCGGGTGCTGCGGGCCGAGGACGGCGGGCACGACGGCGAGGAACCCGCGGCGCCGATGCCGGGGCTCGCCCGCCTGGACGAGATGGTCGAGCGGGTGCGCGCCGGAGGAGTCCCCGTCGAACTGCGCGTCACCGGCACCCCGCGGCCGCTCGCCCCCGGCGTGGAACTCTGCGCCTACCGCGTGGTCCAGGAAGCCCTGACCAACGTCCTCAAGCATGCCCACGGAGCCGCGGCCGAGGTCGAACTCGCCTACCGCGGCGGGCACATCGAGGTCTCCGTCACCGACGACGGGAAGGGGGTGATTCCGGCCAGAGTACGCACCGGTAGCGGGCATGGCTTGCTTGGGATGCGGGAGCGGGCCAAGCTCTACGGCGGGACGATCAGCATCGGCCCGCTGAGCGAGGGGGGCTTCGCCGTGCGACTCACCCTGCCGACCTCGGCGCGGGCCGCGGCGCGGGGGGACGACGCAACGGAATGACCGCATGACCACGTGCATCAGAGTGCTCGTCGTCGACGACCAATTCCTCATCCGTGCGGGATTGGTCGGACTGCTGCGCGCCGCGCCGGGCATCGAGGTCGTCGGCGAGGCGGGCGACGGCGACGAGGCCGTGGAACTGGCCGCGCGCACCCGGCCCGACGTCGTCCTCATGGACATCCGGATGCCCGGCATGAACGGCATCACCGCCACCGCGAAGATCCTCCAGCAGGCCGCCGAACCGGCACCGCGCATCCTGGTCCTGACCACCTTCGACCTCGACGAGTACGTGTACGGGGCGCTGCGGGCCGGCGCCTCGGGGTTCCTGCTCAAGGACTCGGGGCCCGAGCGGCTGCTCGCCGCGGTGGCCGCGGTCGGCGCCGGCGACGCGCTCTTCGCGCCGAGCGTGACGCGGCGCCTGGTCGAGGCGTTCGCGCGCCAGGCGGCCGGGCCCGACGCGGACGACGGCACCCCGCCGCCCGACCTCGGGGCGCTGACCCTGCGCGAGGTCGAGGTCCTGAAGCTGATCGCGCGCGGTCTGACCAACGCGGACATCGCCGAGCGGCTCTACATCAGCGAGGCCACCGTCAAGACGCACCTCAACCGCACGATGAGCAAGCTCGACCTGGACAGCAGGGCGCAGGCGGTGGTGGTCGCGTACGAGACGGGCCTGGTGACGCCGGGCGGCTCGTAGACGTGCGGGTGGCCCGGGGGCTGAGCGCAGGACGCGCGGCCCGTCCTCTCCCCCGGGGAGGGCGGGCCGCGCTCAGGAGCGTGCCGCCGGTGACGGCCCCGCCGGCGCTCAGCGCTGGCAGAAGCTCTTGTTCGTGTCCGGGTGCAGCACCTTCCAGGTGTTCGGGCCCACCTCGCCGTCCACGGCGATGTCGGGCTTGCGGGTCTTGTTGCAGTTCTGCTGGCTGACCTTCACGGCGTGGGCGGTCTTCTCGCCGTACCAGCCGTCGATCTTGACGTAGTCGCCCCAGCCCCAGACCTTGCTCAGGAGGCACTGGGCGTGCTTGATCGCCTTGCCCTCGTTGGAGCCGATGTACAGGGTCGGGTGGCCGCCCTTGTAGCCGCAGGCGTCGGCGGCCTTGACGGTGCTCCCGGGCTGGGCGGCGCCCGCCGGCGTGCTGGACAGGATGCCGCCCGCGAGGCCGCCCGCGAGGGCCAGGGAGGCGAAGCCGACGGTGAGGCGCTTGCGCGTGGTGATCATGATTCCCCCGGTGGTAGTCGGTGTGGACGACGGCGCGGAGTCGACCGTGCCGTCCGGTGTGCACCACTGACACTGCCGTGACGGAAGGGTCAACGGCCAGAGGGAATGGCCGAGTTGGGCCCTTCTGGGACGTCCCACGCGCTGACCTGCGGGGATGCGCCGCCCCGTGACGCGATCGTGGGACGGGGCGGCGCGCCGGGGGGAACCGGTGTGTCTGCATCCGCCATCCTTCGTGGGACAAGGGCGCTTGTCGCCTCGGGGGAAGGCGCGAATGGAGTGGGACATGTCGCGTTGGAAGGAACTGCCCTTATCGCTGGGGGACCGCGAGCGGGAACTCGTCGTCCAGCTGAGGCGGTTGAAGGACCGCAGCGGGCTGAGCCTGGCCTCGCTCGCCGCGAAGACCTCGTACAGCCGCTCCTCCTGGGAGCGCTACCTCAACGGCAAGCTGCCCGTGCCGCGCGGGGCCGTCGAGGAGCTGACGCGGGTGTGCGGGGCGGAGCCGACCCGGCTCCTGGCGCTGCACGAGGTGGTGACGGCGTCGGCGGGGGCCTCCGACGGCGACGCTCCGCCGGCGGCCCCCGCCCCCGCCCCGGACCCGGGCCCGCGGCTCGTGCCGCTGCGGTTCGCGGTCGGCGGGGCCGCGCTCGCGGTGGCCGCCGCGTTCGGCGCCGGGCTGTTCGCCGGGAGCGCGTGGTGGGGCGGGGAGGACCGGGAGCGGGGCGTCTACGCGTACGAGAAGGGGCGTACGTACGACTGCGCGGACGACCGCGAGGACGGCGCGCGGTACGCCGGGTACAGCCTGACCCGCGAGGCGCTGCTCGACCGGGGCGGCAGCGGCTGGGAGGTCGTCGAGGCCCAATGCCTGCTGAAACAGGCCGGGTTCGGGGCGGGCGCGGTCGACGGCGCGTACGGGGAGGGTACGAAGAAGGCGGTCACGCGCTTCCAGCGGGCGCGCGGACTGGTCGACGACGGGATCGTGGGGCCCGACACCTGGGGGGAGTTGCGCAAGTGAGCGTGTCCGAGGGGGAGACGAAGGCGGACGTGCCGCCCGAGTGCGGGCAACTGGGGCTCGCGATGCGGGAGTTGCGGGAACGCACCGGGCTCAGTCTGGCGGCGCTCGCGCTGCGCACGCCGTACAGCAAGTCGTCCTGGGAGCGGTACCTCAACGGCAAGAAGCCCGCGCCCCGCCAGGCGGTCGTCGCGCTCTGCGCCCTGGCGGGGGAGGAGCCGGGGCGGCTGCTCGCGCTGTGGGAGCTGGCGGACGCGGCGTGGAGCGGGCGGGCCGCGCGCGGCGGGATGACGGTGGTCACCGCGTCCGCCGCGGTGGACGGGGCCGCGCAGGGGGCGGCGGCCGGTCCGGCGCGGCGGCGGCGCCGGGGCGCAGCGCTCGCCGTGGGGGCCGCGGCGGCGGCCGTGCTCGCGGGCCTCGCGGTGCTGGCCGGGCTCGGTACGGGCGGCGGGGCGCAGGACGGGCCGGGCACGGCGCGGGCGACCATGCCCGCGCCGTACGAGCCGCGCTGCGTCGGGCGGGCCTGCGAGGGCCGGGACCCGGCGCGGATGGGCTGCGGCGGCCAGGGGCAGGTGACCTCGCTCGCCACGCGGGACTTCGCCCAGGAGCGCCGCGTCGAACTGCGCCACGGCACGGCCTGCCGCGCGGTGTGGGTGCGGGCCAGGGGGCTGCGCCCCGGCGACCGGGTCGAGCTGACGCTGCCGGGCACGGCCCGCAAGGCGGTCGCGGCGTCCGACGCGGCGGACACCCGGCGCTATCTGGCGACCCGGATGACGGCGGCGGTGGACGGCCCGGCCGGGGCGCGGGTGTGTCTGGTGCCGGCGGACGGCGGGGCACGCGAGTGCTTCGGGAAGTGAGGGTCTTCGGGCGGGCTCCGGCGTGCGGGAGTGCGGAGGGGTGGGAGTGCAGGGGAGCGGAAGTGCGGAGGTGCGGAGGTGCGGAGGGGCGGGGCGCATAGGAGACGGCGCCCGTCCTCTCCCCCGTGGGAGGACGGGCGCCGCCGTTCTGGGGAGTGTGCTTCCTGCTGGAATCTCCCGATGTAAGCGGTGCGTTCCGCTCGAGATCCAGAGTCATGGACCCGCCAATCTCGTTCAAGGGATGCCAGGCCCCTGTGGCACGGAGGTGACCATTCCGCAACGGTGTTCGGGACCTGCAACGAGCCTGCTCCGAAGCCTGTGACGCCCTACTCGGGAGCCGGAGGGAACCAATCGGTGCCGGGCCGCCGTCACTTGGGCCAAGCGGGCGCGGCCCGCCGGTGTGGAGTGGGCGAGGCTCGGGGGAGGGCCATGGGCGCTGGTGGCTGGCAGCCGCTTCCTGAGGGGCTTCCCCCGGAGGTACGGCACTTCGTGGAGCAGCTGCGGCTGCTCAAGGACCGCACGGGGCTCAGCCTGGTCGCCCTCGGCCAGCGGACCGCGTACAGCAAGTCGTCCTGGCAGCGCTACCTCAACGCCCAGCAGCCCCCGCCCCGCCAGGCGGTCGCCGCGCTGTGCCGGGTGGCGGGGGTCGACGCCGAACGCTTCGGCGCGCGCTGGGAGTTGGCGGTACGTGCGTGGCCGCGGGGTGGGGGCGGGGACACGGGCGCGGCCGAGGCCGGCCCCGTGCAGAGTGTTGTGGCGCAGGGCGGCGTGGCGCCGGGTGCCGTGGTCGCGGACCGGGTGGTGGCCGACGGGGACTGGGTGCGGGGAGAGGAGCCGACCGTCCCGTGGTGGGAGGCGGTCGGCTCCTCGGCGGTGCCGCGCGGCGTGCGGAGCCTGCGGTGGCGGGCACCGTCCTGGCGCGGGGTCGCCTGCGCCGCGCTCGCCGTCGTGGCGCTGCTGCTCGTCGGGCTGCTGTGGGTTCTCGCGCGAGGGGTCGGGGGGCTCTGAGTTCGCGTGCCGTGTGCCGTGTGCCGTGGGGTGTCGGGCGCCGGGCGTTGGGGTGGGGCTTCGGGGCGAGGAACGGCGAAGGGACCGCCGGGTGGTGGCGGTCCCTTCGGTTTCCCGGGGCTCCCGGTGATCCGGGAGCCCCGACCGTTCCCCGGCGCTCAGCTGCGCCAGTCGTACGCGGCCTTCTTCCACTGGCCGTAGACCTTCACGTAGTACGTGCCGTCCAGGCGCTTGAACGTCACGTCGTGGCTGTAGCCGCTGTACGTGATCCAGCCCCCGCTGCCGTTCGGCCCGTCCAGGAAGTCGTCCGCCGCCCCGAAGGTCTCCTTGCCCGCGATGCCGTCGACGTCCTCCAGGTCCTCGTTGTGCTGCCAGTACTTGGTGGCCGACTCGGTCCGCTTGCCGAAGCGGCCGTCGATGTCCGACAGCTTGAAGGCGTGCCGCTTGCCGTCGGAGTCCTTCCACTTGGCGCCGTCCGCGTACAGGACGGTCTGCCACAGCCGCGTGGCGTTGCTGTCCGCGTGGCTCCAGCGCGACAGGTCGCCCTCGTCGCCCCAGTCGTTGTACGCGGCGCCCTTGCCGTCGACGACGTGGGGCCCGGTGGCCTGGGCGAGCGACGCGGTGCCGCCGAGCGCGATGCCCGCCCCCGCCGTCACGGCCACGGCCGCCATCAGAAGCCTTTTCGACCGGCCCTGGGTGTTGCGCATGTGATCCCCCTAGTGGTGCGCTGACTGCCCTCGATGTTTCCGTGCCGCGGACCGTCGAAAAAGGGTCAACTCCCGCAACCGGGACGCTTTGGGACGTCCCGGTCCGCTGCCTGGGGTTCCGCGTCGCGGGGCGGGACGCCGGTGGGACACTGGGGCACGGACCGCGGGGCAGGACCGTGGTCCGGACCGACGGGGCCCGGGGAGTGCGACGGGTGCAGGCCAGTGGCCCGAATGCTCCCGTGCGCCCCCACGGCGGGAACTGACATCCTGGCTCCGCGCATCCCTCTGGGTAGCCCAGGAGCGGGGACCGCGCGGGTCGGTGCGGGGGCTGGACAGGCACGTACGGGGGGAATAGGGGGAGCAATGCCACGTTGGAAGGCGCTACCGGACGAGCTCGATCCGGAGGTCAGGGAGTTCGCCAGCCAGCTGCGCAGGCTCGTCGACCGGAGTGGTCTCAGCATCGCGGCGGTCTCGGACAGGACCGGGTACAGCAAGACGTCGTGGGAGCGCTATCTGAACGGGCGGCTGCTCGCGCCGAAGGGGGCGATCGTCGCGCTCGCGGAGGTGACGGGGACGCAGCCCGTTCACCTCATCACCATGTGGGAGCTCGCGGAGCGGGCGTGGAGCCGCTCCGAGATGCGGCACGACATGACGATGCAGGCGATCCGGATCTCCCAGGCGCGGGCCGCTCTGGGGGAGTTGGGGCCGAATCCTCCCGGTTCCGCGAAGTCTTCCGGGAAGTCGTCCTCCGCGAAGCCCTCGAAGTCGGCGAACGGCTCCGGGGGGCCGGGTGCGGGTGCGGG
>NZ_LIRJ01000102.1 GCF_001419745.1 Streptomyces silaceus | reverse complement strand
GGCACCGAGTCCGACGGCACCAAGTCCGACGAAGCCGTACTCACCGCCCGAGACCTACCGCCCGAGACTCACCGCCCGAGAACACCCCCGTACGCCCGCGCCCCCGCGAGCCCCAGCTTGCCCGGCGTCACCGACGTGACCGGCGGCTTCGGGCCGTCCTTCGGGGTCGGGGCGTACCAGACGCCGCCCTTGCCCTCGTCCTCGCCGGGCGCGCCCACCGCGACGTCCGGGTAGGTGTCGCCGTTGTAGTCGCCGGTGGCGACGGCCGCGCCGAAGCGGTCGCCCGCCTCGGCCGTGCCCGCGACGCCCGCGGAGTTCTGGCTGAAGGAGGGGCCCGTGAAGGGCTGTCCCGTGCCGAGGGAGGCGAGGACCCAGTATGTGCCGGCGTCCTTCGCCGTGCCGACGGCCTCCGTGTCCGCGCCGACGACCAGCTCGTCGATGCCGTCCCGGTCGAGGTTGGCGACGGCGAGGTGCGCGCCGAAGTCGTCCTCGGCCTCGGGCGTCCCGGCGACCTGGGGGCTGCCCTGCGTGGTGCAGGAGTGGCCGCCGTCGCCGAGCTTGCCGCCCTTCTTGCCGAAGACCGTGAGGACGGCGCCGCCGAGGCGGTCCTCGCAGTTCGTCGACTCGGTCTCGGGGTTGGCCTGGACGTCGCCGATGGCGAGGTCGTCGCTGCCGTCGCCGTCGAAGTCGCCGGTGGCGAGCGCGGTGCGGCTGCTGTCGGGCGTGTCCCACACCGTCTGCCACTCGCCGGACGCGGTACGGCTCCTGACCGTCGTACCGCTGATCTCCATGCCCTTGTACGAGATCGCGAGGTCGTCGCCGCCGTCGCCGTCGAAGTCGCCGCTCGCGAGGACGGACGGGCCGCCGAAGTGCCAGCCGTCGACCCGGGAGAGCTTCGCGGAGGAGCCCTCGGTGAAGGGGCCGGAGCGCACGACGACGGAGCTGCTCTCGTCGAAGTGGGAGTTGAAGGCGATGTCCTTGTCGCCGTCCTTGTCGAAGTCGCCGGTGGCGAGCAGCGCGCCGTAGTTGGCGCTGCTGAGGTCACCGTTGGCGGCGGTGAAGCCGCCCTTGAAGCCGCTCGCGGAGCCCCACACGACGGTGACGGTACCCGCCGCCAGGCCCGCGGAGTTGGCCTCGTGGGGCGTGCCGACGACGAGGTCGGAGTAGCCGTCGCCGTTCATGTCGTCCGAGGCGAGCGCCGTGCCGAAGCGGTCGCCCGCCTCGACGGTGCCGGGCACGCCGGGCGTGGCCTGGCTGACGGTCGTCGAGCCGTGCCTGCCGAGGCCGTTCGCGCCGCCCCAGACCACGTTCACGTAGCCGGCCTTCGCCTTGCCGGAGACCGTCGCGTCGGGCACGCCGACCGCGAGGTCCACATAGCCGTCGCCGTTGTAGTCGGCGCGCAGCTTCGAGGGCTGTGCGGCGGCGGACGCGCCGCCCGCCGTCAGGCCCGTGACGCCGAGCGCGGTGGCGGCGCAGAGGGCGGCCGCCGCGAGGATCTTGTTCCGTGCGGGCTTCCTCGCGGAGGTACGCGAAGGCTTCCGCACGTGCTGAGGCGCTGAGGCCACTGGATCGTCTCCAACTCGCAGATGAATGTGGGGTGTTGTCGCTGAGGACGTGGGCGGTCGTCAGCGGAGCGTGCGGCCGAAGCCCGCGTCCACGCCGTCGAGCCCGAAGTCCGTGCCGTTGAAGGAGGCCGCGTACGACGAGGTCGGACCCGTCGTCGTGCCCCGCAGGACCCACACGGCGCCGACGTCCCGCGTCGTGCCGATGTCCTCGCCGGTCGCGCCGGTGGACAGGTCGGCCCGGCCGTTCTTGTTGATGTCCTTCAGGCGCACGGACGCGCCGAAGTGGTCGCCCGCCTCCGCGACGCCGGGCACGCCCGCGGTCTCCTGGTGCCAGGCCCGGCCCGAAGTGAACCTGCCCGCCGTGGACGTGAGGTACGTGACGCTGCCGGCGCCCTCGACCGTGCCGACGGTCTCGCCGGGCGCGCCCACCACGAGGTCGGCGAGCCCGTCGCCGTTCACGTCGCCCGCCGAGACGGAGCCGCCGAAGCCGTCGTCGGCCTCGTCGGCGCCGGGCACGCCGGGGCTGTCCTGGTTGTACGTCACGGGGGCGCCGAACGCGCCGTCGCCGCCGCGCCGCACGGTGATCGAACCGCCCCTGCCGGCCGCGGTGTCCAGGCGGTTGCCGGTGATCAGGTCGTCGTAGCCGTCGCCGTCGACGTCACCCGCCGTGGCCGCGTCGCCGGTCGCGGTCGGGGCGTCGCCCTCGGCGAGCACCTCGGCCTGGTAGCCGTAGTCGCCGACGCCGCCGTTCATGTGCGCGGTGTAGAGGCCGCCGTCGGCGCGCTTGCCGTACAGGACGAAACCGACGCCGTCCTTGTACGTGAAGTTGCCGGCGACCATGCCGTTCAGGCGGACGCCCTCGGGCAGGAAGTCGACCTCCAGGCCGTGCGTGCGGCCGTCCTCGCCCGCGCCGGAGTAGTAGTACCAGTTGTCGCCGCTGATCACGGCGAGCTGGGGCGAGCCGTCGTAGTCGAGGTCGGTCCAGACGGTGGCCTCGCCGAAGCGGCCGGTGGTGTCGGCGGGGGAGTTGAGGACCCGGCCGCCGGAGGTGAAGCCGTTCTTGCCGCCCTTGATGACGGTGACGGAGCCGGAGGGCCTGCCCTCGACCCGCTCGCCGGGGGCGCCGACGATCAGGTCGGCGTAGCCGTCGTGGTTCACGTCGCCGCTGGTGACGTTCTCGCCGAACTCGTCCTCCGGCTCCAGCACGCCGGGCACGCCGGGCGTGTCCTGGGTGACGGTCGCCGAGCGGCCCTCGGAGACGCCCGAGGCCGAACCGTACGTGACGGTCACGGAGTTGGAGTTCGGCGAGCCGACCGCCAGGTCGCGGTAGCCGTCGCCGTTGAAGTCGTCCTTCAGGGTCGAGGCGGCGCTCGCCGGACCGGCCAGGGGCAGCGTCAGCCCGGCCGCGGCGAGGGCCGCGACGGTGGCGGTGACGGCCAGGTTTCTTACGCGCACGTGGGACTCCCGGTGGGGGGCAGGCTTGGGGTAAGGCTTCCGGGTGTGTGACTCGTGTGGCGTACGAAGGGTTGTGCGACGGGGGCGGTGGGGTGGCCGCGAGGTGAACGGCCGGGAGGGGCACATCACCCTACTGCGCGGCCAGTTGGGACACGATCCGCACCACCCGCACCACCCGCGCCGCCCCGCACCACCCGTGTAGCCGGCGCCGCCTGCCCCCGCCGCGTCAGGAACCGTCGCCCAGAGCCAGGAACTCCGCCGTGGAGAAGGTCAGGATCGGCTTGCGCGACACCAACTCGCCGTTCTTCAGGCCCGGGTAGACGCCCACCGTGTCCTCGCCCTCCCCGCGGTACGTGCGCAGGACCAGGTCGGCCCGCTTGTCGCCGTCGAAGTCGGCGACCTGGAGGACCTGCGTGGTGCCCTTCGCGGTGGGCACGATGGTCGCGGAGGCGTTGGCGGCCAGCCCCGTCGTACGACCCCGGAGGACCCGCACCTCCCCGGCGCCGCCGCCGCTCCCGCTGCCCCCGCCGCTGAGGATCAGCTCGCTCAGACCGTCGCCGTCCAGGTCGCCCGCGTCGACGGCGACGTCCTTGGCCTCCAGGGTGGCGCGCGCGGTGCCCGGCACGTCGTAGCGCAGCGCGACACCGCGCGGCGACGCGATCGCCGCGTCCATGCCCTTGCCCTTGCCGAAGCGGCCGAAGGCGATGTCCTTGCCCGCGGGGAAGAGCACCCCGGTCTCGGCAGGGCCCTTCGGGCCGCCCAGGACGAGGGCGCCGGCGGCGCCGGACGCGCCCGCGGCCTTGCGGACCAGCACGTCGTCGTAGCCGTCGCCGTCGACGTCGGTGGCGCGGCCCGTCACGAGGCCGTTGCCCGGCGCGGTGACCGGCTTGCCCGCGGCCCGCGGCGCGCCGCCGCGCTTGAACGGGCCCCGCAGGAACGTCATCCGCGCCCCGCTGGCGTGCAGCACGAGGTCGCTCGCGCCGTCCCCGTCGAAGTCCCCGCACACGGGCTGGTCGGGCCAGTCGTTGCCGAAACGCGCCTGCGCGGGCACCTTCAGCCGCACGGCCTTGCCGACGAGTCCCCTCGGCGAGCCGAAGAGGATCTGCAGCGGCACGGGCGGCTGCCCCTGCCCGTCGTAGGGCGGATCGGTGGAGACGAGCAGATCGGTGAAGCCGTCCCCGTCGAGGTCGCAGGAGGCCTCGGCGTCGAAGGCGGCGGGCAGCTCGCCCTTGGTGCGCGCCCCGTTGGCGTGGGCGCTCAGGAGCTGCCGGGCGCCGGGCCGCAGCCCGCCCCTGGAGCCGTAGACGACGCCGATGCCCGCGTCGTCGCCGTGGTCGCGGTGCACGAGATCGTCGAGTACGAGATCACGCGCGCCGTCGCCGTTGAAGTCGTCGTCGACCTTGCTGCCCTTGCCCCGCGGCACGGGCTGCTGGGCCGCGCCCTTGCCCGCCATGTTCACGGGCCGCCCGTCGCCGTTCTTCGCGCCGGTGCCGTCGCCTCCGTCGTGGCCGCCGCAGCCCGCGAGCAGCAGCGCGCAGCCGAGCGTCCCCGCGGCCAGGCGTACCGGCATGCCGCGCCGTCTGTCTCTCCGTGTGCCCGCTCTCCGTATGCCCGTCATCAACGCCGACCCCGACCGCCCCATGAGACAACAACCAGAAACAACCAGCACATGATGCTCCCGCGGCGCGGAGCCGGTAAGTCCGGCGGGATGCCACTTTGGTCACTTCCACGCAACAGGCCGGTCCCGCCCGAGGGCGGAACCGGCCTGAAGGGCTGGTGCGGGAGGCTACTTGACCGGCTCGGGCTCCGGCGCGTCCGCCGACTCCTCGTCGCCCGCCGGGTCGACCGGCGTCTTGACGGATTCGAGCAGCAGCTGGGCGACGTCGACGACCTGGAGGGACTCCTTGGCCTTGCCGTCGTTCTTCTTGCCGTTGACGGAGTCGGTGAGCATCACCAGGCAGAACGGGCACGCCGTCGACACGATGTCGGGGTTGAGGCTGAGCGCCTCGTCGACCCGCTCCGTGTTGATGCGCTTGCCGATCCGCTCCTCCATCCACATGCGGGCGCCGCCGGCGCCGCAGCAGAAGCCGCGCTCCTTGTGGCGGTGCATCTCCTCGTTCCGGAGGCCCGGGACGTTGGCGATGATCTCGCGCGGCGGCGTGTAGATCTTGTTGTGGCGGCCCAGGTAGCACGGGTCGTGGTACGTGATGATGCCCTCGACCGGCGTCACCGGGACGAGCTTGCCCTCGTCCACCAGGTGCTGGAGCAGCTGCGTGTGGTGGATGACCTCGTAGTCGCCGCCGATCTGCGGGTACTCGTTGCCGATCGTGTTGAGGCAGTGCGGGCAGGTCGCGACGATCTTCTTGGCCGTCTTCGGCTTCCTCGACTCGTCGGTGACCTTGCCGTCGTCGTCGTACTCCTCGCCGAACGCCATGTTCAGCGCCATGACGTTCTCCTGGCCGAGCTGCTGGAACAGCGGCTCGTTGCCGAGGCGGCGGGCGGAGTCACCGGTGCACTTCTCGTCGCCGCCCATGATCGCGAACTTGACGCCCGCGATGTGGAGCAGCTCCGCGAAGGCCTTGGTGGTCTTCTTCGCGCGGTCCTCCAGGGCGCCGGCGCAGCCGACCCAGTAGAGGTACTCGACCTCGGTGAGGTCCTCGATGTCCTTGCCGACGACCGGCACCTCGAAGTCGAGCTCCTTGAGCCACTCCAGGCGCTGCTTCTTCGCCAGGCCCCAGGGGTTGCCCTTCTTCTCCAGGTTCTTGAGCATCGTGCCCGCCTCGGACGGGAACGCGGACTCGATCATCACCTGATAGCGGCGCATGTCGACGATGTGGTCGATGTGCTCGATGTCGACCGGGCACTGCTCGACGCAGGCGCCGCAGGTGGTGCAGGACCACAGGACGTCCGGGTCGATGACGCCGTTCTCCTCGTGCGTCCCGATCAGCGGGCGCTCGGCCTCCGCGAGGGCGGCGGCGGGCACGTCCTTGAGCTGCTCCTCGGTCGCCTTCTCCTCGCCCTCCATGGACTTGCCGCCACCGGCGAGCAGGTAGGGGGCCTTGGCGTGCGCGTGGTCGCGCAGCGACATGATCAGGAGCTTCGGCGAGAGCGGCTTGCCGGTGTTCCAGGCGGGGCACTGCGACTGGCAGCGGCCGCACTCGGTGCAGGTGGAGAAGTCCAGCAGGCCCTTCCAGGAGAACTGCTCGACCTGGGAGACACCGAAGACGGCGTCCTCGGCCGGGTCCTCCCAGTCGATCGGCGCGCCGCCGGACGTCATCGGCTGCAGCTCGCCGAGGGCCGTGGCGCCCTTCGCGTTCCGCTTGAACCAGATGTTCGGGAAGGCGAGGAAGCGGTGCCAGGCGACACCCATGTTGATGTTCACCGAGACCGTGATCATCCAGATGAAGGAGGTCGCGATCTTCAGGCCGGCGAAGAAGTACGTGAGGTTCTGGAGGGTGGAGACGTCCATGCCCTCGAACCAGGAGACCACCGGGTACGAGATGAAGAACGACGCCTCGTAGCCGTCCACGTGGTGCTGGGCGCCTTCGAGGGCGTGCAGCGTGAAGATGCAGACGCCGACGATGAGGATGACGGTCTCGACGAAGTACGCCTGGCCGGTCTTGGAGCCGGCGAAGCGGGACTTGCGCCCCGGCTTGGGCTTGCTCAGCTGGCGGACGACGATCAGGACCAGGATGCCGAGCACGGTCATGGTGCCCATGAACTCGACGTAGATGTTGTAGGGCGCCCAGTCGCCGATGACCGGCAGGATCCAGTCGGCCTTGAAGAGCTGGCCGATGGCGTTGACGATGGTCAGCAGCAGCGTGAGGAAGCCCACCGCCACGAACCAGTGCGCGAAGCCGACGATGCCCCACCGGTTCATCCGGGTGTGCCCGAGGAACTCCCGGACCACGGTGAGGGTGCGCTGGAGGGGGAGGTCGGTCCTGGTGCCGGCGGGCACGGACTGACCGAGCCGCATCAGCTGGACGATCTGCAGGATGGCACGGCCGAACAGCGCGACGCCGACTGCGATGAGGACCAGCGACACGATGATCGCGGCGAGTTGCATTTCGGGGCTCCTCGGGCCTGCGAGGCGGGACTTCGTAGCGGACTACGACTGATTACTAAGCGGTAACTTATGCAGTCCGTCTGAGACTACCCACTTACTGCGCCGCACTGTAGCCAGCAAGGCGGTGATCTGCGTCGCTCAGGCAACCCTTCCCGTGTCCGTGCCCCGCAAGGGTGTGCGCGGAGCCGCGCGACCGGCCCCATCGGCCCCACGGGTGCGCCCCCGCTTCTCACGTAGAGCCTAGTTGCGCGTAAGTGCGAGATAAGAGTTGAGTCGACCTGACTCAGCTCTGTTGACTCCGGCGGGGCGCTCATGCATTCTTGAGCCAGATCCACTCAAGATGTACCTCTGGAGGAATCGAAATGGCACGTGCGGTCGGCATCGACCTGGGCACGACTAACTCCGTCGTCAGCGTTCTCGAAGGCGGCGAGCCCACCGTCATCACCAACGCCGAAGGCGCCAGGACCACGCCGTCCGTCGTCGCCTTCGCGAAGAACGGCGAGGTGCTCGTCGGCGAGGTCGCCAAGCGCCAGGCGGTCACCAACGTCGACAGGACCATCCGGTCGGTCAAGCGCCACATGGGCACCGACTGGAAGGTGGACATCGACGACAAGGGGTTCAACCCCCAGCAGATCTCCGCGTTCATCCTCCAGAAGCTGAAGCGTGACGCCGAGGCCTACCTGGGCGAGAAGGTCGCCGACGCGGTCATCACCGTCCCGGCGTACTTCAACGACTCGGAGCGCCAGGCCACCAAGGAGGCCGGCGAGATCGCGGGTCTGAACGTCCTGCGCATCGTCAACGAGCCGACCGCCGCCGCCCTGGCCTACGGCCTCGACAAGGACGACCAGACCATTCTGGTCTTCGACCTCGGTGGCGGCACCTTCGACGTCTCGCTCCTCGAGATCGGCGACGGCGTCGTCGAGGTGAAGGCCACGAACGGCGACAACCACCTCGGTGGTGACGACTGGGACCAGCGCGTCGTCGACTACCTGGTCAAGCAGTTCAACAACGGCCACGGCGTGGACCTCTCCAAGGACAAGATGGCGCTCCAGCGCCTGCGCGAGGCGGCCGAGAAGGCCAAGATCGAGCTGTCCTCCTCCACGGAGACCACGATCAACCTGCCCTACATCACGGCCTCCGCCGAGGGCCCGCTGCACCTGGACGAGAAGCTCACGCGCGCCCAGTTCCAGCAGCTCACGTCCGACCTCCTGGAGCGCTGCAAGACGCCGTTCCACAACGTCATCAAGGACGCGGGCATCCAGCTCTCCGAGATCGACCACGTCGTTCTCGTCGGTGGCTCGACCCGTATGCCGGCCGTCGCCGAGCTCGTCAAGGAGCTGACCGGCGGCAAGGACGCCAACAAGGGCGTGAACCCGGACGAGGTCGTCGCCATCGGTGCCTCGCTCCAGGCCGGTGTCCTCAAGGGTGAGGTCAAGGACGTCCTGCTCCTCGACGTGACCCCGCTGTCCCTCGGCATCGAGACCAAGGGCGGCATCATGACCAAGCTCATCGAGCGGAACACCACGATTCCGACGAAGCGCTCCGAGATCTTCACGACGGCCGAGGACAACCAGCCGTCGGTGCAGATCCAGGTCTACCAGGGCGAGCGCGAGATCGCGGCGTACAACAAGAAGCTCGGGATGTTCGAGCTCACGGGCCTGCCGCCGGCCCCGCGCGGTGTCCCGCAGATCGAGGTCTCCTTCGACATCGACGCCAACGGCATCATGCACGTGACCGCCAAGGACCTGGGCACGGGCAAGGAGCAGAAGATGACCGTCACCGGCGGCTCCTCGCTGCCGAAGGACGAGGTCGACCGCATGCGCCAGGAGGCCGAGCAGTACGCGGACGAGGACCACAAGCGCCGCGAGGCCGCCGAGTCCCGCAACCAGGGCGAGCAGCTCGTCTACCAGACCGAGAAGTTCCTCAAGGACAACGAGGACAAGGTCCCCGGTGACGTCAGGACCGAGGTCGAGGAAGCCGTCAACGAGCTGAAGGAGAAGCTCAAGGGCGAGGACTCCGCCGAGATCCGCACCGCCACCGAGAAGGTCGCCGCCGTCTCGCAGAAGCTGGGCCAGGCCATGTACGCCGACGCCCAGGCCGCGGGTGCCGCCGGCGCCGAGGGCGCTGCCCCGGGTGCCGACGCGCCGAACATGTCGAAGGACGACGACGTGGTCGACGCCGAGATCGTCGACGACGAGAAGCCCGGTGACGCGAAGGGCGGCGCCGCCTGATGACCGAGGAGACCCCGGGCCCCGGCGAGAACGCCGAGAACCCCGACGTCCCCTCCGGCGCCACCCCTGATGACGCCGCGCCGAAGGCCGCCGAGCCCTCCTCCGAGGAGGGTCCGGCGGCCCCGGCCGGGGACGCAAGCCGAGACGTGGGCCTGACCGCCCAGCTGGACCAGGTGCAGAAGGCGCTCAGCGAGCGCACCGCCGACCTCCAGCGGCTCCAGGCCGAGTACCAGAACTACCGCCGCCGGGTGGAGCGGGACAAGGTCGCGGTGAAGGAGATCGCCTCGGCGAACCTCCTCTCCGAGCTCCTCCCGACCCTCGACGACATTGGCCGCGCGCGCGAGCACGGCGAGCTGGTGGGCGGCTTCAAGTCGGTGGCCGAATCCCTGGAGACGGTCGTCGCGAAGCTGGGCCTCCAGCAGTTCGGCAAGGAGGGCGAGCCCTTCGACCCGACGATCCACGAAGCCCTGATGCACAGCTACGCACCGGACGTCACCGAGACGACGTGCGTCGCGATCCTGCAGCCGGGGTATCGGATCGGCGAGCGCACCATCCGCCCCGCGCGGGTGGCCGTGGCCGAGCCGCAGCCGGGCGCGCAGACCGTCAAGGGCGAGGAGTCCGCCGAGACCCCGGCGGACGCGGCCGACGAGAAGGAGACCGGTGGCCCGGACGAGGGCTGACGGCAACGACATGAGTGAGGAGGGACGTCGGGGATGAGCACCAAGGACTTCATCGAGAAGGACTACTACAAGGTCCTCGGCGTCCCCAAGGACGCCACCGAGGCCGAGATCAAGAAGGCGTACCGGAAGCTCGCCCGCGAGAACCACCCGGACGCCAACAAGGGCAACGCCAAGGCGGAGGAGCGCTTCAAGGAGATCTCCGAGGCGAACGACGTCCTCGGCGACCCCAAGAAGCGCAAGGAGTACGACGAGGCGCGTGCTCTCTTCGGCAACGGCGGATTCCGGCCGGGCCCCGGAGGCGGCGGCGGTTCGTTCAACTTCGACCTGGGCGACCTCTTCGGAGGCGGCGCCCCGGGTGGCGGTGGAGCGGCCGGCGGCGGCTTCGGGGGCGGTCTCGGTGACGTCTTCGGGGGCCTGTTCAACCGCGGCGGCGCGGGTGCCGGAACGGGCACGCGTACGCAGCCGAGGCGCGGCCAGGACATCGAGTCCGAGGTCACGCTGAGCTTCACGGAGGCCGTGGACGGCGCGACGGTGCCGCTGCGCATGTCCTCCCAGGCGCCCTGCAAGACCTGCTCGGGCACCGGCGACAAGAACGGCACGCCGCGTGTGTGCCCGACCTGCGTCGGCACGGGCCAGGTCTCGCGGGGCGGCGGCGGAGGGTTCTCCCTCACCGACCCGTGCGTGGACTGCAAGGGCCGCGGGCTGATCGCCCAGGACCCCTGCGAGGTCTGCGGCGGCTCGGGCCGCGCGAAGTCCTCGCGCACCATGCAGGTGCGCATCCCGGCGGGCGTCAGCGACGGCCAGCGGATCAGGCTCCGCGGCAAGGGCGCGCCCGGCGAGCGGGGCGGCCCGGCCGGCGACCTGTACGTGGTCGTGCACGTCGACGCCCACCCGGTCTTCGGCCGCAAGGGCGACAACCTCACGGTCACGGTGCCGGTGACCTATCCGGAGGCGGCGCTCGGCGGCGAGGTCAAGGTCCCGACCCTGGGCGGGCCCGCCGTCACCCTGAAGCTGCCGCCCGGCACGCCGAACGGCCGCACCATGCGGGCGCGCGGCAAGGGCGCGGTCCGCAAGGACGGCACCCGGGGCGACCTGCTGGTGACGGTGGAGGTGTCGGTCCCGACATCGCTGTCCGACTCCGCGAAGGAAGCCCTGGAGTCCTACCGCGAGGCGACCGCGGGCGACGACCCGCGGGCAGAACTGTTCCAGGCCGCGAAGGGAGCATGAGATGGACGGCCGTCGTCGAAATCCGTATCAACTCACCGACGAGACGCCGGTGTACGTCATCTCGGTGGCCGCCCAGCTGAGCGGCCTCCACCCCCAGACCCTGCGGCAGTACGACCGCCTGGGCCTGGTCTCCCCGGACCGCACCGCGGGCCGCGGCCGACGCTACTCCGCCCGTGACATCGAGCTGCTCCGCACGGTGCAGCAGCTGTCGCAGGAGGAGGGCATCAACCTCGCCGGCATCAAGCGCATCATCGAGCTGGAGAACCAGGTCGCGGCGCTCCAGTCCCGTGTCGCGGAGCTCTCCGCGGCCGTGGAGGGAGCCGCCGCCGCCATGCAGCAACGTGAGGCGGCGGTGCACGCCTCGTACCGCCGCGACCTCGTCCCCTACCAGGACGTGCAGCAGGCGAGCGCGCTGGTGGTGTGGCGGCCCAAGCGGTCGCCCGAGCAGTAGGTCCGGCGCTCTGAGTAGTCTGGTGCAGGGCCGGGAGGTGACAACCTCCCGGCCCTGCATGGGCATAGGGGCACGGGGTACGGGGAGTTGAGCTGACCATGGCGATGGTGGGGCTGTTCTGGATCGCCGAGGGCGATGTGTACGTGGGTGCGAAGCCGTCCGGGCTCGCCCCCGGGGTGCGGCTGACGCCGGAGGGCGTGGTGGCGCTCGGTGACCGCCAGTCGGGCATGTGGTCCTGGGAGGACGTGCGCGAGCTGACCGTCGACGACGTCCCGGTGAAGTCCCTCAAGCGCCATGTGGGCGTCGCGGTCGACCTGGTCCTCACGGTGGGCCTCGGCGGCGAGGACGAGGCGCCGCGGATGACGGTGCGCGTCGTGGACACCGAGGGCGGCGAGTCGGAGCTGAAGGCGTACACGGCCGCGGCGGTCGGCTACTCCCAGACGGAGTGCGACCTCTCCCGCGAGCTCCTGGCCCGCCTGACGGAGGGCGCGGGCACGCTCCTCGCCACCCTGACCGCCATGTCGGACTGGGGCCGCCGCCACGAGGGCGGCACGCCGCGGACGGCGGAGCGGGAGGCGCTGCTGCGGGAGTGGACGGGCGCGGCCGAGGTGGTCTGAGGCCGCCGACGGGAGCTCACCGCCGGGACGGGAGCTCACGGCCGGGGCGGGAACTCGCGGTCCGGGACGGCACCTCACTGGCCGCGTTCGATGATGCCGGACTGGCTGATCAGGTAGCCGAGTTGGGCGCGGCTCTCGCTGCCCAGGGTGGCGGCGAGCTTGGCGATGTGGACGCGGGCCGTGCGGATGTTCATGCCGAGGCGGTCGGCTATCTCGGCGTCGGTGAGGCCTTCGACGAGGAGGCCCGCGATGGCGCGCTGGCGGGGCGTGATGCCGCCCTCCGAGGGCTGCGGGGCCGCCAGCGGCCACATGGGCGTGGCCAGCCGCCACAGCCGCCAGAACGTCGTGGCGAAGTACTCGACGAGCGCCGGGTGGCGCAGTTCGAGGGCGATCGTGCGGTCCTTGCTCGCCGGGATGAAGGCCACGGTCCGGTCGAAGACGAAGAGGCGCTCGGTGACCTCGTCGAGGGTGCGGGCCTCGGCGTCGCCGTCCAGCTGCTCGAAGTACGCGAGTACGGGCAGAGAATGGCGCGTTGTGTGCTGGTAGAGGGTTCGCATCCGGCAGCCCCGGGTGAGGATCGCCTGGTCCCGGGGAAAAGCTTCGGCCAACGTTTCGGGCGGGCGGGTGCCGCCGGGCTGGATGGCGAGGAACTCCTCGGTGACGTCGTGCATGGCGCGGTCGATGGCCGAGTTGATGCGCTCCAGGCCGTCGAGAACGGTGATCGTCGGGCCGTCGGTGGCGGACGACAGCTGCGCGTCGAGGGCGATGAGCGGCTCGAACGCGGCGGTGAGCCGCTCCTCGCGGCGCCGCTGGTCGGCGATGCGGTCCTCGATGGTGCGGAGGAGTTGGGGAAGGGCGGCGGCGGGCGCGGTGGGAAGCAGCCACCGCATGTCGTCGACGTCGGGGTGGAGCAGGCCGAAGTCGATCAGGCAGGGGGCGTGTTCGGCGTCCTTGCCGTGGATCCGGCCTTCGCGGAGGGCCCGGGCGTATACGGCGGAACCCTCGTCGCAGAGTTCCTCCACGCCATGTGGCGCATGCTCCTTGACCATGTGCGCTCCCTCCCGCTCGGTTGAAGCGCGGCGATTCTATGCAGGGGGCACTTGGGCGGGGGTGTGGGCGCTTATTGAAGTGTCCACTTCTCGTGGGCGCGTTTTCGTCGCGTCTGGCCGGAAATGCCGGAGTGCCGAAGGGGGCGGCCGGACGGCCGGAAGCGTTCCTTTCCGGGCCCGGTGGCGCATTCCGCACCCCGCGCTCTCGCACGTCCCGCGCCCGGCCGTCCGCCGCGCTTTGGCCGAAGGCGCACGATCATGGCCATGGCGATCACGCCCCTCAGGAGGCGGACGGGTCCAGGATCCCGGACTGCCCGATGAGGTAGCCGAGCTGCGCGCGGCTCTCGCTGCCGAGCGTGGAGGCGAGTTTGGCGATGTGCACGCGGGCCGTACGCACGTTCATGCCGAGGCGGTCGGCCACCTCGGTGTCGGTCAGGCCCTCGACCAGGAGGCCGGCGATGGCGTGCTGGCGGGCGGTGATGCCGTTGGCCGAGGGGAGCTGCATGGCGCGCGGGAACATCGGGACCGCGAGGCGCCACAGCCGCTCGAAGGTCGTGACGAAGTACTCGATGAGGGCGGGGTGGCGTATCTCCAGGGCGATGTTGCGTTCCTTGTTCGCCGGGATGACGGCCACGGTCCTGTCGAACACGAAGAGGCGCTCGGGGACCTCGTCGAGCGTGCGGACCTCGGCGTCGCCGTCGAGCTGCTCGTACTGGGCGAGCATGGGCAGCGAGTGGCGCGACGTGTGCTGGCACAGCGTCCGCAGGCTGCCGCCCCGGGCGAGGAACTCGTGGGCGTCGTCGAGGGACTGGGCGAGCAGCGGACTGGGCCGCACGCCGCCCGGCTGGATGGAGAGCACCTCGTCGTCGGTGCCGGCCAGCGCCCGCGCGAGGGCGTCCTGGATCTGCGGGAGCCCCTCGAGGACCCGGATGGCGGCGGACTCCTCGACGGCCGCGGCGGCGAGGGCGGCCGCGGAGGCCGGCGCCGCGGCGGCGAGCGCCATGAGTGGCTCGAACGCCTCGGTCAGCAGGGTCTCGCGGCGGATCTCCCGCGCGATGTCCTCCTGGATGGCCTCGCGCAGCCGGGGCAGGGCGATGGAGGGGGCGGTGGGGCGGAGCCAGCCCGGGTCCTGCGCGTCGGGGCGCAGCAGCGCGAAGTCGACCAGGCAGGGCGCCTGTTCGGCGTCCGCGCGCGGCACGCGGCTCTCCCGGAGCGCGCGGCCGTAGAGCGCCGAGCCCTCCTCGCACAGCTCGTCGGGTCCATGGGGGCGGTGGAGCTCAGTGGTCATGGGGCACGGTCCTGGTCGAGGATCCCCGACTGGGCGATGAGATACCCGAGTTGGGCGCGGCTTCCGCTGCCGAGGGCGGCGGCGATCTTGGCGATGTGGGCGCGGCAGGTGCGGACGTTCATCCCGAGCCGACGGGCGATCGCCTCGTCGACGTGACCTTCGATGAGGAGGCGGGCGATGGAGCGCTGGACGCCGGTTATGCCGTTCGGCTCGATGTCGTACGGGACTTCCTCCGTCAGCGGGACGGCACGCTCCCAGAGCTGTTCGAAGACCTTGCTGAGGTACTCGACCAGTCCGGGGTGGCGCAGTTCGAGGGCCACGCGCCGGTCGTCGCTCGCCGGAATGAAGGCGACGGTGCGGTCGAATATGATCAGGCGCTCGATCAGTTCCTCGAGGGTGCGGACCTGAACCTTGCCGCTGGACATCTGGTCCACGTAGGCGAGCGTTCCTTGGCTGTGGCGCGCGGTGTGCTGGTACAGCGTGCGGATGCTCACCCCGCGATCGGTGAGTGGCCTGTCCCGCTCCAGGGCCTGGGTCAGGGCGTCCACGGGACGTCCCCCGCCCGGCTGGACGGTCAGGACCGAGGTGGTGCACTCGGCAGTGGCCGAATTCAGCGCCGCGTTGATGCGGTCGAAGCCCTCAAGAACGGTGATCGCGTGAATGTTCGCCGGGCTTTGGGTGCTGATGGCGACAAACTGCTCGAAGGAGTCGGTCAGTTCGATGGCGAGCCGACGACGGTCCTGGATCTCGCGCTCCAGCGGGTGAAGACGTTGTGCGAGCGCGACGGACGGCGGAACCGGGCGCAGCCAGTTGTCGTCGTCCGGGTCTGGGTGGAGAAGGGCGAACTCCACAAGGCAAGGAGCCAGTTCCACTTCGACACGATTGATGCGTCCTGAGCGCAGCGCGCTGGCGTAAAGCCGAGCCCCCTCGTCGCACAGCTCAGTGACAGCATGGGGATGTGTCGCTTTTGAGTTACTTGTGGTCATATCTCCACCCCCCAGGGTCCTGAACGTGCAAGAACATGATGCATCGCTCCTGTGGCGTTGACATGCCTGAATGAGCCATCGTCTTCATGGCCGGGGGAGAAGAATCCATCAAGTGAGGACGAAGCCGACTATGCGCGTGAGAATACTTGGCTCAGTGCTTGCCGCAGTCTTCTCTGCCGCGGTGGCCTTCGGTGCCCTGAGCGGCGCGAGCTCCGGCAGCGGAAGTTCCCAGGTGGCGGGGGGTACCGACACTGGTTGGACCAGTGTGGGAGCGGCCCCGGCAGCCGACACCGGCTGGACCGTCGCACCGAAGGGCGGCCGGGCATGAGCACCCCTCCCGACGACCGCACCTTCCGCCGAGAAATGGCCACCGCCTACCGCTCCGGTTGGCACTTCATCGATCTCGTCACCGCGATCCCCCACCGCGGCGACTCGTTGATGGTCACCCTCCTCGGCGAGCCGATCGTCGTCACCCGTGACGACGAGGAGGAGATCCGTGCCTACCGGTGCCTGCGCAGGCCCCGTGGCGCGCCGCAGCCCGTGCGGTGTGCCATCCGGTACGGGATGGTCTTCGTCAACCTGGACCGGCGCGACCACCAGGTGGTCGGGCAGCGGCAGGAGCAGGACCCGGGCGCCATGAGCGCTCCGGACAACATCACAGCCACCCCCCGCAGTGCCTGACGCGATTCCCCCGTCGTTGTAAATCGCGCAGGTGCTTCCCCCAGCAGCGGCGCCACCGTGGACCTGAACACGGTGGCGCCGCTGTGGTGTGTGCGGGGAGGCGGGGCGCCTACGGCTTGCCCAGCATCCGCGTCACCGCTATCTCGATCAGCACGCGGTCCGGGTTCGGCGACGGACGCCGTTCGTAGCGCTCCTCGTAGCGCTCCTCCGCCGCCGCGATCTCCGCCGGGTCCGTCCGGACCGTCGCCCGGCCCTCCAGCGTCGCCCAGCGCCGACCGGCGAACTGGCACACCGCGACCCGCGCCCCCGGCCCGTCCACGCCGGCCGCCGCGAGGACGTGGACGACCTTCCGGCTCGTCTTGCGCGCGAGGACCCGGGCGACGCGCGCCTCCGGGTCGTACGTCACGCCGACGGGCACCACGTGCGGGGTGCCGTCCGGGCGCAGGGTCGTCAAGGTGCACAGGTGCCGTTCGCGCCAGAAGCTGAGGTAGGACTCGGGCGGGTCGAGAGGGTCGATCCGTGCCCTGCGGGGACTCGTGCTCGTCATGCCCCGGAACATAAGCCACCCGGTACTGCGGGCTTCCTCCCCCTCCTTGAGTGGAATAGACTCAACTTTGTGTACGTTGGGTAAGTCAGGACGCCGGGGATGGACCAGGCAGCACACCGTAAGGAGGACATGCGCACGTGGACGCCGAGCTGACCAACAGGAGCCGGGACGCGATCAACGCGGCCACCAGCAGGGCCGTCAAGGACGGGCACGCCGATCTGACGCCCGCGCACCTGCTGCTCGCACTGCTCGAGGGGCAGGACAACGAGAACATCACCGACCTGCTCGCCGCGGTCGACGCCGACCAGGCGGCCGTGCGCGCGGACACCGAGCGGGTCCTCGCGGCGCTGCCGAGCGTGACCGGTTCGACGGTCGCGCCGCCGCAGCCCGACCGTGAGCTGCTGGCCGTCGTCTCGGACGCCGCGCAGCGCGCGAAGGAGCTCGGGGACGACTACCTCTCCACCGAGCACCTGCTCATCGGCATCGCCGCCAAGGGCGGCCGGGCCGGGGACGTACTCGACAAGCACGGGGCAGGCAGCAAGAAGCTGCTGGACGCATTCGAGAAGGCAAGGGGAGGGCGCCGGGTGACCACACCCGACCCTGAGGGGCAGTACAAGGCCCTGGAGAAGTTCGGCACCGATTTCACCGCCGCCGCCCGCGAGGGCAGGCTCGACCCCGTCATCGGACGGGACCAGGAGATCCGGCGGGTCGTCCAGGTGCTGTCACGGCGTACGAAGAACAATCCCGTCCTCATCGGCGAGCCCGGCGTCGGCAAGACCGCCGTCGTGGAGGGCCTCGCGCAGCGGATCGTGAAGGGGGACGTCCCCGAGTCGCTGAAGAACAAGCGCCTCGTCTCCCTCGACCTCGGCGCCATGGTCGCCGGCGCGAAGTACCGCGGCGAGTTCGAGGAGCGGCTCAAGACCGTCCTCTCCGAGATCAAGGAGAGCGACGGGCAGATCATCACGTTCATCGACGAGCTGCACACCGTCGTGGGCGCCGGAGCCGGCGGCGATTCGGCCATGGACGCGGGCAACATGCTCAAGCCGATGCTCGCGCGCGGCGAGCTGCGCATGGTCGGCGCCACCACGCTCGACGAGTACCGCGAGCGGATCGAGAAGGACCCCGCCCTGGAGCGGCGCTTCCAGCAGGTGCTGGTCGCCGAGCCGAGCGTCGAGGACTCCATCGCGATCCTGCGCGGGCTCAAGGGGCGCTACGAGGCGCACCACAAGGTCCAGATCGCCGACAGCGCGCTGGTCGCCGCGGCCACGCTCTCCGACCGGTACATCACCTCCCGCTTCCTGCCCGACAAGGCCATCGACCTCGTCGACGAGGCCGCCTCCCGGCTGCGCATGGAGATCGACTCCTCGCCCGTCGAGATCGACGAGCTGCAGCGCGCCGTCGACCGGCTGCGCATGGAGGAGCTGGCGCTCGGCAAGGAGACCGACCCGGCGAGCCGCCAGCGCCTGGAGAAGCTGCGCCGCGACCTCGCCGACAAGGAGGAGGAGCTGCGCGGCCTCAACGCCCGCTGGGAGAAGGAGAAGCAGTCCCTCAACCGCGTCGGCGAGCTGAAGGAGAAGCTCGACGAGTTGCGCGGCCAGGCCGAGCGCGCCCAGCGCGACGGCGACTTCGACTCCGCCAGCAAGCTGCTGTACGGCGAGATCCCGGGCGTGGAGCGGGAGCTGGCGGAGGCCAGCGAGGCCGAGGCCCAGCAGGAGGCCGCCAAGGACACCATGGTCAAGGAGGAGGTCGGCCCCGACGACATCGCCGACGTCGTCGGATCGTGGACCGGCATCCCCGCCGGGCGGCTCCTGGAGGGCGAGACGCAGAAGCTGCTGCGCATGGAGGACGAGCTCGGCAAGCGCCTGATCGGCCAGAGCGAGGCCGTGCGGGCCGTCTCCGACGCGGTGCGGCGCACCCGCGCCGGCATCGCCGACCCGGACCGGCCCACCGGCTCCTTCCTCTTCCTCGGCCCCACCGGCGTCGGCAAGACCGAGCTGGCCAAGGCGCTCGCGGACTTCCTCTTCGACGACGAGCGGGCCATGGTCCGCATCGATATGAGCGAGTACGGCGAGAAGCACAGCGTCGCGCGGCTCGTGGGCGCCCCGCCCGGCTACGTCGGGTACGAGGAGGGCGGCCAGCTGACCGAGGCCGTCCGCCGCAGGCCGTACTCGGTCGTCCTGCTCGACGAGGTCGAGAAGGCGCACCCCGAGGTCTTCGACGTCCTGCTCCAGGTGCTCGACGACGGGCGGCTCACGGACGGACAGGGGCGGACGGTCGACTTCCGCAACACCATCCTGATCCTCACGTCCAACCTCGGCAGCCAGTACCTGGTCGAGCCGCTGACCGGCGAGGAGGAGAAGAAGCAGCAGGTCCTCGAAGTGGTGCGGGCCTCCTTCAAGCCGGAGTTCCTCAACCGCCTGGACGACCTCGTGGTCTTCTCCGCGCTCGACAAGGACGAGCTGGCGCACATCGCCGAGCTGCAGATCAACCGCCTCGCCAAGCGGCTCGCCGACCGGCGCCTGACCCTGGACGTCACGCCCGAGGCGCTGGCCTGGCTGGCGGACGAGGGCAACGACCCGGCGTACGGAGCGCGCCCCCTGCGCCGCCTCATCCAGACCTCCATCGGCGACCGCCTCGCCAAGGAGATCCTGGCGGGCGAGGTGAAGGACGGCGACACGGTCCGCGTGGACACGTTCGGCGACGGCCTGATCGTCGGCCCGGCGACCGGCAAGTCCCTCTAGGACGACGTGACCCCCGCGCCCCGTCAGGGGCGCGGGGCCCGCGCGACCGGCCCCGGCCTGTCCGCAGTCGGCGAACGTCGGAAACCCGGCAGGAGGGCAACCGGGCTTGCCCCCGGGGGCCCTTCCTGGGAGAGGATGGGCCCATCCATACGAAGGGACACAGCACGTGAGCATCGACCCGTCCTCGATTCCGAATTTCGGGGGCCAGCCCGAACCGCAGCAGGGCGCAGGACCGGCGGGCCCCGTCGTCCCCGACCAGGACCTGGTCAAGCAGCTCCTGGACCAGATGGAGCTCAAGCACGTCGTCGACGACGAGGGTGACCTCGCGGCGCCGTGGGAGGAGTTCCGTACCTACTTCATGTTCCGCGGCGAGGGGGACCAGCAGGTCTTCTCCGTGCGGACGTTCTACGACCGGCCGCACCAGATCGAGGAGAAGCAGCAGCTCCTCGAGTCGATCGACGACTGGAACCGCCGCACGCTGTGGCCGAAGGTCTACAGCCACACGCACGACGACGGCACGGTCCGCCTCATCGGCGAGGCCCAGATGCTGATCGGCACCGGCGTCTCGCTGGAGCACTTCGTGTCGTCGACGGTCAGCTGGGTGCGCGCCGCGATCGAGTTCGACCGCTGGCTCGTGGAGCAGCTCGGCCTGGAGGCCGACGTCGACTCGGCCGAGGGCGAGGGCGACGAGAAGCCCGGCGACGAGCAGGCCTGAGCCCCCGCCTCACAACGGCATGTGGGCGATCGTCACCAGATACGTCCCATACGCGAACGAGAGCCCGGCCAGGGCGCCCGCCACCAGGTGGGCGCTCCTCGGCCGGGCTCTCGTCATGGCCAGGGCCAGCGGGATCAGCAGCGGGAACGCCGGCAGCAGGAAACGCGGCTTGGACTCGAAGAAGCCGGAGCCGCCGACCGTGATCAGCACCAGCACGCCCGTGTAGACGAGGAGTGGCAGCGGCGCGGCGCGGTCCGCGACGAGCAGCGCGAACAGGAGCAGGGCCGCCGCGACGATCACCATCGTCATCGCGAAGACCAGCTTGTCCCCGTCGCGCAGCAGGTGCTTCACGAAGGCCAGCGAGCCCGCGCCGAAGTCGAAGCGCGACCCCCAGCCGTCCTGCACCGCGAAGTAGCCGTGCAGCGGATCGTTCCTGCGGATGCCGACATAGAGGACGTAAGCGGACCAGCCGAGCGGGGCGAGCACCGCGCCCGCGCAGACTTTCCACAGGCTGTGGGGAACGTCCCGGCCCCGGTGGCGCCATCGCCGGACGGTCTCGTACGCCGCCGCCGCGCAGACCGCCGCGGCCACCGCGAAGCCGTTGGGCCGCGCGAGCCCCGCGAGGGCCGCCAGTGCGCCGGCCCACAGCCACCGCCCGCTCAGCACCGCGTACAGCGACCAGGCCGCGAGCGCGGTGAGCACCGGCTCCGTGTACGCGAGGGACAGCACCACGGAGTGCGGGAGCAGCGCCCAGAGCGCCACCAGCAGGACGGCGGTGCGCCGCCCGTGCAGCCGCTCCCCGATCGCGTACACACCCCAGGCCGCGGCGCCCGCCGCGAGCCAGGACAGCAGCAGCCCCGCGGCGCCGTGGCCGACGGGCAGCACGGCGGTGACGGCGCGCACGAGCCCCGGGTAGAGCGGGAAGAAGGCGAGGTCGCTCTGGACCACGCCGGGTTCGAAGTAGAGGGTGCGCCCGTACCCGTGCGCGGCGATCCCCGTGTACCACCGCGAGTCCCACGACATCCCGAGCAGCCGGAACGTGTCCTGGTGGGTGAGGCGCGCGACGAGGGCGACGCACAGGAGCCCGGTGAGGCGGACGGCGGCGAAGACGCCGAGGGCGAGGACAGGGCCGGGGAGCGTGGTGTGGAGGCGTCCCGCACGGCGGGACGGGGTGGCACGATCCCCGGTGCGGGGTGCCGATACGGGGGCGGCCGGCAGGGTACGACTCACACCCGCACCCTGCGCCCCGCACGGCCCCCGCGCGACCCGGGTCGTCCGTGCGGGGTAAGCCGACGGTCCGTCACCCTCTCGGAGCCGTCCGCCCCTCAGAGCCGCCGGTCCCTCAGCGTCCTCAGCCCGCCGGCGACTTGAGCCGTGTGACGGCTTCCTCCAGGACGGACGTCCGCTTGCAGAAGGCGAAGCGCACGAAGGGCGCCCCCGCGTCCCGGTGGTCGTAGAAGACCGCGTTCGGGATGGCGACGACACCGGCCCGCTCCGGCAGGGAGCGGCAGAAGGCGAACCCGTCGGTCTCGCCGAGGGGCGTGATGTCGGTGGTGATGAAGTACGTGCCGGCCGGCCGGTAGACGTCGAAGCCCGCCGCCGTGAGCCCCGCGCTCAGCAGGTCCCGCTTGGCGAGCATGTCCGCGCGGAAGTCGGCGAAGTAGGAGTCGGGCAGGGCGAGCGCCTCGGCCACCGCGTACTGGAAGGGCCCCGAGGAGACGTACGTGAGGAACTGCTTGGCCGAGCGGACCGCCGTGACCAGCTCCGGCGTGGCCGTCACCCAGCCGACCTTCCAGCCCGTGAAGGAGAACGTCTTGCCGGCCGAGCCGATGGTGACCGTGCGCTCGCGCATGCCGGGCAGCGAGGCGAGCGGGATGTGCTCGGCGTCGTCGAAGACCAGGTGCTCGTACACCTCGTCGGTGATGACCAGGAGGTCCCGCTCGACCGCCAGCTTCGCGATCTCCGTGAGCTCGGCGCGGGTGAGGACCGTGCCGGTCGGGTTGTGCGGGGTGTTGAGGAGGAGCAGCCGGGTGCGGTCGGTGACGGCGTCGCGCAGCTCGTCCAGGTCGAGGACGAAGCGGCCGTCGCGCGGGCGCAGCGTGACCGGCACGCGCGTGCCGCCCGCGAGGGCGATCGAGGCGGCGTACGAGTCGTAGTAGGGCTCCAGTGCGATGACCTCGTCGCCCGGCTCGACGAGGGCGAGCAGGGACGCCGCGATCGCCTCGGTCGCGCCCGCCGTCACGAGGACCTCGCGGTCGGGGTCGTAGGAGAGGGCGTAGCGGCCGAGTTGGTGCGCGGCGACCGCCTCGCGCAGCTCCGGGACGCCGGGGCCCGGCGGGTACTGGTTGCCGCGCCCGTCGCGCAGCGCCCGCACCGCGGCCTCGCGCACCGACTCGGGGCCGTCGGTGTCGGGGAATCCCTGGCCGAGGTTGATCGCGCCCGTTTTCACCGCGAGTGCTGACATCTCGGCGAAAATCGTCGTACCGAACTCGGCGAGGCGGCGGTTGAGCAGCGGGCGCCCGCTCCCGGAAGTGGAGGTCATGGCCGTCATCCTGCGCCGAACCTCTGGACTTCCTCAACTCTGCTTTGCGCCGCCGTGCGCACGGGCATTCCCCTGTCACGCGAGAAGCGAGACCCACGGGGGACCCGCTTCGGGGGAACGGAAGGAGTGTGATGGCCGTGACCGTGGCCTTCATCTTCATCGCGTTGTTCGTGTTCGCCCTGGCGGCGGCGATCAGCTTCGGCGGCAGCAGCCGGCGGCGCAAGCGCTCGGCGTGGCGCTCCGGCACCGCGTCGAGCACGGCCGGCGGCAGCTGGTGGGCCGGGTCCTACGACGGGACCTACGGCTCCGGGCACCACCACGGCGGTGGCGGCGGGCACGCCTGCGGGAGCAGCAGCTCCTCGTGCGGAGGCGGGTCTTCGTGCGGGGGCGGTTCCTCGTGCGGAGGCGGCGGGGGCGGATGCGGCGGAGGCAGCTGACACGGGGCAGCTGGTCCACCGGTTCCACGGGGGCGCCCGGCGGGAGAGACAACTCCCGCCGGGCGCTCTCGTGTTGCGCGTCGTCGTGCGTCGTGGTGCGTCGTGGTGCGACGGAGGTGCGCTCCGGCGCCGTGCCGTGAAGGACTACTGAACAGTTGAACTGTGCAGCCCTCGGGGGGATGGAAACCCTACGAAGTTGGGTAAAAACGCTGTGGCACTGTCGCCGACCATGATTCCCTCTTAATCGTCAGCACCGCCCTCAATCGTCCGTCACAGGTTTCACGGATCCCGGTCCGGGGACTCGTCACACGACGTTCTTGTGGGCACGAGCCGGCATTCCGACCGCCCGGTGTTCCATGCGGGTGCGCCGGCCCCACCTCCATTGCGTGTTAGCGGAGCCGACCCATGCTCACGACCCTGAAGACTGTCTATACCGACACGCGCGCCGCGGACCTCGCCTGGGCCCTGGGGCGCGAGCCGCTGCCCGCGCTCGCCACTCTCGAACTGGAACTGGCCGACGCGAAGATGCAGCTCAGACTGCTGGGGGCCTCGCACCAAGTGCTCCTCGAGGAGGAGCACGGCAGCTGTTCCGAGACCGTGGCCTGCATCCCCGGCAGCAGTACCCCCCTGCCGCTCGGCGTCTCCAAGCGCGTGGGGGACTGGGAGTACGAGTTCGCGGCGCGCGTCGAGACGCTGTCGAGCGGTCAGTTCGCGGGCCGCGCGCAGGAGTTGCTCGCCCTGGTGGCCGAGCATCCGCACGGCCTGGCCGGCGTGTTCCCCGGCAGCCCGCACGCCTTCACCGCGATGCTGGCGCAGCGCCACGAGGGCTCGGTGATGTGGCGTACGTGGCACGCGTATCCGCAGGACGGGCAGCTGGTGGCGACGCGCACCCGGGTGGGCGTACGGATGCCGATGCCCGCCGCGCTGTGACCGGCGGGCGGCGCGCCCGCCCGCCGCTGGTCCACCCGGGGTGCCGCGTCTACACCTAGATGCACCCTTGTGGGGGACCCGGTGCGAGTGCGCGGTGACGTAGCGTGCTGGCGTGATCGAGTCGTCGGTGCGGTTGCCGGTCTCGCCCGGGGCAGGACGGTTCTTCGTTCTCGTGGGCGTGTTCGTCTGCGCTGCCTGCGGGCTCGTCTACGAACTGGAACTCGTCGCGCTCGCCTCGTACCTGATCGGGGACTCCGTCACCCAGGCCTCCGTGGTGCTCTCCGTGATGGTGTTCGCCATGGGCATCGGCTCGCTGCTCGCCAAGCGGCTGCGGTGCCGCGCCTCCGCCTGGTTCGGCCTCGTCGAGGCCGCGCTCGCGCTGGTCGGCGGGTGCAGCGCCATGGCCCTGTACGCGGCGTTCGCGTGGACCGGCGACAAGGGCGAGGTGTGGGCGAGCGGATCGCGCTATCTGCTCGTCGCGTTCTCCCTCGCCATCGGCGTCCTCATCGGCGCCGAGGTGCCGCTCCTGATGGTGCTCATCCAGCGCATCCGCCGCCAGGACGCCAGCGGCGCCGTCTCCGACCTGTTCGCCGCGGACTACGTGGGCGCCCTCGTCGGCGGTCTCGCCTTCCCCTTCCTGCTGCTCCCGCTGTTCGGGCAGCTGACGGGCGCCCTGTTCACCGGCGCGGTCAACGCGCTCGCGGGCGGCGCGCTCGTCTTCGGGCTCTTCGGGCGTGACCTGAGCACGCGCGGGCGCTGGGTGCTGCTCACCGCGAACGTCGTGGTGCTCTCGCTGCTCGCCTCCGCCGCCGTCCTCGTCGACGACTTCGAACGAGCCGCGCGCAGGGCGGTGTACGGCGGGGACGTGCGGGTCGCCGTCCAGACCGACGTGCAGGAGGTCGTCCTCACCGGCGCCAGGCGCAGCACCCTGCACCTCTTCCTCGACGGCCGGCTGCGCATCAGCGGACGCGACGAGAAGCGCTACCACCAGGGGCTCGTCGTCCCCGCGATGCGCGGGCCCCACGCGCGCGTGCTGGTCCTCGGCGGCGGCGACGGACTCGCGGCGCGCGAGGTGCTGCGCCACCGGGGCGTGCGCCGCGTCGACATCGTCGAGCTGGACGCCGGCGTCGTCCGCCTGGCCCGCCACGACCCGGTCCTCAGCGCGCTCAACGGCCATGTGTACGCCGACCCCCGCGTCCACGTGGTGAACGCCGACGCGTTCCGCTGGCTGCGCTCGTCCCGCGCGACGTACGACGTGGTGATCTCCGACCTGCCGGACCCGGGCATCACGGCCAGTACGAAGCTGTACTCCCAGGAGTTCTACGGCCTCACCACCCGCGTCCTCGCCGAGGGCGGCCGGCTCGCCGTGCACGCGGGGCCGCTGTCCACCCGGGCGCGCGTCTTCTGGACGGTGGAGGCGACGCTGCGCGCGGCGGGCCTGCGGACCGTGCCGTACCGCGTCGGCGGCCGGGAGTCCGGCTTCGCCGCCGGGCCCGACCGGACGGCGGAGGGCGCGCGGGCACCGCGCGACTGGGGCTTCCTGCTGGCCTCGCGGACCCGGCCCGTGCTGCTGCGCTCGGCCGGGGCCGAGGTGGTGCGCACGGGGGTGCGGGCGGCCGAGCGGACCCGGCTGCCGGGGCTCGCGCCCTCCACCCTCGTGCATCCGCGTTACGCGAACTGACGTACACGCTCCGCCGAACACACGTATATGCGGGCGCCCGCATGGGTAGGCTCGGCTGCCATGGAGCATGAGGTGTTCGTTCCGGTCTCGGCAGAGCGGCTCCGGCAGGTCCTGGCCGACCCCGAGCGGGTCGCCGGGGCGGTCCCCGGGCTTCAGCGCGACGCGGAGGAGACGGCGGGGCCGCTCTCCGGGCGGCTGCGGGTGCGCGTCGGGGGGCACACCATCACGTATCGCGGCGCGGCGACGTCCGCGGCGCGCGAGGACGGGACGTACGCCGTCGAGGGCGAGGGCGCCGAGGTGCGCGGCTCCGGCTCCGTGAAGCTGTCGCTGACCGTGCGGCTCGTGCCGGCCGCCGCGGGGACGACGCTGGTGTTCGCCGGGAGCGCGGCCGCCGACGGGCGGATCGCGGAAAGTTCTCCACAGGCTGTGGAATCCGCTGTGCGAAAACTCCTCGAACGGTTCGCGGAGGGGCTCGGCGCGGGGGCGCCGCCCGACACGGCGCCGGAGGAGCCCGGTGCCGACGGGGCGTCCGCGGCGCCGCAGGCCCCGGCCGCCGCGCCCTCCGTCTTCGAGACGGAGGTGCCGCCGCCGTCCCTCGACCCGCTCAGCGACGACCTCGACGACCTCGACGGCCTCGACGACACGGACGACATCGACGTCGACGACGCCGAGGACCTGCTGGACGGCACGGACGACCTCGGGGTGGCGCCCGCCGAGGCCGCGCATGCGCGTCGCACCATGATCGGCCGCAGCGCCGAGGAGGTCGACCACGCGCCGCCCCGCGGGCGGTACGCGCCCGCGCCCGCGCCGGAGGCGCTGTCCACGCGGGCCACGCTGCGGTGGGCCGCGCCCGCCGCGGCCGTCGCGCTCGCCTCGGCCATCGTCGTCGGCCGGGCACTGCGCCGGCGCCGCTGACGGCGCCGGCCGAAGGGTTCCTCTGACGGCCCCGGCCGAAGGGTTCCCCGGCTGCTCCGTCCCGTCTCGTCCCGGCGAGGCGGTACCCCGTAGGGTCGGGTCGTGAGTACCGAAGACGTGACCCTGACCGCGGGCGACGCGGAAGTGATCGTGCAGCCGGGCAACGGCTGCCGTGTCGGCAGTCTGCGCATCGGCGGCGTCGAGCTGCTGAGGCAGGGGGAGCGGTACGGCTGCTTCCCGATGGTGCCCTGGTGCGGCCGGATCCGGGACGGGCGGTTCCGTGACGGCGCCGTCGTCCACCAGATGCCGCTCAACTCCCCGCCGCACGCCATCCACGGCTTCGCCCGCGACGCGGAGTGGCGCACCGCGCGCACCTCGAAGACCGAGGCCGTCTTCACGTACGAACTGGCCGACCCCTGGCCCTACCCCGGCCGCGTCACCCAGATCGTGGAGCTCACCGAGGAGTCGCTGACGCTGCGGCTGGGCATCGAGACGCACGGCGGCTCCTTCCCCGCGCAGGCCGGCTGGCACCCCTGGTTCCACCGCGTCCTCGACGGCGGCGGCGAGCCCGTCCGCCTCGACTTCGCCCCCGCCTGGCAGGAGGAGCGCGGCGACGACCACCTGCCCACCGGCCGCCGCGTCGACCCCGCCCCCGGCCCCTGGGACGACTGCTTCGGCATGCCGGACGGCGTCGACGTGACGCTGACCTGGCCCGAGCGCCTCGAAGTGAACGTCACGAGCCGCGAGCAGTGGGTCGTCGTGTACGACGAGCAGGAGGCCGCCGTCTGCGTCGAGCCGCAGACCGGACCGCCCGACGGCCTCAACACCGACCCGCGCCTGGTCACCCCCATCGAGCCCCTGGAGACGGCGACGACCTGGACCTGGCGGCGGCTTTAAGCTCTAGGGCATGACTGACGTACGCGGCGAGCTGCTGCAGCAGATCAAGGACAAGGCCGTCGTGCACGGCAAGGTGACGCTCTCCTCCGGCCTGGAGGCCGACTACTACATCGACCTCCGCCGGATCACCCTCGACGGCGAGGCCGCCCCGCTGGTCGGCCAGGTGCTCCTGGACCTCACCAAGGACCTCGACTTCGACGCCGTGGGCGGTCTGACCATGGGCGCCGACCCCGTCGCCGGCGCGATGCTGCACGCCTCCGCCGCGCGCGGCAAGCGCCTGGACGCCTTCGTCGTCCGCAAGGCCGCCAAGGCGCACGGCATGCAGCGCCGCGTCGAGGGCCCGGACATCAAGGGCCGCCGCGTCCTGGTCGTCGAGGACACCTCCACCACCGGCGGCTCGCCGCTGACCGCCGTCGAGGCCGTCCGCGAGGCGGGCGCCGAGGTCGTCGGCGTCGCCACGATCGTGGACCGCGCGACCGGCGCCGGCGAGAAGATCACCGAGGGCGCGGGCGTGCCGTACCTCTTCGCGTACTCGAAGGACGACCTCGGGCTCGCCGACTGACGGCCTCCGGACCTGCCGAAGAAGGACCTGGGTCCCGAGGATCCGGCCGCACTCCGGCTGGAGCTGTCCGGCAAGTCTGGAAAGATGGGGGCGACGATGACGTCGCCCCCATAGGTCAGGGCCCAGCACACACCCGCACATCACAAGGAGCGGACACATGCCCATCGCAACTCCCGAGGTCTACGCCGAGATGCTCGACCGGGCGAAGGCAGGCAAGTTCGCCTACCCGGCGATCAACGTCACCTCCTCGCAGACCCTGCACGCCGCGCTGCGCGGCTTCGCTGAGGCCGAGAGCGACGGCATCATCCAGATCTCCACCGGTGGTGCGGAGTTCCTGGGCGGCCAGCACAACAAGGACATGGTGACCGGCGCCGTCGCCCTCGCCGAGTTCGCGCACATCGTCGCCGCCAAGTACGACATCACCGTCGCGCTGCACACCGACCACTGCCCCAAGGACAAGCTCGACGGCTACGTCCGCCCGCTGCTCGACGTCTCCGCCGAGCGCGTCAAGGCCGGTCAGAACCCGCTGTTCCAGTCCCACATGTGGGACGGCTCCGCCGAGACCCTCGCGGACAACCTGGCCATCGGCCAGGAGCTCCTGGAGAAGGCCCGCGCCGCCAAGATCATCCTTGAGGTCGAGATCACCCCGACCGGCGGCGAGGAGGACGGCGTCAGCCACGAGATCAACGACGAGCTGTACACCACCGTCGACGACGCGCTGCGCACCGCCGAGGCCCTGGGCCTGGGCGAGAAGGGCCGCTACCTCCTGGCCGCGTCCTTCGGCAACGTCCACGGCGTCTACAAGCCGGGCAACGTCGTCCTCCGTCCCGAGCTGCTCAAGGACCTCCAGGAGGGCGTCGGCGCCAAGTACGGCAAGACGTCCCCCTTCGACTTCGTGTTCCATGGCGGCTCCGGCTCGACCGCCGAGGAGATCGCCACCGCGCTGGAGAACGGCGTCGTGAAGATGAACCTCGACACCGACACCCAGTACGCGTTCACGCGTCCGGTCGCCGACCACATGTTCAAGAACTACGACGGCGTCCTGAAGGTCGACGGCGAGGTCGGTTCGAAGAAGACGTACGACCCGCGCACCTGGGGCAAGCTCGCCGAGGCCGGCATGGCGGGGCGCGTCTCCGAGGCCTGCGCGGCCCTGCGGTCCACGGGCACGAGGCTGAAGTAACCGGCGCGGCTCCCCCGGGGAGCCACCGGCAGGTTCCGTACGGGCCCGGCACCCCTTCCCTGGGTGCCGGGTCCGTACGCGTATGGCGCAGACTGGCACCCATGGCCATTCACAAGGATCTGCTCGGGGGACCGCCCCCGACCCACCTGCCCGACGACCCGGAGCCCCGCGAGCTGCTCGCGGGCGGCGCGGACCCGACCGACGTCGCCGCCAAGTACCCCACGTCCTCGCTCGCCTGGGCCCGCCTCGCCGACGAGGCGTACGAGGGCGGCCGCGTCGTCGAGTCGTACGCGTACGCCCGCACCGGCTACCACCGCGGCCTGGACGCCCTGCGCCGCAGCGGCTGGAAGGGCCACGGCCCGGTGCCGTGGGAGCACGAGCCCAACCGCGGCTTCCTGCGCGCGCTGCACGCCCTGGCGCGGGCGGCGCAGGCGATCGGCGAGCAGGAGGAGTACGAGCGCTGCGCGGGCTTCCTCCGCGACTCCTCGCAGACCGCGGCCGAGACGCTCGGCTGACGTCGCGCGGGGGCCCCGGGGTGCTGTCGCCCCGGGGCCCCCGCCGCGGATCTCAGACCAGCCGACGCAGCTGACCCGCGTCGTACGGCACCGCGTCCGCCAGGCGGTCCGTGAGGGCCTTCTGCGCCCACTCCGGGTCGGATATCAGCGCGCGGCCCACCGCGATCACGTCGAACTCGTCGCGCTCCATGCGGTCCAGGAGCAGGTCGATGCCGGTGCTCGACGTGGTCTCCGTGGAGAACGTCTCCGCGGCCGTGAACTCCTTGTCGAGGCCGACCGAGCCGACGGACAGCGCGGCCTTGCCGGTGAGCTTCTTGATCCAGCCCGCGAGGTTGAGGTCGTCGCCGGCGAACTCGGGGAGCCAGTAGCGCCGCGTGGAGGCGTGGAAGGCGTCGACGCCCGCGGCCACCAACGGCGTGAGCAGGGAATCCAGTTCGGCCGGGTCCGCGGCCAGCTTCTCGTCGTAGGAGTTCGCCTTCCACTGGGAGAGCCGGAGGATCACGGGGAAGTCCGGCGCCACCTCCGCGCGCACCGCCGCGACGATCTCCGCGGCGAACCGGGCGCGGGAGGCGAGGCCGCCGCCGTAGCCGTCGGTGCGGCGGTTGGTGCGGCCCCAGAGGAACTGGTCGATCAAGTAGCCGTGCGCGCCGTGCAGTTCGACGCCGTCGAAGCCGAGCCGCTCCGCGTCGGCCGCCGCGCGGGCGAACGCCGCGATGACCTCGTCGATGTCGGCGGACGTCATCGCGTGGCCCTTCGCGGCGCCGTCGAGGTCCAGGCCGGAGGGGCCGGCGGGCGGCGCGTCGGGGAAGGGGCCTTCGCCGTCGTTGCGGGTCGCGCCGACGTGCCAGAGCTGCGGGACGATCTTCCCGCCCGCCGTGTGCACGGCCTCGGCGACCTTCTGCCAGCCCGCGAGCGCGGCGTCGCCGTGGAAGCGCGGGACGCGGTGGCTGCTGCCGGCCGAGGCGTGGTCGACGTAGGTGCCCTCGGTGACGATGAGACCGACGCCGCCCGCGGCACGGCGCGCGTAGTACTCCGCCACGTCGGCGCCGGGCACGCCGTCCGGGGAGAACTGGCGGGTCATGGGGGCCATGGCGATGCGGTTGCGCAGGGTGAGGCCGTTGATGTCGAAGGGGCGGCCGAGGATCCGCGCGGCGCGCGACGTCGTGGTTTCCGTGGCTTCCATGGGTTCTCCTGGGGCTCTCGATGCTTTCGGCACGGACATCGTCTTACATCAGTGACAGCACTGTACGTCTTTTGGTGATGCCGCCTGAAGGGCGGGCCCCGAGCAGGTACCTTGAACGGCATGAACTGGCCAGCGACCGAGCGGCACTGTCTGACCCCCGCGCCCGGCGGCCTCGCGCTCGTCCAGGACCTCCTGAACACCGCGCCCGCCGGCCACTCCGGCGCCGCCGGCCTGCCCGACCTGCTGGCCGACGGCGCGCTCGACGCTGCCCAGGAATGGGCCGACGGCGCCGTGCGCGACTGGGCACGGGAGACCGGGCGCGGCGACGTGCGCCTCGCCCTGACCGACGACGACCTGCCCAAGCTGCGCTGCCTGCGCGACCAGCTGCGGCGGGCGCTCGCCGCTGGTGACGGGGGCGGGGACGCGGTGCGCTTCACCTCGGCGCCCGTCGTGGTCGCCCTCGGCGGCAACGGCTGCCTGACCGTGGAGCCCGAGGGCGCGGGCGCGCGCTGGCTGGCCTCCGCCGTGCTCGCCGAGGGGCTGCTCGCCCAGACCTCGGGCGTCTGGCGCCGCCTGAAGATCTGCCGCAACGAACCCTGCGCCGCCGCGTTCTTCGACCGCTCCCGCAACAACAGCGGCGTCTGGCACTCGGTGCGCGGCTGCGGGAACGCCGCCCACCAGCGGGCCTGCCGGGAGCGCCGCCGCACCCAGGCCTGACAGCAGCGTTCCGCGTTGGGCACTGCCCCGGGCCGGGGATCCCTTGCCGATTCGGGGAAAGTTGCAGAAGATTCCGGTGGGGACCGGGGCCCCCGTGCCGGTACCGGTAGGGGCGGACCGCTACCCGGAGTACGTATCGAGGAGACAGCGATGTCCCCAGAGACGCATGAGGCGTCCACCCCCACGCACACGGCGTCCACCGAGGAGCGTGACGGGTCCACCGAGGCGCACGAGGGCGAGAGCCCCAACCTCGACTTCGCGGGCACCACCCCGTACGAGGACTACGTCCAGGCGGACGTCCTCACCCACCTCCAGCACCCCCGCTCGGACGACCCCGGCGAGATGGTCTTCCTGGTCACCACCCAGGTCATGGAGCTGTGGTTCACGGTGATCGTCCACGAGTGGGAGACCGCGGCGCACGCCCTGCGCCGCGACGACATCCCCGTCGCGGTCGCCGCGCTCAAGCGCAGCCTGCGCGAGCTGGAGGCCCTGAACGCCTCCTGGCGCCCGCTCGCCCAGCTCACCCCCGCCCAGTTCAACTCCTACCGCAGCGCGCTCGGCGAGGGCTCCGGCTTCCAGTCGGCGATGTACCGCCGCATGGAGTTCCTGCTCGGCGAGAAGTCCGCGTCGATGCTGGTCCCGCACCGCGGCGCCCCGCGCGTCCACGCGGAGCTGGAGAAGGCCCTCCAGGAGCCGAGCCTGTACGACGAGGTGCTGCGGCTCCTCGCCCGGCGCGGGCACGCGATACCGGCCGCCGTCCTGGAGCGCGACCCGGCCAGGAGGTACGAGCCGTCGCCCGAGGTCGAGGCCGTCTGGACGGAGCTCTACTCCGGCGACGAGAGCGGCGACCTCGCCCGCCTCGGCGAGACGCTGACGGACGTCGCCGAACTGGTCTGGCGCTGGCGCAACGACCACCTGGTCGCCACCCGCCGCGCCATGGGCGCCAAGACGGGCACGGGCGGCTCCGCCGGTGTGGCGTGGCTGGAGAAGCGCGCGACGAAGAACGTGTTCCCCGAGCTGTGGACTGCGAGGAGCCATGTCTGACGGACTGCACGGAGCCGGCCTGCGGGCCGAGGCCGAGGTCCTGGACGCCAAGGACGAACTCCGCGCCAGGCGCGACCTGTTCGTCCTCGACGACACGGTCTACCTGGACGGCAACTCCCTGGGCGCCCTGCCCGCGAACGTGCCGGACCGCCTCGCCGAGGTGGTGGCCCACGAGTGGGGAAGGCTCCGCATCCGCTCCTGGGACGAGAGCGGCTGGTGGACCGCGCCCGAGCGCATCGGCGACCGCATCGCCCCGCTCGTCGGCGCCGCCCCCGGACAGATCGTGGTCGGCGACTCCACCAGCGTGAACGTCTTCAAGGCGCTGGTGGCCGCCGTCCGCATCGCCCGGGACCCCGCACACCCGGACGAGGGGCGCGACGAGATCGTCGTTGACGCCACGACCTTCCCCACGGACGGGTACATCGCGCGGTCCGCCGCCCGCCTCACCGGATGCCGGCTCATCCCGGTCGCGCCGGGCGAGGTGCACGGCGTCCTCGGCGAGCGCACCGCCGCCGTCCTCCTCAACCACGCCGACTACCGCACCGGGCGCCTGCACGACCTGCCCGGTCTGACGGCGGCCGTCCACGCGGCGGGCGCCCTCGTCGTCTGGGACCTGTGCCACACGGCGGGCGCCCTGCCGGTCGGCCTGGACGAGCACGGGGTCGACCTCGCGGTGGGCTGCACGTACAAGTACCTGAACGGCGGGCCGGGTTCGCCCGCCTACATCTACGTGCGCGAAAGCCTCCAGGACCGCTTCGACTCGCCGCTGCCCGGCTGGAACTCGCACGCCGAACCCTTCGGCATGCGGCCGGAGTTCGAGGCCGCGGACGGCGCGCTGCGCGGCCGCGTCGGCACGCCGGACATCCTGTCGATGCTCGCCCTCGAGGCGGCGCTCGACGCGTGGGACGGCGTCTCCGTCGACGCCGTGCGCGCCAAGTCCCTCGCCCTGACGGACTTCTTCCTGCGGTGCGTCGAGGCGTACGTACCCGAGGGGCGGGTCGAGTCGCTCACGCCGAGCGCGCACGCCGAGCGCGGCAGCCAGGTCGCGCTGCGGTGCGACGGTGCGGGCGACGTGATGAAGCGGCTGGTCGAGCAGGGCGTGGTCGGCGACTTCCGCGCCCCCGACGTGCTGCGCTTCGGATTCACCCCGCTGTACGTCTCCTTCGCGGACGCGGAGCGGGCGGCTCGTGTGCTGGCGCGCACGCTGGACTGATAGCGTCCGGCGGATCTTGCTCCCACTTTTCCGCACCACGGAAGAGTGGGAGCATCACCGCCAGCCGCACTGCTGTTGAGAGGTTGCCGCATGCCGGACGACGCCGCCGTGGCCCGCGACGCCGCCGAGGCGGACGCCGCCTTCGCGCACCCCGCCGTGAAGCCGGACGCCACCGCCTCGTACGGCGAACATCCCGACCAGGTCGTCGACTTCTACGCCCCCCGGGGCGACGGGCCGCCCCGCCCGACGCCGCTGGTCGTCGTCCTGCACGGCGGCGCCTGGCGCGCGCCGTACGACCGGCAGCACATCACGCCCTTCGCGGACTTCCTGGCCCGCCGGGGCTTCGCCGTGGCCAACGTCGAGTACCGCAGGGGCAGTTCGATTCCCGCGCAGGGCGGCGACGGCCCGGTGGCCGGGCGCTGGCCGGAGACGTTCGACGACGTGGCCGCCGCGTTCGACGCGCTGCCCGCGCTCGTACGGGACGCCCTGCCGTCGGCCGACCCGCGCCGCACCGTCGTGACCGGGCACTCCGCGGGCGGCCACCTCGCGCTGTGGGCGGCCGCGCGGCACGTGCTGCCCGCCGACGCGCCCTGGCGCACCGACCGCCCGGCCCCGCTGCGCGGCGTCGTCGCCCTCGCGCCGATCGCGGACTTCACGGTCGCCGAGGAGCTCGCGGTGTGCGGGGGCGCGTCGGCGCAGCTGCTCGGCGGCGCGGAGCGGTTCGCGGAGCGCCTGCCGTACGCCGACCCGGCCGCGCTGCTCCCGACCGGCATCGCCACGACCGTGGTGCAGGGGCGCACCGACATCACCGTCCCCCAGGCCGTGGCCGAGGCGTACGCCGACGCCGCGGCGAAGGCGGGCGAGGTGGTGGGCCTGACGCTCCTGGAGGACGTGGGCCACTTCCCCCTGATCGACCCGGCGGCGGACGCGTGCGCGGTGGTGGCGGAGGAGATCGCCCAGCTGGCGTTCTGACCCCGGTGGGACCGAGTAGTACCTGGGACGGACCCGGCAGAACCCCCCTTGCTGCGGACGCCCCCACCGGCGGCGCCCCCGTACCTTCGTAGACGTGACCGACACGACTGAACGGCTCAAGGCCAGGGGCCAGAGCAGCGGCGGCCAGAGCCGCCAGCACAGCCAGAAGACCCCGGAGTACCACTACGCGATGGACGTCTTCGGGGGCATGCGCCAGGCGCTGTTCCACGACGCCTTCGCCTACCGACCCCTGCAGCCCAGGGACACGCTCGGCCCGCTGAGCAGCCGCATGCCCGAGCGGATACGCGGCTACGCGATCTGGAGCCGGCACGCCCTCGTGGTGGCCGCCGCCCTGCTCGCGCTGCTCATCGCCCTCGGCATGGGCCACGTCGGCAACGACATCGCGTACGCCATGACCGGTTTCATCCCCGCCGTGGCGATCCTGATGACGCTGGTCAGGCCGGTCGGCGCGTTCTGGGTCTCGCTGCTGTCCACGCCGGTCACCGGCGCGCTCGGCAACAGCTGGGACGGCTGGCCGTGGGGCCCCTCCGCCTTCTTCGCGCACACCACGGTGATGGTCGTGGTCGCGGCCCGGACCGGACCGCGCACGGCGCTGTGGATGTGGGCGGGCACGGGCGCGTTCGCGGTGGCCGCGGAGGTCTTCCTCGGCGGCAGCGGCACGAACGCCCCGGAGATGCTGTTCTTCTCCGCGCTCGCGCTCCTGGTCACCACCCTGGTGCACGTGCGCCGCGAGGCGCAGCGCGAGGTCACCGTGCAGCGCACCGTCACCGCCATCGAGCGCGACAAGCGCACCCTCCTCGAGGAGCGCACCACCATCGCCCGCGAGCTGCACGACGTGGTCGCCCACCACATGTCGGTGGTCGCCATCCAGGCGGAGGCCGCGCCCTACCGCGTGGAGAACCCGCCGCCCGAGCTGGAGCAGGCCTTCGTGACGATCCGCGAGAACGCGGTGTCGGCGCTGACCGAGCTGCGCCGCGTCCTCGGCGTCGTCCGGGCCGAGGACTACGAGGCGCCGGACGCCCCGCAGCCCACGCTCGCCGACCTCGACCGGCTCCTGGACAACGTCCGCGACGCGGGCCTGGCCGTCGACAAGGTGATCACCGGCGCGGTGCGCGAGCTGCCGCAGGGCGTGGAGCTCTCGGCGTACCGCATCGTGCAGGAGGCGCTCAGCAACAGCCTGCGGCACGCGCCCGGCGCCCCGGCCCGCGTGGAGGTGGGGTACGTCCTCGGTGGCCTCGGCCTGCGCATCGTCAACGGTCCCGCGAGGGGCCTGGTCAAGCCGTCGCCCGGCGCCGGTCACGGCATCACCGGGATGCGCGAGCGCGTCACGATGCTGAACGGCGAGATGACGGCGGAGCCGACGGCGGACGGCGGGTACGAGGTCACGGTCTTCCTGCCGGTGCCGCTCGCGGACCGCATCGACCCGGCGGGGGAGGACGGCTCATGACGATCCGCGTCCTGATCGCGGACGACCAGATGATGGTCCGCGAAGGGTTCTCCGTCCTCCTGAACGCGATGCCCGACATCGAGGTCGTCGGCGAGGCCGTCAACGGCCGCGAGGCGGTCGACCGCGTCCGCGAGCTGACCCCCGACGTGGTCCTGATGGACATCCGCATGCCCGAGCTGAACGGCATCGAGGCGACCCGCGAGATCGTCGCCGCGGGCGGCGAGGACGGCTGCAAGGTCCTGGTCCTGACCACCTTCGACCTCGACGAGTACGTGTACCAGGCGCTGCGCGCGGGCGCCTCCGGCTTCCTCCTCAAGGACGCCTCGGCGCGCCAGCTGGCCGACGGGGTGCGCGTGGTGGCGTCCGGCGAGGCGCTGCTCGCGCCGACGGTGACGCGCCGACTGATCACGGAGTTCTCCAAGCTCGCGGACGCGCCGCGGCTCTCGGCGGCCGTCCAGGCACAGCAGTACGGCGAGCTGACCGAGCGCGAGACGGAGGTCCTGGTGCTGATCGCGCAGGGCCTGTCGAACGCGGAGATCGCCTCCCGGCTCGTGGTGGCCGAGTCCACGATCAAGACGCACGTCAGCCGGGTCCTGGTGAAACTGGGCCTGCGCGACCGCACGCAGGCGGCGGTGTTCGCGTACGAGGCGCGGCTGGTCACGCCGGGCTGAGCCCGCTCGTGCGGGGGTTCTGGTCACGCGGGGGCGCGGGGGCTAGCGTCCCCGCATGGACGCCGCCGCGGTCTTCGCCCCCTGGTCACCGGAGTTCGTCGCCGACCCCTACCCGGCGTACGCGGAGCTGCGCGCCGCGGGCCGGGCGCACCACTACGCCCCCAGCGACCAGTGGCTGATCCCGCACCACGCGGACGTCGCGGCGCTGCTGCGCGACCGGCGCCTGGGCCGCACCTATCTGCACCGCTTCGGGCACGAGGAGTTCGGGCGCCAGGCGCCGCCGCCCGAGCACGAGCCGTTCCACGTCCTCAACGACAACGGCATGCTCGACCTGGAGGCGCCGGTCCACACCCGCATCCGCCGCCTGGTGTCGAAGGCGTTCACGCCGCGCACGGTCGAGGGACTGCGGGGTTACGTGGAGGAGCTGGCGGACCGGCTCGTGGCCGGCCTGGTGGCGGACGGCGGCGGGGACCTCGCGGCGCGCGTCGCCGAGCCGCTGCCGGTGGCGGTCATCGCCCAGATGCTGGGCATCCCGGAGGGCGACCGGCATCTGCTGCGGCCCTGGTCGGCCGACATCTGCGGCATGTACGAGCTGAAGCCGTCGAAGGAGACCGCCGCCCGCGCCGTCCGCGCCGGCGTGGAGTTCTCGGCCTATCTGCGGGAGCTGATCGCCGACCGCCGTGAGAAGCCCGGCGACGACCTGATCTCCGGCCTGATCGCGGCGCACGACGAGGACGGCGGCGCGCGCCTCGGCGAGCAGGAGATGATCTCGACCTGCGTGCTGCTCCTGAACGCCGGGCACGAGGCCACGGTCAACGCCACCGTCAACGGCTGGCACGCGCTCTTCCGCCACCCCGGCCAGCTGGCCGCGCTGCGCGCCGATCCGGCGCTGGTCCCCTCCGCCGTCGAGGAGCTGCTGCGCTACGACACCCCGCTCCAGCTCTTCGAACGGTGGGTCCTCGACGACATCGAGGTCGGCGGGGTGACGATCCCGCGGGGCTCGGAGGTGGCGCTCCTGTTCGGCTCCGCCAACCACGACCCGGCGGTCTTCGACCGCCCCGCCGAGCTCGACCTCGCCCGCCGCGACAACCCGCACATCTCCTTCAGCGCGGGCATCCACTACTGCATCGGCGCCCCGCTGGCCCGCATGGAACTCGCCGCGTCCATGCGGGCGCTGCTGCGCAGGGCCCCGCGGCTGTCGCTCGCCGCGGAGCCCGGGCGCGGGTCCCACTTCGTGATCCGGGGGCTGCGCGAACTCCTCGTCGCGGTCTAGGGGGCCGCGCGGCCGTCAGGTGGTCATGTCCCGGCGCCGCAGCCCCGCGAGGCCCGCCGCGACCAGCGCCGCCGCGAGCGCCGCGAGGAGCAGCAGGGGCGTCCAGGCCGGCTCGCCGCCCGGCAGCTTCGGCAGGTGCCCGAAGGGCGAGAGGTCCATGACGGCCTGCGGCAGGTCGAGCGCGGGGCCGACCCAGCCGATGGCGAGGCAGACGCCCGCCGCCGCCCACGCGGCCACCGCCGCCTTGGGGAACGCCCCGGCCAGCAGCACCGCGAGCCCGCCGAGCACCCACACCGCGGGCAGCTGCGCGAGGCACGCGCCCAGGACCGCGCCGACGTCCTCGCCGTGGCCGATGCCGACGCCGGTCCCGGCGAGCAGGAGCAGGAGGGCCGCGCCGCCGAAGGCGATGACCAGGTGGCCGGCCGCCCACCGCAGCCGCCCCACCGCGTTCGCGAGGACCGGCTCGGCGCGCTGGGAGGTCTCCTCGCCGTGCAGGCGCAGCACGGAGGAGACGACGTAGAGGCCGGCCATCATGCCGAACATGCCGATGATCGTGGACAGGAACGCGTTCGTGAGCCCGGACTGGCCGCCCATCCGCTGGATGATCTCGCGGGTGCTCTCGTTGTCGCCGACCACGTCGGCCGCGCCGTCCGCCATCCCGCCGAACACGATCCCGGCGAGCAGGAACCCGGCGCTCCAGCCGAGGACGCCGCCGCGCTGCAGCCGCCAGGCGAGCCCGCCCGCCGTGGCGAGCCGCCCCCGCGCGGGCCCCGGCCGCGTCGCGAGGAAGCTCATGCCGACGTCGCGGCGGCCCGCGAGGGTGTACGCGACGACGCCCTGCGCGGCGATCGCGGCGAGGACGAGCGGCACGACCCACCACCGTTCGCCCGCGTAGGCCCGCAGGTTCTCCTGCCAGCCGAGCGGCGAGAGCCAGGTCAGGACCGAGGAGCCGTCCTCGGTGGACGCGTCGCCGGCCGCCCGCAGGACGTAGGCGGTGCCGAACACGGCCGCGGTGATGCCCTTCGCGAGCCGCGCGCTCTCGGTGAGCTGCGCGGCGATGGCCGCCGTCGTGGCGAACAGCATGCCCGTTCCGGCGACCCCGAGGCCGAGCGCGAGCGCGCCCGCCGTGCCCTGTCCGGCGAGCCCGGCGGTGATCAGGAGACCGGCCGCCGCGTTCGCCACGAGGGCCGCGAGCAGCGCGGCGGTGAGCGGCGCCCTGCGGCCCACCATGGAGGCGGAGAGCATCTCCTGCCGGCCGGTCTCCTCCTCGTCGCGCGTGTGCCGTACGACGACGACCAGGCTCATGACGGCCGCGAGCACGCCCGCGTACACGCCGACGCGCCAGGTGGTGAGCGCGCCGAGGGAGTCCCCGAAGACCGGTCCGTACATGGCGCGCATCGAGGAGTTGGAGTTCATCGACTCCATGGCGTCGGCGCGTTCGGCGGCGGTGCCGTAGACGGACTCCAGGGAGCCGGGCATGGCCAGGACGAGTCCGGAGACGACCAGGATCCAGACCGGCATCATGACCCGGTCCCGGCGCAGCGCGAGCCGCAGCAGGGTGCCGGTGCCCGCCAGCTGGCGGGTGGCGCCGCGCGGCGCGCGGCCGGAGCCGGTGACGGCGGGGGCCGCGGCGGTCATCGCGCCATCACCTCGTCGCCGGCGTCGTGCGTCACGTCGTCCTGGTAGTGCCGCAGGAACAGCTCCTCCAGGGTCGGCGGGGTGCTGGTCAGCGAGCGGATGCCGGATTGCGTGAGGGACTTGAGGACCGCGTCGAGCTTGTCGGTGTCGACCTGGAGCTTGACGCGGCGGCCCTGTACGTCGAGGTCGTGGACGCCCGGCAGGTGCGCGAGGCCGTTCGGTTCGCCCGCGAGCTCGGCGGTGACGCTGGTCCGCGTCAGATGACGCAGGTCGGCCAGCGACCCCGACTCGACCGTCTGCCCCTTCCTGATGATGCTGACGCGGTCGCAGAGGGTCTCGACCTCGCTGAGGATGTGCGAGGAGAGCAGGACGGTCCGCCCCCGGCGGCGCTCCTCCTCGACGCAGCTCTGGAAGACCTCCTCCATCAGCGGGTCGAGGCCGGAGGTCGGCTCGTCGAGGATCAGCAGGTCGACGTCGGAGGCGAAGGCGGCGACCAGGGCGACTTTTTGGCGGTTGCCCTTGGAGTACGTGCGCCCCTTCTTGGTGGGGTCCAGCTCGAACCGTTCGACGAGGCGGGCGCGCCGGCTCTGGTCGAGGCCGCCGCGCAGCTTCCCGTAGAGGTCGATGACCTCGCCCCCGGAGAGGTTGCGCCACAGGGTGACGTCACCGGGCACGTACGCGATGCGGCGGTGCAGGTCGACGGCGTCGTGCCAGGGGTCACCGCCGAGCAGCTGGGCCGCGCCGGAGTCGGCGCGGAGCAGGCCGAGCAGGACCCGGATGGTGGTGGACTTCCCGGCGCCGTTCGGGCCGAGGAAGCCGTGCACCTCGCCGGTCTCGACGTCCAGGTCGAGGCCGTCCAGCGCGTGCGTCGTACCGAACGACTTGTGCAGTCCGGAGACGGTGATTGCCTTCGTCATGTTTCTGAACGTACGCTACTTTCACAAAGTTGTGAAGTTAAGGAAGCGTATAAACTGGCGACCACCGGGGTGAGCTGCGAGGACGGCAGGGGAGATGATCGAAGGATGACGCGGGACGAGACGGTGAGCGGGGCCGAGGGCGCGGCGGCGGGGGTGTCCGAGGGGCAGCCGGACGCGGAGGTGGTCTCCCGTTTCGTGGAGCAGTTCGCCTCGCAGCTCGTCGAGGCGGGCATGCCGCGGATGCCCGCACGGATCTTCGCCGCCCTGCTCGCCTCCGACTCCGGCGCCCTCACCTCGGCGGAGCTCGGCGAGCGGCTGCGGGTCAGCCCGGCGGCCGTGTCCGGGGCGGTGCGCTATCTGACGCAGCAGCACATGGTCGCCCGCGAACGGGAGCCGGGCACGCGCCGCGACATCTTCCGTGTGCACAGCAACCAGTGGTACGAGGCGCTGGCCAACCGCGACGGCATCCTCAAGCGCTGGGAGAACGCCCTCCAGGACGGCGTCACCAGCCTCGGCGCCGACTCCCCGGCGGGCCGCCGCCTCACGGAGACGCTGGCGTTCTTCGAGTTCGTACAGGCGGAACTGGCCGGCATGATGTCCCGCTGGCGCACCCACCGGGAGACCCTCTTCGGCCCGGAGTAGCCCCCGCGGGCGGCGCCGGGAGCCTCAGCGGGGCAGCGTCAGCGACCACGCCCCCGGCCGGACCGTCCAGGTCCGCGTGCGGACCGGGCCCGCCACCACCGCGTCCGCGCGATAGCGGAAGTCCGCCCCGGACACCGTCACCGTCCGCGCCCCCACCCGCAGCGGCGCCGCCTCCGCGCCCACCGACGAAGGGCGGATCTCCACCTGGGCCACGCCCCCGCCGGCCCCCGCGGTCACCCGCACGCCCTCGACCGGCTGGTCCAGGTCGACCAGCGTGACGCCGTCCGCCTCCACCCGGAGCCGCGCGGGCACGGGCCCCAGGGGCGCCGCCACCCGCGAGGGACGCGTGGCGAGGGTGCGGACGAAGGACTGGCACGTACGCAGCCAGGCGTGCCCCTCGCCCGTGGACGCCGAGGCGCCCGCGGCCGCCGGCTCCGCGGCGGGCGGCACCGACGGGATCAGGAGGTCGCCGAGCACCACACCGTCGCTGTCGTCCACCAGCAGATCCAGCCGCCGCTCGGCCCCCTCGAGGACCGCGCGCGCGGCGGCGACGGCCCCCGGCGGCACCCCGAGCGCCCGCGCGAGCGTCTGCGCCGCGCCCACGGGAACGAGCGCGAGCGCGCTCCCCGCGAGGTCCCGCTCCCGGTGCAGCGTGCCGACCGCCCGCAGCAGCGCCCGGTCGTCGCCGACCACCACGAGCCGCCGCGCACCCCTCCTGGCCAGGGCTTTCGTGAAGTCCTCCGGGCCTTCGGGCAGACAGACCCGGACCGCCGCACCCGCGCCGAGTACGTCCTTCGCGATCCGTACCGACTCACCGTCCGTGCGCCGGGCGACCGGGTCGATGACGACAAGGAGCTGGTCGCGAGCCGACAACGTGCTCCCTTTCTTTTAGCCGTTCTTTGAGACCTCGGGTAGCATCTTTGTGCAAGAGCCCCTTGCGCTATTGCGCCAGGGGCTTCGTCTATTCCGGGGCAGCATCCAAGGCACACCCATAGGGCGGCGACGCCCCAGACCTTGGACATGCCCCGCCCGGAAGGGGTGTACGCCTGTGCCCGCACTTGTGCTGCTCGGTGCTCAGTGGGGTGACGAAGGCAAGGGAAAGGCCACTGACCTGCTCGGTGGCTCGGTGGACTATGTGGTGCGCTACCAGGGCGGCAACAACGCCGGCCACACGGTCGTCGTGGGCGACCAGAAGTACGCGCTGCATCTCCTCCCTTCCGGGATTCTCTCCCCGGACTGTGTCCCGGTCATCGGCAATGGAGTCGTCGTCGACCCGTCGGTCCTGCTCTCCGAGCTGAGCGGTCTGAACGAGCGCGGCGTCGACACGTCCAAGCTGCTGATCAGCGGTAACGCGCACATCATCACGCCGTACAACGTCACGGTGGACAAGGTCGGCGAGCGCTTCCTCGGCAAGCGCAAGATCGGTACGACCGGCCGCGGCATCGGCCCGACCTACGCCGACAAGATCAACCGCACCGGCATCCGCGTGCAGGACCTCTATGACGAGTCGATTCTGCAGCAGAAGGTCGAGGCGGCCCTGGAGCAGAAGAACCAGCTGCTCACCAAGGTCTTCAACCGCCGCGCCATCGAGGCCGAGCAGATCGTCGAGCAGCTCCTGGAGCACGGCGAGAACATCAAGCAGTATGTCGCCGACACCACGCTGATCCTCAACAACGCCCTCGACGAGGACAAGGTCGTCCTGTTCGAGGGCGGCCAGGGCACGCTCCTGGACGTGGACCACGGCACGTACCCCTTCGTCACCTCCTCGAACCCGACCGCGGGCGGCGCCTGCACGGGTACGGGCGTGGGCCCGACGAAGATCAGCCGCGTCATCGGCATCCTCAAGGCGTACACGACCCGTGTCGGCGCCGGACCGTTCCCGACGGAGCTGTTCGACGACGACGGCGAGGCGCTGCGCACCATCGGCGGCGAGCGCGGTGTCACCACCGGCCGTGACCGCCGCTGCGGCTGGTTCGACGCCCCGATCGCCCGCTACGCGACCCGCGTGAACGGCCTGACGGACTTCTTCCTCACCAAGCTCGACGTCCTCACCGGCTGGGAGCAGATCCCCGTCTGTGTCGCGTACGAGATCGACGGCAAGCGCGTCGAGGAACTGCCGTACAACCAGACCGACTTCCACCACGCGAAGCCGATCTACGAGTACCTGCCGGGCTGGTCCGAGGACATCACCAAGGCCAAGACCTTCGCCGACCTGCCGAAGAACGCGCAGGGGTACGTGAAGGCCCTGGAGGAGATGTCCGGCGCCCCGATCTCCGCGATCGGCGTGGGCCCGGGCCGCACCGAGACGATCGAGATCAACTCGTTCATCTAGGGGCACGTCCACTGGTGCCGAAGGGGCGTTCCGGCTCGGCCGGGACGCCCCTTCGGCGTGGGGAAGCGGCCTGCGCCCCGCGGCGCGGCACCCGGCGCTCGTACCAGAGCGCGCCGACGGTGGCGGCCAGGCCGAGGACCGCCGTGAGTACGACGATGGTGTTCTCGGCGCTCAACCAGTCCATGGGTGGTGACGGTAGGCGGCGCGGGAGTGCCCGGGGGCCGGGGCGGCCGTGGGCCCTTCCCGCACGCGGCCCGCTCACCCCTTGTCGTACGTCAACTCGCCCGTGCCGTCCGTGTTCGCGCGCCGCAGCTTGCCGTTGCCGAGGATCGTGATGACGCTCGACTCACCGGGGGTGCAGGACTCCATCGGCTCGCCGACGGTGACGTCCGTCGGGCCGATGCGCAGGCGGTCCTCGGAGGCGGAGACCAGCTTGCCCTGGAACACGCAGTGGTAGGTGCCGCCGTCCTTCGTCGGCCCGTCCGCCGTCACCGCGAGCACGGTGTCGCCCACCTCGCCCTGCTGGAGAGTGAGTTGACGGGTGCTGTGACCGGACTCGGTGTCGAGGCCGCCCGTCCAGGTGCCCAGGTACTTGTCGGGGATCGTGTCGTCCTGCGCGGCGGGCGTGGTCGCGTCCGGGGTGGTCGGTCCCGGCGTCGGCGAGTCGTCGCCCGGCGTCGTCGGGGCGCTGCTCGCCGCGTTCTTGCCGTCGTCCCCGTGCTTGTCGGTGCCCTCGCCGTTCATGACGGCGTAGACCGTGCCGCCCGCTCCGATGGCCACTATCAACGCGACGACGATCAGCGCGGCGGTCGAACGGCCGTTGCGGCGCGGGGGTTCGGGCGTGGTGGCGGGGAGGTACAGACCGGGGCCGTAGGGCGGGGTGGAGCCGTGGCCCGGCGGCTGCTGGGGGTAGCCGTAGGCGACGGGCTGCGGGTGCTGCTGCGGATAGCCGTACGCGGGGGTGCCGGGCGGCGGCGTGGGCGGCGGCGCCTGACCGGCCGCCATCGTCGGCAGATGGTCGAGGGGCGCGGCGCCGGGCGCGCCGGGCGGCGGAGGCGTGGGGCCGAAGGC
>NZ_LIRJ01000101.1 GCF_001419745.1 Streptomyces silaceus | reverse complement strand
TGCTGGAGCGCCTCGCCGCCGATCCGGGGATCGAGACGCACCTGGTGCTCAGCCGCTGGGCCCGCGCCACGATCGAACTGGAGACGGGGCGGACGGTCCGGGAACTCTCCGCCCTCGCGGACGTCACCCATGGTCCGGACGACCAGGGTGCCGCCGTCTCCTCCGGCTCGTTCCCCACCGACGGCATGGTCATTGTGCCCTGCAGCATGAAGACCCTCGCGGGCATCCGGGCCGGCTACGCGGACGGCCTCGTGGGCCGGGCGGCGGACGTCGTCCTCAAGGAGGGCCGCCCTCTGGTCCTGGTGCCCCGCGAGACGCCGCTGAACGAGATCCACCTGGAGAACATGCTGGGGCTCGCGCGGATGGGCGCCCGCATCGTCCCGCCGATGCCTGCCTTCTACCACCGGCCCCGCACCATCGACGATCTCGTCGACCACCTGGTGGTCCGCATCCTCGACCAACTCGGCGTCCCCGCGCCCGGCGAGCACCGCTGGACCGGCATGCGCGCCGCCCGCGCCACCAACAGCGGTGCGACGCGCGCCGACTGACCGCCCCACCGCCTGACTCACCGACGAGGCAACACATCCCTCGCGGCCGCAACCGGCCGGACTCAAAGGAACCGCCATGCCCCAGAACACCCCACCCCTCGCATTCCGGACCTTCGTCGAGCGGCTCCTCGCCGACGGGGACGCGGTGGCGATCGGACAGCACGTCGATCCGCACCTCGAAGTCGGCGCCGTGACGCGCCGCGCGTACGAGACGGGCGCGCCCGCGCCCCTGTTCACCTCGCTGAAGGGCGCGGCCCGAGGCCACCGGATCCTCGGCGCCCCCGCGGGCCTCGGTGACCCGGAGCGCGGGACGCCGTACGGCAGGCTCGCCACCCACTTCGGCCTGCCGCGCACCTCCACCCCGCGCCGGATCGTGGAGCACCTGGTCCGCGCCTTGCACGCCGACCCCGTCCCGCCGGTCGAGGTCGCCACCGGTCCCTGCAAGCAGAACGTCCGCATCGGCGATGAGGTGGACCTGGAGCAGTTCCCTGTGCCGCTGCTCCACCAGGAGGACGGCGGACGGTACTTCGGCACCTACGGCTTCCACGTGGTGCGCTCCCCGGACGGCCGCTGGACGAGCTGGTCCGTGGCCCGCACGATGCTGCGGGACCGCAACACCCTCGTCGGCCCCGCGATGCCCCAGCAGCACATCGGCATGATCCGGAAGTTGTGGTCGGACCGGGGCGAGCACACCCCGTGGGCGATGGTCCTCGGCGCACCACCGGCCGCCCTCGCGGCCGCCGGGATGCCCCTGCCGGAACGGGTGAACGAGGACGGCTACGTCGGAGCGCTCACCGGCACCCCGGTCGACGTGGTCCGCACCGAGACCAACGGCCTGTACGTGCCCGCGAACTCCGAGATCGTGCTGGAGGGTTTCCTCAGTCGTGACGAGACGGCGGACGAGGGGCCGATGGGTGAGTACCACGGGTACGCGTTCCCGGACGGCAAGCCGCAGCCGGTGTTCCACGTCGAGGCGGTGACGTACCGGGACGACCCGATCCTCCCGGTGTGTGCCGCGGGTCTGCCGCCGGAGGAGAACCACACCGTCTGGGGCACGATGATCTCGGCCGTGGCCCTCGACGCACTGCGCGGCGCGGGTCTTCCCGTCGACCTGGCCTGGTGCTCGTACGAGGCGGCGACGTGCTGGCTCGTCGTCTCCCTCGACCGCGCGCGGCGCCGTGAACTCGGCCTGAGGGAGAGCGAGTTGATGTCCAGGATCGCCGAGGTCCTGTTCGCCTCGCACGCGGGCTGGCTGGTGCCCAAGGTGGTCGTCGTCGACGACGACATCGACATCACCGACATCCGCCAGGTCGTCTGGGCCATGGCCACCCGCCACCATCCGGAGACCGGCCACCACGTCTTCCCCGATGCCCCGGGCATCCCGATGGTCCCCTATCTCACCGCGGCGGAAGCCGCGGAGGCCCGGGGCGGCAAGTCGGTCACCAACTGCCTCCTGCCGGAGGGGTTCCGGGGGACCACGGCCTCCTTCCGTACCTCGTACCCCCGAGAGCTCCAGCAGTACGTGGTGGAGAACTGGACGCGTTACGGCTATCCGGGGGGAGGGGCCGGGGGACAGCCCCACCCGCTCCTGGGTGGACAGCGGGATCGCCACGGATGATCACCGTCCGGAAGGCTGAGAGACCGGAAGGCCGCGATGCAGGACATCGCGTTGGCCCCGTTCAATGCGTAGGAGTTGGCTCATGCGTGAGCAGACAGTGCAGACGTCGTTCCGTTCTTCCGGGCGGAGGCGAGATCGGCGTACGGCCGTGGTGGCGGCAGCGGTGGCCGCTGCTGTGGCGGTCGGCGTCACGGTGCTGGGCGATGGCGCCCCGTCCGCTTCCGCGGCCGCCCGGCACGACAGCGTGCGCCAGGGCCTGGACGAGCTGGTGCGCTCCGACGGCGTGCCCGCCGCCCTGGCGAGTGTGAGGGACGCGCGCGGCCACACCCGCGCCTCCGCCGCGGGAGTCGGCGACCTGGCCACCGGCTCCAAGGTCCCGAGGGACGGTCAGGTGCGGATCGGCAGCAACACCAAGGCGTTCACCGCGGTGGTGGTGCTGCAACTGGTCGGCGAGGGCAGGGTCCGGCTCGACGCCCCCGTCGACGCCTACCTGCCCGGCCTCCTCCGCGGCGACGGCATCGACGGCAACCGCATCTTCGTCCGCCACCTTCTCCAGCAGACCAGCGGACTGCCCAACTACACCAAGTACCTCGACGAAGAGATCCGCCACTACGAGCCCCAAGAGCTCCTCGACATCGCCCTCCGGCACAAGGCCGCGTTCGATCCTGGCGACAAGTGGGAGTACAGCAACACCAACTACGTCGTCGCGGGCCTGCTCATCGAGAAGATCACCGGCCACTCCGTCGCCGAGGAGATCGACAAGCGCATCATCAAACGCATCGGGCTGCGCCACACGTACTTCCCGGCCCCCGGCGACGCGACGATCCGCGAACCCCACCCCAAGGGCTACTACCAAGAGGCACCGGACGCACCGCTGCGCGACGGCACGGAACTCGACCCCTCCTGGGCCTGGGCGGCAGGCCAGATGGTCTCCACCAACTCCGACCTCAACCGCTTCTACGGCGAACTCCTCTCCGGCCACCTCCTCCGGGAGGCCGAACTCACGGAAATGCGCAAGACGGTCCCGGCCGACTACCCCTTCCCCAAAGGCGCCGGCTACGGACTGGGGCTTGTGAGCACGCCGCTGTCGTGCGGCGACGTGTACTGGGGCCATGGCGGCAGCATCACGGGTTACGAGACCCGGGGCGGTGCCAGGGAGAACGGCCGCGCGATGAACATCGCCGTCACGACGCAACCGGGCCAGCGGACGAAGGAACGGATGGACGCGATCGTGGACAAGGAGCTGTGCCGCTGATGCCGAAATGCGGCAAAGCCGCCCCCTCTGCTCCTCCTGGACGTCGGCGGAACCTTTCTGGCTGATGGAGGAGCGGCGGTCCCGTCAGCCGTCGCGGAGTGGCAGCGCCGGCAGGACGTGTCGAACCCCAGTTGGCCAAGCTCGACCGCGCGCACGGTCCGGGCCACCGAGGCCATGCCCTGCTCCACCGCGTGGAGCCCGTGACGGGGCTTTCCGAGGCGGACTTCGCCGTGGTCGACGGCTGGCTGCGGCGCGGCAGGGAACAGCCTCCGTCCTGATCACGGGGTGGGGATCAGTCCGGCCATCACGGAGATCGGTAGCGACGGGGTGGCGGCCGCCGCTTCCGCCACCTGACCGTCGTCATCGGCGAGCAACTCGGCGATGACCGGGCCCGGCAGGGCAGGGTGCCCGGCGGCGATCGGTCTCGCCCGCCTGTCCGACAGGCAGGCGAGCAGCGCCTCGGCCGTCGCGCGGCGATGCCCGGCGATCCGCCGCAGCGCCTTCGGTACGGGCGGTTCGCGCCGGGCCAGGTCCGTCAGGAGCGCCGGGGGCGCGTCCGGGTTGGACGCGACCTGGGCGATCACCCGGGCTCCGTGCCGGTCGGCCAGCGCCCGCAGCCGCGCTTCGGTGAGGCCCGGATGCGGCGCGACGGAGCCGGCCACTTTCGCGTCGGCGTCGTCGGCCAGTGCGTCGCGGACGGCGTCCGGCAGGTCGCGTCGTCGGGCCAGGAGCATCCGCAGGGCGGGCACGGAGGACCGGGCCAACTCGGTGATCTCGGCGGGGGAGGCGGTGGCGATGCGCGGCAGCAGGAACGTGCCGATCCTGGTGCCGTCGGCGAGCCGCGCGAGCAGGTCGAGGGGCACCCGTGGGTTGAGGGCCAGGGAGCGGCGTACCTCAGCGTCGCGGTCGTCGGCCGACGCGCGCATCGACGCCTGGTCGATCGCGGGATTCTCCGCGACACCGGCCCGCACTCCGGGCGCGGGGTCCCGGAGGAGCTGCTCGTACACCTCCGCCGGCAGATCGCGGCGGGCGGCGAGCGCCCAGCGAAGCAGCAGCGACGGATGGTCCGCGAAGGCGACGACGGCCTCGGCGGGAGTGGACGGGTTCCGCAGGGCCATCAGCCGCATGTCGTGCGTGGTGGACTCGTGGGAGCCGTCGCAGGAAGCGCCCGGCCGCAGGTCGCAGTCGAGCCGGTCGCAGTTCGGCGGGTGCGCGAACGGAGGTTCCTCGCGGTCGCATACGAGACAGGCCTGCGCGGCGGGCAGCCCCTTACCGGTGATCAGCGCTGCCAGCAGGGCCGGAGGCGTCGCTTCGTTGGCCGCCACGGCGCGGCGGACTTCGGCGTGCGGATGTGAGGCGAGGGCGGCGGCCGTGTCCGATGGCGCCCACAGGGCGAGTTCCGTGACCACCCGTATGTCCTCGTCGGCCGCGAGCGTCTCCACCACAGCGGCTGGGAGGCCCGCACACGTGGCCAGCCGCTCTCGATGCTCGACCACGGGGTCAGCGGCGAGCAGCCGGGCCCACGCAGGACGCCCGGCTCGCTCGTCGAGCAGCGCGAGGGCGACGAGCGGCTGCGAGACGGGGTCGACGTCGTCGGCGGTGAGCCGGCCTTCGTGGGCGAGGCGCACCGCACTCTCCGGGGCGCGCGCGGCCAGGGTGACCGCCTGCGCGCGGCTGAGGCCGGCACGGCAGGCGAGGGCGTCGGCGAGGTCAGCGGGATCTGCCCCGGGATCGGCCTCCGTCTCCGGACCGGCGCCCGCATGCGCGGGGGCCGCGGCGACCACGATCAGCCGATCGACCAGTTCGGACGGCAGAGCCGGATTCGCGGCGAGCCCGCAGAGGACGTGATTCACGGGGCCATCCTGCTGCCCTGGGTGCGACGCTCCGGCTGCGGGGTCCACGTACGCGCCCCCAAGGAACCGCCCCACACAGAAGGGGAGGGCCCCGGTCGTGACCGGGACCCTCCCTTTCCTGCTCCGCGTCAAGCCGCCGCGAAGCGCATCACACCATCGCGGGCTGCGGCTCCGGCTGCTGCACCGGACCCCCGGGCTTCGGATCCCACATCTTCATCGTGCGGACGTAGAGGTAGATCACCGAGACCATCGACAGAATGATCAGTGGCCCGAAGAGCCACGGAAGATCCGCCATCTGCACCGAAAGATAGCGATACGAAATCAGAAGGGCGGTGAAGACGATCGCGCCGTAGGCGACCAACTGAATTCCGGAACGCTCCCAGCCCCGGTCGAATGCGCGCAGCCCCGCCTCGATCGTGAGCGTGAACACCACACCGGCGACGATGTCCGCACCGTAGTGGTAGCCGAATCCCAGCGTCGCGCCGAGCGTGGCGAGCAGCCAGAAAGTACCCGCGTACCGCAGGACGCGCGGACCTCTGCGGGAATGGATGAAGATCGCCGTGGCCCATGCCGTGTGCAGGCTGGGCATGCAGTTCCGGGGGGTGAGTTCGTCGTAGAGCATCGGCTCCGGCGGCGTGAGCGGCGGCGGCGTGTCCGGCCAGATGTTCCCCAGCGCGAGGTGCTCGGAGCCGGTGCCGAACGCGCCCCAGCCGTACGCGAAGATCGGTCCGACCACCGGGAAGATCATGTAGATGCCCGGCCCGAGCAGGCCGATCACCAGGAACGTACGCACCAGGTGATGCTTCGGGAAGCGCCGCTCGGCCGCCACGTGACGCAACTGGTACAGCGCGGCGGCGACCGCGGCCACCGCCAGCTGGATGTAGACCCAGTCGAGGATGTGGGCGCCGGTCGAGCCGGTGGCGCGCACGATCCGGCCCACCAGCCACGACGGGTTGCCGAGCGCGTGGTCGGCGGTCGCCACGTACTGGTCGAGCACCATGGGGCGCGTCTTCGACGTGATGAGCAGCCAGGCGTCACCGGTCTTGCGGCCGGCGACCAGGAGCAGACCGAGACCCACACCCTTCAGGAGCAGGACCCGCTCCTTGCCGGTGCGACGCGTCACGGCGATGACCGCGCAGGCCAGAATCACCCACAACGCGCCGTTGCCGAACATCATCTTGGCGTCGACGATCCACCGCACGAAGAAAAAGACGAGGTCGATGCCGATCGCGGCACCAATGGCGATGAAGCGTTGCCGCCAGGTGAGCACCACCATCATCAGCGCCATGCTGGCGTACAGCAGCGGCCCTGATTTCGGGGCGAAGATCACTTCCTTCGCCTGATTGGTGATGGGACCCGGCATACCGTAATGACGCGCGGCGATTTCCAGCGCGATCAGGAAACCGAGCGTCACCACGCCCGCCGTGGTCCACAGCACCACCCGCGGCTGACGCCAGACGGCGGTCGTATCTCTGGGATTTATTCGCGAAAGCACCCGCGACGCCTTAGATCTCAATTGTCTGACCGATTTGTTAGAGGTTATTTAAGTAAGTCACTCTTCGTGCTAGATAGCCCGTTTCCCGGCAAAGGACGGGCGATGTGGGCGATCGTGGTGAGTCGGATCATGCTATCCGAGCGGTGCGGGTGGGTTCGCTGGCCATGGACGGAGCGAAGGCGCACGGGGCTGCCGCGTGGGCGAGAGGGGGCGGGTTCATGTCACCGCGTCGGGCGTCGGGAGGGAGATCGCGCTCCTTGCCGAAATGAGGGGGTCGCGAACCGCGCGTGCTGTTGACGACGTGGGGATCGCGCGGGGACGCCGGACCACTGGTCGGGCCGGCGGGGCCGGACGCGGCACGGAAGCCCGAGGATAAAGCGGTGGCGGTTCGGGCCCTCGCCGATGAACATGACGCGCATGAGCGATCAACCCGCGCGATGGACCCAGGCGACCGTCTACCCCGACATGTGGGCGGACCCGGACAAGGACCCCCGCAACAGCGAGGGGACCAGCCCGGACGGCGAACTCGCCACCCTGGACGACTTCCTGACGAACTACCGCTTGACGCTTCGGATGAAGTGCGAGGGCCTGACCCCCGGGCAACTGGCCCTGCGCTCCGTGCCGCCGTCCACGATGTCCCTGCTCGGCCTGCTGCGGCACCTCGTCGAGGTGGAGCGCGACTGGCGCAACTGGATCACCGACGGCGAGCCCCTGCCGAGGGTGTACGGCCCGAAGGACGCGGACTTCGACGGAGCGGTCGCGGACCAAGCCGTCGTCGACGCCGCGTACGCGGACCTGGAGCGCGAACAGGGCGCGTTGGACGCCGCGTTGGCCCGGCACCCGGATCTGGGCGAGCGTCTCGGCAAGGAGGCCGTCTCGGTGCGGGAGCTCATGGTCCACAGGATCGAGGAGTACGCCCGGCACTGCGGACATGCCGATCTGCTGCGCGAGTGCGTCGACGGACGCGTGGGGCAGTGACGCGGTAGACGACGGCCCGGCGTCGGAGACCGCCCCGCGCCGGAAAGACCGCCCGGCGTCGGAGACCGCCCGGCGTCGGAGACCGCCCTGCGCCGGAGAGACCGCCCCGAACCACCCGGCGCCGGGCGGCACTGCACCATGGGCCGAGGCCGATGGCCGGCACCGACGACCGCCGCCCCCGCTCCTGCGCCAGTACGTCGGTACTTCGGGACGCCGACGCGTACGGCATCCTGCGCAGCGCCTCCTCGCCGAAGTGTGCCCATCGACACGTCCTCCGCCTCCTCCGTTTCTCCCTGCCCCATCCGTCGCCGGATGCCGCCGCGAAGGGCCGATCGGCCCCGGCGTGCGCCCGGTCAGCCCCTGTCTGGCGGGCCCGGCAGGGCCGATCCTCGACACGAAAGGGGGAGGGCGACTGCGGCAGGAGGCCCGCGATGAAGGACTCGGCTCCGGGCGCGGAGGCGGAGGACCTCGCTCCGGCGACGTACACGAACATGGACAGGAGCAGTGACCGGGACGCGGAACAGGACCGGACCCCGGCGGGCTCACCACGAGCCGTGCACGCCCTGCTCGCCGACGGGACCACGGCCCGCATCCGCCCCGTCCAAGCCGGCGACCACAGCCAACTCCAGGACCTGTACGCGCACATACCACCGGAGCGCCTGCGTCTGAAGTTCTCCGGGGCGCGCCACCCGTCCCCCGCACAGGCCTCCGACCGGGCCTGCGCCCCGTCCCGCCCCGGACACCGCGCGCTGCTCGCCGAGACCGGAGGGCGGATCGTCGGCCTGGGCGAGTACGAGCGGACCCCGGAGCAGGAGGCGACCCGCGCCGCGGGGCCGCCGACCCGCGCCGCCCGGCCCGCCACCGCCGACATCTCCCTCGCCGTCGCGGCAGGCCTCCACCACCGGGGCATCGGCACCCTGCTCCTGGAGCACCTGGTCTCGGCCGCCCGCGCCGACGGCATCACCGCGTTCACGGCCGACGCGCTCGCCGAGAACCACGAGATCCTCAAGGTCGTCGCCGACCTCGGACTGCACACTGCCCGGCACTTCGAGGGCCCCGCAGTGCACTGCACCATCCAGCTCGACGAGGTCGCCGACGAAGCGGGATCCGGAGCCGACAGCGAGACGTACCTGACGGCGGTCGAGACGCGCGGACGGACCGCCGGAGTGGCGAGCCTTCGCCCCCTCCTGCGGCCGGAGTCGATCGTCGTGATCGGGGCCGGACGGAAAGCGGGCTCGGTCGGCCGTGCCGTCCTGCGCAACCTGCGCACCGGCGGCTACAACCGGCAGCTGTACGCCATCCACCCCAACGCCACCTCGCTCCTGAGCGTCCCCTGCCACCCCTCGGTGGCCGCACTGCCCCAGGTGCCCGACCTGGCGGTCCTCGCGGTGCCCACCGCCCTGCTCGCCGCCACCGCGCAGGAGTGCGGCAAGGCGGGAGTTCGCGCACTGGTCGTCATCACGGGCGGGCTCGGTCCCGGGCAGGCGGAGGCGCTGCTCTCCGCATGTCGTACGTACGGCATGCGCCTCGTGGGGCCCAACTCCCTCGGCGTGGCCACCATCGACACGGATCTCTCCTTCGACGCGACGTTCGCCGCCGGGCACCCGCGGCCCGGCATGACAGGGGTCGCCGTCCAGTCCGGTGGCGTGGGCATCGCGATGCTCGGCGGCCTCTCCCGGCTCGGCCTCGGCATCTCCAGTTTCGTGTCGCTGGGCGAGAAGTACGACGTCAGCAGCAACGACCTGCTCCAGTGGTGGGAGAGCGACGGCGTCACCGACCTGGCGCTCCTCCACCTCGAATCCTTCGGCAACCCACAGGCCTTCTCGCGCACCGCCCGCCGGGTCACCCGGCGGATCCCCGTCCTCACCGTCGACGTCGGCCGCACCCGGGAAGGACGGAGCGCCGCCGCCCTGCACTCCGCCGCGGCCGCCACCCGGACCATGACGCGCCAGGCCCTGTTCACCCAGGCGGGCATCACCGCCACCCGCAGCATCGGCGACCTCCTCGCCACCGCCGCCCTGCTGCACGCCCAGCCCGTCCCCGCGGGACGACGTGTCGTCGTCGTCACCAACGCGGGCGGCGCGGGCGTCCTCGCCGCCGACGCCTGCGCGGAGGCCGGACTCTCCCTCCCGGCCCTCCCCATGGACGTCGTCGACGACCTCTCCGCCGTCCTGCCCCAAGGAGCGACGACCGCCAACCCGGTCGACGCCCGCGCGGACGTCACCGAGGAACAGCTGCGGCGCTGCGTGGACCGCCTGCTGCGCGACGGCTGCGCCGACGCCGTCCTCCTGGTCCTCGTCCCCACCGCGGTCGCCGCGGCGACCGGCGACGATCTCTGCCGGGCCCTGACCTGCGCCCCCGGCCGTCGCTCCCGAACGGTCGCCGCGGTCCGCCTCGACCAGGACGTCCCCGTCCAGCTGCTCCCGTGCACGGGCGGCGGCTCCGTCCCCGCGTACGCCGACCCGCAGGCGGCCGCCTCCGCCCTGGCCCACGCGGCCCGCCGCGCCGAGTGGCTGGCCCGGCCGCCCGGCACCGTCCCCGACCCCGGGGACGTCGACACCCCCCGCGCCCGCGCCGTGGTCGAGACCCACCTGACCGCCCACCCCGACGGCGGCTGGCTCGGCCCGCGCACCTGCGCGGAACTGCTCGGCTGCTACGGCATCCCCCAACTGCCCTGGGCCTGGGCCGAGACCGAGGACGACGCGGTCATCGCCGCGGAGCGGCTGCGCCGGCCCGACGGCCGCGTGGTCATGAAGGCGCACTGGCCGGGACTGCTGCACAAGAGCGAGCAGCGCGCCCTCCACCTCGACCTCCAGGGCGACACCCAGGTGCGGGCGGCGTTCCGGGACCTGTCGATCCGGTTCGCGGGCCTGCTCACCGGTGTCGTCGTCCAGCCGCTGGCCGAGCGCGGCACGGAACTGTGCGCCGGCGTCGTCCAGGACGACGTGTTCGGGCCGCTCGTCCTGTTCGGCCTCGGCGGCACGGCCACCGAAGTGCTCGCCGACCAGGCGGCGCGGCTCGCGCCCCTCACCGACCTCGACGTCCACGACCTGATCACCGCGCCGCGCTGCGCCCCGCTGCTCTTCGGGCACGGCGGCAGCGGCCCGGTCGACCTCGAAGGCATCGAGCAGCTGCTGCACCGGCTCTCGCGCATGGCCTGCGACCTGCCGCAGCTCACCGAGGCCGACCTCAACCCCGTCCTGGCGTGGCCGGGCGGCGTCACGGCACTCGACGCCCGCGTACGCCTCCTGCCGCGCGACGCCCACGATCCCTATCTGCGGCGACTGCGCTGACTCCGAGACCGAGAGGAGACATCCGCCATGACAGGCAGGATGCTCGTCGCCTACGCGACGAAGAACGGGTCCACCGCGGAGATAGCCGGCACCATCACCAGGACCCTCCGGGAGGAGGGCATCGCGACCGACCTGCGGCCGGCCGCCGACGCCGGCCGGATCGAGGAGTACGACGCCGTGGTGCTCGGCGCTCCGCTCTACGCGGGCCGCTGGCACAAGGACGCCCGCCGGTTCGTCCGCCGCCGGCGCCGGGTGCTGGTGAAGAAGGAGGTGTGGCTCTTCAGCAGCGGACCGCTGGACGCCTCGGCGAGCGAACGGGACATCGCACCCGTGCCCGCGGTGCACCGCGTCCTCACCGTGGTCGGCGCCCACGAGCACGTCACCTTCGGCGGCTGCCTGCGGGACGGCGCCAAAGGGCACATCGCCCGCATGATCCTGAAGTCCGGCAAGGGCGGCGACTACCGCGACTTCGAGCAGATCGCCGACTGGTCCCGGCGGGTGGCCGCCACGCTGAAGAGCGAACTCGCGGGCCGCGCGGAGGGGTACTGACGCCATGGCCGGCCGACCGGGCACCCGGGTCCGCGGATGGCGCTGGCGGCGCAACCCGCTGCGCCGCCGCAGCGACGTCGTCGAGGCGTGGACCACGCTGCTGCTCGGAGCGGTGACACTGATCGGCGTGCCCCTGGCGGGAGCGCTCGTCGGCTCCGCCACGTACGACAGCACCGAGGCGAAGGCCGAACGCCAACGGGCCGAACGCCACGTCGTGCGGGCCACCCTCATCACGGACGCCCCGCCGCCCGCGGTCGGCGCCGACGGCACCGAGGTCCGCGGCACCCGTCTGGTGACCGTCCGCTGGACCGAACGCGACAGCGCGACGCACGCCACCAGGACCCGCACCGCCACGGTCAAGGCGGCGGCCGGAGCCCCCGCCGGAAGCAGGGCCGACGTGTGGCTCGACGCCCGGGGCCGGGTCACCTCCGCACCCTTCGACGAGGACGAGCTCTGGGGTGCCGCGACGGCCGCGGGCGTCGGGACGGTGTTCACGGTCTCGGCCTTCGGCGGAGGGACGTGGCTCGCGGTGCGGGCGCTGTCCCGGCGTCGGAGGATGGCCGAGTGGGACCGGGCCTGGGAGCTGACCGGGCCGAGGTGGAGCGGCCGCAGGACCTGAGGGACGGGGGCGAAGCGGCCGAGGCCCTCGGGGATCGGACGACGGCGACGAGGGCCTCGGCAGAAAACAGAAGACGGACCCCTGAAGACGGACCCCTGAAGACGGACCCCTGAAGACGGAGCGCCGGAAGAGGAGCGCTGCGCTGGAAAGGAGCGGAAGATGAGCAACACGACCATGCTGAGCGCCCTGCCGACGGTGCACCGCGAGCGCCTGATGAGGATCGCGCGACAGGTGTCCTTCCCGGCCGGCACCCGCCTCTTCGAGGAGGGTGGGCACGCCGACCGGTTCTGGATCGTCCGCACCGGATCGATCGCGCTGGACATGCACGTACCCGGCCGCCGCGCACCCGTGATCGAGACCCTCGGGCACGGCGAACTCGTCGGCTGGTCCTGGCTGTTCCCGCCGTACGTGTGGCAGCTCGGCGCGGCGGCGCAGAGCCCCGTACGGGCAGACGAGTTCGACGCGCAGGCGGTCCGGCTGATGTGCGAGGACGACCCCGCGCTCGGCGCGGTCGTCGGCCAGTGGGTCGGCCGGGTCCTCGCACACCGTCTGCAGGCGGCCAGGATCCGCCTGCTCGACCTGTACGCGCCCTACGGCAGCGGGGACGGCGTACGAGGGTGAGGGGCTGCCCTCGGCACAGGGGCCGCCCCTGACGTCAGCGCCGCCAGAACAGGTGGTGGGTCACACCGCTGGGGCTGGGCACGACGTCGCGGTGGTAGCGGTCGAGTAGCTCGTCGGGCGACTCCCACAGGCGGGTGCCCGAGCTGAGCGTCACCGGCGACACGACGACGTGCAGGGTGTCGACCAGATCGGCGTCGAGGAACTCCCGGATCGTGGTGGCCCCGCCGCCGAGCCGGACGTCCTTGCCCTCGGCCGCCTCCCGCGCCTGCTTGAGGACGTCGGCGGGGGTGCCGTCGACGAAGTGGAAGGTCGTGTCGGAGAGCGTGAAGGACGGGCGGTGATGGTGGGTCATCACGAAGACGGGGGTGTGGAAGGGGGGCTCGTCGCCCCACCAGCCCTGCCACTCGTGGTCGGTCCAGGGGCCGCGCTGGGGACCGAACTTGTTGCGGCCCATGATCTCGGCACCGATGTTGCGGGCGTAGTCGCGCGTGAAGTGGTCGTCGAGACCGCGGCTGCCGCCGGGATCCGTGCGTCCGGGCCAGCTCGCCGTCGCCCCCGCCCAGGAGAACATGCTCCCGGGGTCGGCGTGGCCGAACGGCCGCTCCAGGCTCTGGCCCTCCCCGGCGCCGAAGCCGTCCTGCGAGATGGTGAAGTTCTGCACCCTCAGCAGCTGTTCCATGTGACTCCTCCGAAGCGGTTGACGATGATGAGACCGCCGCGGCCGGGAAAACTCATCGGGCGGGATCCGAAGTGGCTCGATCATGCTCTTGCCGGTGCCGAAGAGGCTTGATCCCTGGTGGCGCACGGTGTGTCGGCCGTCAGGGCGAGTGGAACGTCACCTCAGGGTCGTCCTTCGACGGGCCGTCCAGCAGGGGGCGGTGCCGACCGAGGAGATGCCGGTCGAAGAAGGCCGTGACGTACCCGTTGGTGATCTGTCCCGAGCGCGTGCCGGACAGCGGGGCCGACGGGTCGGTCATCCCGAGCTGACCGCCCAGTACCGGCAGGTCGGTGAAGGTGAAGTGGCCCGAGTCCGCGACCGTGAACCAGCGCTTCCAGCCGTCCAGCCGACGCCATTCGCGGAGCCAGGTGGTGTCGTCGGCCCGGGGGTGGTGCTTCTTGTCGGTACCGAGCATGAGGACGGGGCGGCCGGTGCCGGTGGACGGGACCGGGGCGAAGAACGTGCCGTCCAGGTTGGCGGCGGCGCGGATGCGGGGGGCGGCTTCCTTGGCCGCCAGGTACGGCGCACGGTCGCCGCTGCCGTCGCCGCGCCGGGCCGGGTAGAAGACGGACACCATCAGCTCCCGGGCCCCAGCGGAGGGCACCCACGGATCGCGGCGTTCGTCGTCCACGAGGTGGAGGGTGTCCTGCAGGCGCGCGCTGAAACCCTCGTAAAACCGCGCTGAATCCGTCATCCCCCACCCTCTGCGGCATGACAACGAAGACGACATCCCCGCCGTCCCCGCTCGCCATCGAGGCCCGGGGGCTGCGCAAGGCCTACGGGGACAAGGTGGTCCTGGACGGGATCGACATCGCCGTGCCGCAGGGCACGATCTTCTCCCTGCTCGGCCCGAACGGCGCGGGCAAGACCACCGCCGTCAAGATCCTCTCCACCCTCGTCACGGCCGAGGCCCGCGCCCTGCGCGTCGCCGGACACGACCTGAGGGCGGATCCCCGGACGGTACGGGCCGCGATCGGTGTCACCGGGCAGTTCTCCGCCGTCGACGGTCTGATCACCGGCGAGGAGAACATGCTCCTGATGGCGGACCTGAACCACCTGTCCAGGCGGGAGGGGCGGCGGGTCGCCGCCGGGCTCCTGGAGCGGTTCGACCTGACGGAGGCCGCGCAGAAGCCCGCGGCCACCTACTCCGGCGGCATGAAGCGGCGGCTCGACATCGCCATGACGCTGGTCGGCGACCCGCGGATCATCTTCCTCGACGAGCCGACCACCGGGCTCGACCCGCGCAGCCGCCACAGCATGTGGCAGATCATCCGCGAGCTGGTCGCCGACGGCGTCACCGTCTTCCTCACCACCCAGTACCTGGAGGAGGCCGACGAACTCGCCGACCGCATCGCGGTCCTGAACGACGGCGGGATCGCCGCCGAAGGCACCGCCGAGGAGCTGAAGCGCCTCATCCCCGGCGGACACGTCCGGCTCCGCTTCACCGACCCGGCCGCGTACCGGTCGGCCGCCGCCGCCCTGCACGGCAGCGCGCGGGACGACGACTCCCTCGTCCTCCAGGTACCCGGAGGCGGCAGCCAGCGCGAACTGCGCACCCTGCTCGACCGGTTGGACGCGGCGGGCGCCGAGGCGGACGAGGTGACCGTGCACACGCCCGACCTCGACGACGTCTTCTTCGCCCTGACCGCCCCGTCCCACAAGGCCGCCGGATGAGTGCCCTCTCCCTCGCCGTGCGCGACTCGGCCACGATGCTGCGCCGCAACCTCCTGCACGTGCGGCGCTATCCCTCCCTCACCCTCAACCTCCTGCTCACGCCGCTCGTCCTGCTGCTGCTCTTCGTGTACGTCTTCGGCGACGTGATGAGCGCCGGCATCGCCGCCGGCGGTACGGCCGACGGGGGCGCCGAGGCGACCTCCCGCGCGGCCTATGTCGCCTACCTCACTCCGGGCATCCTGCTGATGACACTGGGCACGACCCTCGTCGGTACCGCCGTGTCCGTGGCCAACGACATGACCGAGGGCATCATCGACCGGTTCCGCACCATGGCCGTCCACCGTGGATCGGTGCTCATCGGACGCGTCGCGGGCAGCGTGCTGCAAGCGGTCGCCAGTGTGGTCCTCGTCGGGGCGGTCGGCGTGGCGATCGGCTTCCGTTCCGTCGATGCCTCCGCCCTGGAGTGGCTGGCCGCGCTCGGGCTGATGGTGGTGCTCGCGGTGGCGCTCACCTGGGTCGCGATCGCGGTGGGCATGATCAGCCCGAACGGCGAGGCGGCCGGGAACAACGCGGTGCCCTTGGTCATCCTGCCGTTCATCTCCAGTGCCTTCGTCCCGGTCGACCAGATGCCCGGCTGGTTCCGGCCAGTGGCCGAGTACCAGCCCTTCACCCCGGCCATCGAGACCCTGCGCGGCCTGCTCCTCGGCACGGAGATCGGTCACAACGGACTGCTCACGCTCGCGTGGTGCCTGGTCCTGGCCGCGGTCGGATACGTCTGGTCCACGTCCCTGTTCAACCGCGATCCGGCATAAGGGCGCGGGCCGCCTCGCCCAACTCCGCCCGCCCCAGAGCGGCGTACGCCGACACGGCCTCGGCGTACGCCGCCGCGTCGGCGTTCCGGGCGGCCTCACGGGCACGGGCCGTGGACATCGTCGGCTGGAACTGCCGCAGCACGTGGAGCCGTTCGGCCAGCGCGATCATCCGTACCGGGCGGGCTCGCCGACCGGTCGTGGCCGCGAGCCCCGCCATGCCGAGCGCATGCAGAACCGTCCCCACCACCGGCAGATCCATGGGCGTACCGGCCGGGCCCAGAAGCAGGTCCCGCAGCTGCCGCTCCAGTCGGCCGACCGACTCCGTCACCAGCTCCGGCCGCCCGGCGTGCGCGTGAGCCGTCACCGCCACCGACCGGACCTCCAGTTCCCACGGATCGAGCCGTTCCCCGTCCCCGCGCGACGGACCGGCCGACGTCAGCTGTTCCACCGCCGTGCGCCACAGCCCCAGACCGGCCTCCGTCCGTCCGCGGGCGAGAGCGACCTCGGCGCGTTCACCGAGGCCGGGGCTGTAGTAGGCGTCCTGCCGCGGAACACCGCCGCCCTCGACGCCAGCGGTGACAGCGGCACCGCTGTCGGCGTCCCGCAGCCAGCACTCCGCCTCGTCCGCCTCTCCGCGCTGCAGACAGGCCAGCGCAAGGCCCCGGCGGATCCCGATGGCGTCGTGCTCGTCGCCCAGACGCGGCAGCACGTCGAGCGCCGCGGTCAGATGCCGGTACGCGACCTCGCCCTGCTCCGTCCGCAGGCACAGCTCACCCAGCCGTGCATGGGCCACCACCTGGAAGGACTGCGGGGCACCCGGCACCAGTGCGTCGACCGTGCGCCGTGCCGCGGCGATCGCGCGGGTCACGTCGTGCTCGTACTCCCAGACGTAGGTGGCCACGCACTCGGCCATCCCGGCGACCAGCGGCCGCGCGTCGGCGCAGAGCCCGCGCAGCACATGGTGCTCGGGCGGCACCGTCTCCGGGACGGCCGCGAGGACCACGGCCAAGGCACGCACAGCAGTGTCCGGCCGTGCGGGAGGCAGGCGGCGGAGGGTGACGAGCGAGCGCAGGACGCCGGGGTGGCGCGGTCCCGAACTCATGGACAGGCCCGCCGCGCAGAGCACCGCCGCGGTGCGGGCGGCCTCGACGTACGGAGGGTCGGGGCGGTAGTGGGAGAGCGGGGGAGCGGTGGCGGAGGCGAGGGCGGTCAGGCGGGGATAGTTGGAGTCGGTGGACCACAAGGCGGCGAGGAGGGCGGTCACCGCGGCCGTGGTGGGGCCGTCCGAGCGGACCAGCGCGTGCCGGAGGGCCAGGACCAGGTTGTCCTGCTCGGCCCTGATCCGCCCCCAGCGCTCGGCGGACAGCCGGGGTGCGAAGAGCGACTCGTGATGCGCGAGCCCGAAGTCCTGTGCCCACGCCAGGAGATGAGCCACGGCTGTCTCGTCCTCGCCTGCCGCCGCCCGGCGGGCCGCACTGAACTCCCGTACCGTTTCCAGCATCCGGAACCGCACTCCGGCCGGGGTGTCCGTGACCGTGAGCAGTGACTGACCGGCGAGCTGTTCCAGTACGCCCAGCGCGTCCGGGCCCCACACCCGTTCGGCGGCCTCGCCGGAGAACCCGGCGGGGAAGACGGACAGGAGGCGCATCGCGGCGCGGGCGTCCTCGCCCAGCAGGTTCCAGCTCCACTCCACGACGGCGTGCAGCGTGCGATGCCGCTCCGGTACGTCCCGTGGCCCGCCGCGCAGCAGGGCGAACCGGTCGCCGATGCGGCGGGCGATCTCCGCGACCGACAGGACTCGTACGCGCACGGCGGCCAGTTCCACGGCGAGCGGCAGGCCGTCGAGGTGACGGCACAGGTCGGACACTGCGCCCGGCGGCAGCTCCACGCCGGGGCGTGCCGCCCGGGCCCGTTGCGAGAAGAGCTCGACCGCCGTGTCGAGCCCCAGCTCGCCCAGCGCGTACACGGATTCCGACAGCAGGTCCAGCGGAGCCCGGCTGGTGGCCAGCACGCGCAGGTCCTCGGACGACGACACCAGGGCCCGGACGAGGTCGGCGACGCCCTCGACGACCTGCTCGCAGTTGTCGAGTACGAGCAGGGCGGGCCCCGGACCGACCACGCCCAGAACACCGGAGACCGGATCGGCGGGACCGTGGACGACCGGCCCGCCGGGGCGCCCCGGAGCGTGTCGTCCCGCGCCGAGCGCGGAGGCCACCGCAGCGGGCACGTCCTCGTCGGCGGTGACGCCGGCCAGCGGCACGAAGTACACCGCGCGCCGCCCGGCGCGCCTGGCGACGGCATGCGCGAGCCGCGTCTTGCCGAGCCCTCCTGTGCCCACGACGGTCACGGCCCGAAAATCCCGCAGCAGCTGGACGACCGAGGCCACGTCCTGGTCCCGGCCGAGCAGCGGGTTGGGTTCCTGGAGCACGCCGCGCCGCACCACGGGCGCCCCGCCGCCCAGCAGTTCCCGCTGCACGGCCCGGAGTCCGGGGCCCGGGTCCGTCCCCAGTTCGTCGCGCAGCTCACGGCGGTAGGCCTCGTACCGTTCCAGCGCCGCGGACGGACTCGCCGTGACGGCCTGGCCCCGCAGCGACTCGGCCAGCACCTCTTCGTCGCGCGGATGGCGCGCGGCCGCCGTCGCCAGCGGCCCGGCGGCCTCCGCGTGCCGTCCGAGCCGGGCCAGCGCGAGCCCCCGCGCCCGTACGAGCGCATCGCGTACGGGAGCGCGCGCGGCCCGCAACGCCACGACCGGATCGCCGGGCGTGCCGCTGCCGACGACGTCCGGGACGCCCTCCCACAGCGCGAGCCCGGCGTCGGCCGCGGCCAGCGCCCCCGCGTGGTCCCCGCCCCGCGCACGCTCCGCACTGGTCTCGGCGAACAGCAGAACGGCGGAACTGTCGACCTGCTCCTCGGTGAGCGCCAGCCGGTATCCGACCGGCGTACCGACCACGACGGAGGCGCCCAACTGTGCGCGCGCCCGCGACACCAGCACCTGCACGGCCTTTCCCGGCCGCTGCGGCAGCGCCTCCGGCCACAGCCCCTCGACGATCCGCCCGACGCTGCACCCCGCGCGCAGATCCGTGGCCAGCAGGGCGAGAAGGGCGCACAGCCGGGGTGCGGTGACCTCCTGCCCGCGATGGGCGACGCGCGGCAGCAGGGTCAGATCGGTGCTCACCCGAGCACATTAACGAAGCCGCCGCACAGGGCTGTCAGCCGTGCGTGCCGTCGCCGGCCGTCAGGAGAAGTCCAGCACCAACCGGCCGCGGAGGCCGCCTGCTTCGAGGAGGCGGTGGGCCTTCGGGGCCTCCTCGGCGGGCAGCACGTCGGCGACGTGCAGCGTCAGGACTCCCGCCTCGACCTGTCGACGAAGCTTGTCGAGTCCTTCGGTGTCGGTCATGCCGTCCGTCACCATCACCGGGTGGACGCGGATCCCGCGCTCGGCCGGGCCCTGCCAGCCCCGGAGTTCGGCGACCGCTCTGCCATCGGCGACGGCGGCCACGACCTCGGTGGTCTGCATCGAGCCGTCCACGAGACCGGCGACGCCGTCGGGCACCAACGCGCGGATACGGGCCGAGACATCGGAACCGCGCTCGACGACGTGGTCCGCGCCGAACGCCCGCACCCGGTCGACGTCGTGCGGGGCGGCGTCCGCGATCACGGTGAGGCCGTCGGCCTTGGCGAGCTGCACCGCGTACCCGCCGACGGCACCGGCCGCCCCGGTCACGGCGATCGTCCCGCCCGCCGGTGCGGCCAGCGCGTCCAGGGCGATGCGGGCGGTCATGGCATTCATGAGGAGGGTCGACGCGGCGGGGAAGCCGGCGCCTTCGGGTGCCGGGACCACGGATGCGGCGGGAACCACGATCCGCTCGGCGTAGGCCCCGCCGTGCGGACCGGCGAACATGACGATGGCGACGACCCGTTGGCCCACGGCGAGCCGGTCATCGGCCCCGGGCCCGAGCTGGTCGATCACACCTGCGGCATCCATACCGGGTACGAACGGGGGCCGCCGGTCGGGCATGCGAACGGCGTGCCCACCGGTACGCAGAAGCACATCCGTCGGATTCACGGCGGCGGCATGCACACGCATACGGACCTCGCCGGGCCCGGCTTGGGGTACGGGCAATTCCAGCACCCGCAGAGCCTCCGGACCACCGAACTCTTCCACACCAATAGCCTTCATGCTCTGCAGCAACCGGCGTCGGCGGCACCGCATTCCTCAAAAGCGGCCACACATCGTGTCCACGCCTGAGCAGGCCGAGGGCGCACCCCGGTCTGCTCGGGTCACGGCAGGCTCAGGCGGTGCCCCGTCCGAGCCGGACCGGCACCGTCTGGTGGCCGTTGCTGATCAGGGAGCCCAGGGGCCGCAACTCCTCGATCGGTACGGCGAGTTCCAGGTCGGGGAAGCGGTCGAAGAGCAGGCGCAGGGCCGTGGCGACCTCCATGCGGGCCAGCGGGGCGCCCAGGCAGAAGTGGACGCCGTGCCCGAAGGCCAGGTGCTCCTTGAGCGGGCGGCTGATGTCGAAGGCGTCGGCGCTGTCACCGTGCCAGTCGGGGTGCCGGTTGGCCGCCGCGTAGGAGGCGAGGATCGCCTCGCCCCGGGCGATGGTCTGGCCGTCGGGCAGCTCGATGTCGGTCACCGCGTACCGCAGCGGCAGATGCCGGACCGCCGGCTCGAAGCGGAGGGTCTCCTCGACGGCGTCGTTCCAGTCGACCTTGCCCGTCCGGAGGAGGGTGAGCTGGTCGGGGTGGGTGAGCAGCTGGGTGATCGCCTGGTCGATGACGTTCACCGTGGTCTCGTACCCGGCGCTGATCATCAGGAGGAGCGTGTCGCGCAGCTCGTCCTCCGACAGGCCGCCCTCCTCGTCCGTGTCGCGCGAGGTGATCAGGAGCGAGGTCATGTCGTCGCCCGGCTCGGCGCGCTTGGAGTCGATGAGCTTCTGCAGCGCCCCGTACAGGGCCGCGGTGTTGGCCTCGGACTGCTCGGCGGTGAGCGTGGTGTCGAACACGCCGTCGACGACCTGACGGAAGGCGTCCCGCTGGCCGGCCGGTACGCCCATCAAGTCGCCGATCACCGCGATCGGCAGCGGGTAGGCGAGGCGCTCGCGCAGGTCGACCGTCTCACCGGGGGCGAGAGCGGCGAGGTCGTCGAGGATGCCGGTGACGATGGTGTCGATGTTCTGCTGGAGGGCGGTGATGCGGCGGTGGCTGAAGGCGGGGGCGACCATGCGGCGCAGACGCCGGTGGTCGGCGCCGAACGCGGTGAACATGTTCTCCACCGCGATCCACAGGGCGAGCGGCCAGCGCTGGACCGTCTCCTGGAACTCCGGCCAGTGGGCGCGCGCGTCCTTGGAGACGTTCGCGCTGGTCAGCAACTCCTTGAGGAGAGCGGGATCGGAGACGGACCAGGCGGTCACGCCGAGAATGTCGACGCGGACCGCGCTGCCGTGCTTGCGCAGCTCCCGGTGCTCGTCGTGGGCGCGGAACCCGGTCGGGTCGAGCGTGATCGGTGTCGTGGTCGAGGACATGGCGGAGGTCCCTTCAGGCTGATGCGGCGGGGAACACGACAGGAAGCGCGGCCAGTGCCCGGTGGAACGGCCCGGGACGCCACGTCAGCTCACCCGGCGCCGTGGCGAGATCCATCTCGGGCAGCGCGTCGAGCAGATGGGTGATGGCCGTCTCGGCGATGAGGTAGGCGTGCGGACGCGCGGGGCAGGCGTGCGGGCCGGTGCTCCAGGACAGGTGCGCGCGATTGCTGGCGATGCGCTGTTCCCCGAGGACGGGATCGTTGTTGCAGGCGGCCATCGAGATGACGACCGGCTCGTGCGCGGGCAGCAGGAACCCGTCGACGTCGACGGGGTTGGGCGGATAGCTGATGCAGTAGTTGGCCAGGGGCGGGTCGGTATACAGCACCGTGTCGAGCGCCTCGCGGACCGAGGAGCCGCCGGCGTGCAGATCGCCGGAGAACTGGTCGTCCGTGAGGATCTTCAGGACGGTGTTGGAGATGAGGTTGGTGAGCGGTTCGATGCCGGCGCCGTAGAGCGTGACGAGCTGATGGGCCATCTCGACGTCGTCGAGCTGCGCGGCGTGCGCCAGGAGCCGGGAGGTGATGTCGTCACCGGGCTGCTGGTGGCGCAGGTTCACCAGGTCGGCGACGGCCTGCGAGAGGATCTCGTTGCCGCTGGCGGCGTCCACGCCCTCGAAGATCTTGGCCATGCCGTCGGCGATCCGGCGGCCGATCTCGTCGGGGCAGCCGAGCAGGGCGCTCAGCACCCGGAAGGCGATGGGCCAGGCGTACTGGACCAGCAGGTCCGCGCCCTCGGCCGCCCGGAACTCGGCGATCGTGGCATCGGCGACCTGCTCGACGAGGGTGCGCAGCTCGTGCTGGTCGACGCCGTTGATCGCGGCCGTGTTCGCCGACCGGTAGCGGGTGTGCGCCGCACCGGTGGACCGCAGCGCGTTGGGGCGGCTCTCCATCATGGGACGGACCGGGCAGCTCTGCGGAACGGACTGCTCCCACACCCGCGGGTCGGCCGGGAAGCGCAGGGGGTCGTTGAGGATCCGCCGGGCCTGGGAGTAACCGATGACGAGGGTCGCCGGGACCCCGGGGACGAGGTCCACCGGGACGAACGGTCCGAACTCGGCCCGCATGCGCTCGTACGCGGCGTGCGGATCGGCCGCGAACTCGGCGTCGTACAGGGCGATCCGGCGCACCGGCGCCTCGGGGATCGTGGTCGGGCTGGTCACGGGCGCGGCTCCAAGGCAGGTGCTTTCAGGTCGGACAGGTACTCGCAGAGGGTGATCAGGGCCATGACGCCGGAGCTGCCCTCACGCGCGTCGCACGTCGTCAGCGGCGTGTGCGGGTCCAGGTCCAGGGCCTGACGGATCTCGTCCAGCTGGTAGTACGGGGCGCCGTCGAACAGATTGATCGCCACGGCGTAGGGCGTGCCCTGCGCCTCGTGCAGGGCGAGGATCTCGAAGGAGGCCTCCAGATTGCGGGTGTCGACCAGCACCAGCGCCCCGAGCGCACCCTCGGTCAGCCCCGCCCACAGCGGGCGGAAGCGGTCCTGACCGGGGGTGCCGAACAGATACAGCACGAGGGCGTCGCTCAGGTGCAGCCGCCCGAAGTCCAGACCGACCGTCGTGGTCGTCTTGCGCGGCGTCCGCGCCAGGTCGTCCACTCCCGCACTGGCCTGGGTGATCCGCTCCTCCATGCGCAGCGGCGGTATCTGGGAGACGCTCCCGACGAACGTCGTCTTGCCGACACCGAAACTTCCCGAGATCACGATCTTCGCGGAGCGGGTCACGCCGGGGGGCACATAGATGAGGCCGTCAGACGAGGGCGCGGAGACCACGCAGTACCTCCTGGAGCAGATCGGTTTCGGGTTGGTCTTCGCCGGCGGGGACCGGCCGGGTCAGCAGTCCCTCGTCGATGAGGGAGGAGACGATGATGCGGACGGTGGAGGGAGGGAACTCCAGGGCGGCCGCGATGTCCGCGACCGCCAGACCGCCGCCCCTGGCGTTGCCGAAGAGGCTCATCACCCGCCGCGCGTCCGCACTCAGACCCTCGCGCGGGCCGCTCGCGGCGAGCACCACGGTCTCCAGGCGCACATCCGGATGGGCACGCGTACGCCCGTCGGTACGGACGTAGGGCCTGACCAGGTCCGGGTCTCGCCGCGGCCCGCTCACGTCGTCGGGAGGCCTTCGACGGAAGGCTGCCGCGGGGCGACCTTCATCTCGTGACCGACGCGCTGGGCCAGCTCCAGCATGTGATGGGTGATCAGGCCGATGTCGGCGTCCGGACCCGTGGTCTGCACGGAGAGCATGGTGTTGCCGCCGGCCTGGGTGATCAGACCCACGTGGTTGGTCAGCTCGATCAGCGCCTGCCGGGTGCCCCCGCCGCCGGTCTCCTGGTCGTACGCCAGCGCGGCGGCCCGGACCGCGGCGGTGATCGCGGCGAACTTCTCCGCGTCGTCCTGCTCGATGTCGGACGTACGCGAGTGCAGCAGACCGTCGGAGCTCATCAGGACCGCGTGCCTGACACCTTCCAGAGTCCCCAGTGAACGGTCCAGCAGCCAGCCAAGTTCATTGCCGGTGGTCACGGTTGGGCTCCTTCGTGCGTGGTGGTGGACGGGTCCGGGGTACGCGCGCTGCGCGTGCCCTTGGCCCAGGCGGCGGCGATGGAGGGACGGCCCGGGGCCGGGGCCGCCGGGCCCGCGGTGTCCTCGGAGGGGGCGGCCGGCCGCTCGGCCGCGGGAGGCGTGGGACGCGTCCGCGTCCGGACGGTCAGCCCGCTGGCGGTGGTGCGCGGCGCGGCGACGGGCTCGGCGACCGGCTCGGCGGGCACCGCCGCGACGGGTGCCGGAGCGGGCGCGGGCGCCGGCGCGGGAGTGGCTGCGGGTGCGGGCGCGGGTGCGGAACGGGGCTTGGGCACGGGTGCGGAGGTCAGCAGACTCTTGGGTACGAACATGTAGACGCGGGTCCCGCCGAACGGGTTGGGAGCCTCGACGTCGATCCGGAAACCGTAGTCCCCGGCGAGGGCGGCGGCGGCCCGCAGACCGGTCTGCGGGTGCGCGCCGAGCTGGTTGATGTCGTCGCGCTGAGCACCCGTCAAAATGGCCCGGGCCCACGTGAGTTGCTCGTCGTTCATGCGCAGACCGGCGTCGTCCACGATGACCGAGACTCCGTGGTGCCCCTCCTGGAAGGCGACGTGCACGCGGGCCGTGGAGGGCGAGTAGCGGACCGCGTTGTCCAGCAGTACGGCGAGCGCGTGGACGATGGGCCCGACGGCCCGGCTCGTCACCGCGACGTCGAGCTCCTGGTGCTCGACCCGCTCGTACTCCTCGATGCTGCCCATCGCGGCCCGCACCACATCGGTCATCGGGGTGGCCGGCCACCGGCGCGACAGCTTGCCGCCGGACAGGACCACGTAGTTCTGGGCGACGAGCAGCATCTGCTGCGTGGGGTGGTCGATGCCGACGAGCGTCTCGTACGCCTCGTCGCCCTCGTGCCGCCGCACACCCTGGCTGACCCGCTGGCTCAGCTTCGACGCCATGCCCACCATGGCGGAGGACACGGCGCGCACCGCGGCGCGGCTGGACTCCTGCGCGGAGACCCGCGCGCGGTCGGTCTCGTCCTGCGCGGTCTGCTGCGCCTCGGTGATCTGGGCGCTCGTGCTGGTCTGCGCGTCGTACTGCACCTTGCGTACGGTGTGCGCCGCGGAGTTGGCCAACTCCGTCAGGCGCTGGGCGAGGACGGTGTTCACCAGCGCCGGGGGCAGCTCGATGTCGACCCCGCGGCCGGTGCCCTGACGCGCGGCCTCGGCCCCGAGTCCGGGAATCACACCGCCCGCGAGCTGCATCAGCACGTCTTCGGTGGCGCGCTGGCGCCCGGCGAGCTCCGCGGCCTGTTCACGGAGGCGGTCGCCGGTACGGCGCTCGCCCCGGTACTGGTCCCAGAACCGCCAGGCCGCGCCGCCGGCGGCCAGGGCCAGAACTGAGGGAACCACCGAGGTGGCCTGTATCAGGTCTGTCATCACGTCCTCTTACAGGTGTCAATGGGGGAGCAGGGCAGCCGGGCGCCGCCGAACGGACGGAGTGACGGCAACACGTGCGGGGAGAAGTGCCGGCTGCGGCCGACGGGGCGAACGGCCCGACACGGAACGCGCCGCCCGCGATCGGCTGAACGGGGATGGCCCGCTCGACGGCCGCGCGGACACACGGACGGTCTCGGGCGGCCGGAGCGAATGCGCCGCCTGGTGGGGGAGGACCGTCGGGTGAGGGAGCGGGTCGACTACGAGGACCACGGCACGGTTCGGCGTGCGGTCCCAGGGGTCGGCCGGAAGGAGGGAGCCGTGGGCGAGCCGAGCCAGTGGGCGCATCGAGGCCGCCTTGAGGGCCCGATCTGTCTCACCGTACTCATCAGCACTTCCTGGCTTCCTCTCGATCACAGCGGACTTCCGACGACACACTTTTTCAGCCAACATGCCGAAAAACAAAGCCGGTTGGCTGCCGTCCGCAAACGATATCCTGTCCTACCCGTCAGTTGTTTGGCCAGGTGGTTCGGAGAACTGCGCGAACAGCCCATCAACACCTGGTCAACACATCAGACAGTTTCGGCAAAAGCGTGTATTTCCCGGTGAGTTGAACGAGTGGGCAGTCGGGGGCTGTCGTGCCCCTCATGGCCAGGTGTGAAAACTGGACAGGAACTGTGAAGCGCTGATGGATCGTCGGCAATGCCGGTATCGCCAGTAGTGCCAGCAACGCCCTTCAATGCCGGTAATCCCGGAAATCCAGGTAAGCACCGATGGGGGATCAGGCGGACGGCCGGGGAATCGCCGACGAGAAGGTGGACTGATCCCGAGCGGCCTGATCGACGACGGGAGGGGCCCGGGGCGCCAGAGCACCCGGAACCGATCAGATCACCCGGAACAGATCGGCGGCGGCGTGGACGTCGGTGAAGTCCTCGACCGAGCGGAGGTTGTCGCTCAGCGCGTCCAGGACCGACCCGGCCTCGGCGGCGGGCGGAGCGCCGATGGCCACGCCGAAGACGCGGAAGCCCAGCCGGTGCTTCGCGTCGTTCCAGCCGCGCATCCACTCCTCGGTGACGTCGCACTCGTCGTCGGTGAGCATCACGATGTCGCCGCGCATTCGGGAGGCGTCGTCGAACTCCTCCTCCAGCAGATCACCGGCCGCCGTCAGCGGCGTCTGATAGCTGGTGCCCCCGCCGAGGAAGGTCTCCGCGAAGTCGAGCACCTGGTCGATGCCCACCGGCTCATCGGCCGGGAAGCGGCAGACGCGGATCTTGTCGGCGGCGGAGAACAGGATGCCGACGAAGTCCCGCTTGGCGTGGCGCGCCTGGTCCAGGAGCGCCAGGGCGCACGCCTTGGCCCATGCCTCCCGGGTACCGCCACCGGGCCCCTCCATGTACATGGAGTGCGAGGTGTCGACGCAGGCGATGACGGCTCCCCGGCCGGTGGATTGCTCCCCTCGGTGGTCGTAGAGCATCAACTCCCCGGCGGCGTACCGCGCGGCGAAGACCGCACGCAGTTCGGGCAGGCCGAGATTCGCCAGCTCGGACGGGATGACGCGGGACAGGTCGTCGCCGAGCGTCACCCCGACCAGCTCTCCGGCGGCACCCTCGACCTTGCGGGCCCGCTCGCCCTCGGCCATCTGCCGGAAACGGCCGATCAGGTCGGCCCACTCGGCGAGCCGACTGGTGCGCAACCGCTCGGCGAGCCGGGCGCGCTCGTCGAACGACATCCGCTCCAGCTCGCCGGACCCGACGCCCCACGCCCGCATGAGCGAAGCCTCGGCCCGCACGGCCCCGGTGGCCTCCGTCACCGCGTCCCGCGCGGACCCACGCAGCCCCGGGGCCGCCATCGTGACGGCTTGAGCGGCCCCTTGCGCGGCCTGTTGCGCGGCGGTCTCCGCGGCCTCGGCGGCCTCGATGGCTTCCCGTACGGCTTGTGTGGTGTGCCCGGCGCCGTCGCCGAAGTGCTGCCCTCGCGCCGACGAGGAGCCGTCCTCGTCCGCTGCGTCAGCGGCCGACTGGAGCGCCTCGACCACGCCGTCCGTAGCGCTGTCGGCCAGCCGCTGGGCCCGCGCGGCCCGCTCGGCCTGCTCCTGCGCGGCCCGGGTTCGCTCCAGCATCCGGCGCACGGCCGATGCCTGCGCGAGGACGGCCATGGCGGCGGCGTAGGCGTCGCCGGCCGTCTCCCGGCGCAGCTCGGCGAACTCCGAGGTCTCCATCAGCGAGGCGACGATCTGGTGGTTGACCAGCTGGGAGGGTGCCATCTCCGCGCGCTCGCGCAAGCGGGGGCGGGTCTTGTAGGAGGCCAGGAAGAGGTCGGTGAGGAGGTCGGCGGCGTAGGCGTGCCGCCCGGTCAACTCCGTTACCAGGTCGCGGAGTCCGGCCGACTGCTCGTACGTATCACGCCACGCGATCCGCTCGAACGGATCCGCGACCACGGCCGTGGAGTACCGCCGCCCGAGGCGTGTGCCCCCTGGTCCGTCGAGTGCCCCCTCCGAATCCTCCTCCCACTCGACCATGGTCAGAGCTGGGCCTGCGCCATGCTCGCGTCGATCCCGAGGGCCTCGGTGAGGACGCGGGCGCGGACCGCGCGCTGGCGGCCGGTGACGCGGTCGATGGTGGCGGTCGAGCGCCCGGCGCCCACCGCTTCCTCGCGGAGCGTCTCCAACCGTTTGCCGGCCGTGGCGAGCTTGTTGTGGGCCTTCTTGATGACCCAGTCGCTCAGCGCCTCGCGGGACTGCCCGGCCATGGCGTCGAGCTGGGTCTCCAGTTCCGCGATGACGTCCGCCAGGTCGAGGGCCTCCTTGGCGTCGGGATTGACCAGGTTCAGCACCTCGCGCTCGACGGTCGGACGCTCGGCGGGGGAGTCCCACAGCACGTGGGTCAGGACCGACAGGTCGCCCTCGGTGACGGCCGGGCGGCCGTCGAGGTAGGCGGAGGCCTGCAGCAGGCCCACCGCTTGGCGCCAGCGCCGGTCCGAGGCGACCAGTTCCTTGCGGCGCAGGGCGGCCCGCAGCGTGCACACCGCGTCCACGATCGCATCGGGGACGTCCACCGCCGGTACGGCTTCGGTGACGGCGTGCCGCAGTGCGGCCAGGTCGACGGTGGTGCGAGCCGGTGGGGCCGGGCGGCCGACGGCGGAGCGCACGAGCGCGGCGAAGTTCGCGGGATCCTCCAGGTACCCGACCTCGATCCGCACGAGGAGCCGGTCGTAGATCGCGGCCGATTCCTCCCCTGAGGGCAGTTCGTTGCTCGCGGTGATGGCCCCGATGAGGGGGCAGCGGATGGGCTCGCCGCCGCTCTCGGGGTGGTAGATGCGCTCGTTGAGATAGCCGAGGGTTTCGTTCAGGGCGGCCGTCGAGCACTTGAAGATCTCGTCGATGAACGCGACATGGGCGGTCGTGGCGCGGCCGTCGTAGACCTGGCGGTACTCGCCCCGGGCGAGCGCGGCGACATCGATGGGGCCGAACATCCGTGTGGGCGCGGTGAACTTCGACAGCAGGATCTCCCAGTAGGAGGCTCCGTCGATCCGGCCGGTGAGTGCGCGGGCCATCTCGGACTTGGCCGTACCGGGAGGGCCGAGCACGAGCGAGTGCTGCCCGGCCAGCAGGGTCACCACCAGCGTCCGCACCACGTCGTCCCGCTCGTAGAAGCGGTCCGCCAGCTCACGGCTGATGGCCCGCAGCCGCTCCGCCGTGCCGAGCGCGTCCTGAGCACCCATGGTCAACGCGTCAACTCCCACCCTGTGATGTCCGGCCGGACCGCCGGGACGGCCCTCTCCCGCCCGAGCAAGATAACTCGGCGACGGGGAGGCGCCTTTGGCCCCTGACCGGGTCGCAGAACCAGATGCCGGTCGCCGACCGACGCCGTAATATGCGCTGCTGGTACAGGACCATTACTCGACGGGGGTGCGGCTGATGACGATGCGGCAGGGCTTGAGGGTTGCGGACATGGTCGGGACATGGGCGGCGGGCTGGGCCGCGTCACGCCGGACTCCGCCGCCGACGAAGATGCCGTGGGGCTTCTTCATCGAGGTGGCCGGCAACGCGGTCGAAACGGCACGGCACGTCCTGCCCGAGGCCGACGAGTCACTGGTCCGCCGGGCCGCCGCCTCGGTGACCGCCCCGCGGACCTGGATGAAGACGCCCGCAGAACCGGAGGACATCGAGCCCTGGCTGCCCCGGGGGTGGAGGACGGCCTACGAGGAGACCGGACACCTGATGGCCGCCGACCTCACCCGCACGAACCCGGTCGCGCCCGAGGGGTACACGACGACGGTCGAGACCATCGACTCCGTCCTCCACGTCCGCGTGCGCGACGCGGCGGGCGGACCGGCGGCCCAGGGCCAGATGGCGCTGCTCGGAGAGGCGGCGGTCGCCGACCGCATCGTGACCGAGGAGGCGCACCGCCGGCGCGGACTGGGCCGGTACGTGATGCACGTCCTCGGCGACCACGCGCTGGACGCGGGAGCCCACCTCGGAGTGCTCGGCGCGACCGACGCGGGCCGTGCCCTCTACGAGACGCTGGGCTGGCAGAAGCACGCGACGATCGCGGAGTGCGTGTACGGAGGCTGAAGCAACCCCCGGAGGCGGCGGTGGTTTCCGCGGGTCCGGCTCACACCGCCGGGCCCGCGGAAGCCGGTGAACCGCGCACCGAACCGACCCAGTCGGCGACCGCCGCGGCGACTTCGCCGGGACCGCGGCCGCTGGTGGTGAATTCCCGGTCCACCTCATGGCGGAGCTCTTCCGCGTCCCTGAGCGCGTCCTCGATGTCGCCGGTCTCCCACCCACGGGCGGCAAGCCGGGCGCGCCTGTCGGCGTCCGCGCAGTCGAGCCGGGCCCAGACGACGTCGAGCGGCGCGTCCACCGCGCCTTCGCTCGCGCTCGCCCACTCGCCGGGCGTCAAGGGACACGAGACCAGCACCGGTTGCCCGCTCCGCAGCAGCATGGCCGCGATCTTCACCCAGAGCCTGTTGTAGGCGGGCCACACGGCACCGGCCGAGGGCGAGGTGATGTCGATGCCGAGCAGACTGCCGTCCGTGTCGGGCAGTTCGTCGAAATCGACGGTGGCGAACGGGAATGCGCCCAGGTGCCGTACGAGCGTGGACTTCCCTGCCCCCGGAGCCCCGGTGACGATGTGCAGTTTCGACACAACCGACCTTCCCTGACGCGTGGTGCGGTGCCGACAGGCACTCGGCACCCTACGTGGGTCCCGGAAAACAACTCGTCCGGTTGCGCTCCAGTGCGCCACGATCACGTGGTGCGCCAAGCCCACGAAGATGCCGAGCTGCGGGAACTGATACGTCGCTATGTCGCGCCCGAGCGGCGCTACATGAAACTCGGCGGGAGCCTGCTGCGGCTGGAGGAGCCTGCGTACGACCGGTTGGCGCGCTCGCTCGCCGACGACGCCGGAGCCATCACCTCGCACGAGCTCGGCGTACTCCTCGAAGGCGGCTGGCGTGAACGCAGGACCGCCGCTTGGCTCATCGCCGTCTCCGGCCGAACGGAGTTCCGCCGGCGCCTGGGAGACCTCCTGCTGGCCAGCGAGGTCTGCTGCGCGGGCTCGGCCTACTGCGTGGCCCTGGCGGGCTTCGGCACGCCGGACGGAGGAGTGCGCCGCACTGCGCGCGTCGGGATGACCGCGGTACCTCTCGGCCCGGATGGTCCTGCGGGCTAGCGTCCTCCTCGACCGGACACGCGCTTGATGCCGACCAGGACCCGGTAGCGCTCCCTTTCCGCGAAGTCGGACAGCGTCCACACGGTCGGTTGCCCGACCTCGGCGCAGAGATGGAGGACCGCGTCGTCATCGACCCAGACGCCCACGTGGGCACCGTAGGCGTCCTCCGATGCGTTGAAGAGCAGCAGATCGAGCGGCTCGGGAGCCGTGACGCGGGTGGTGGACCGCGTGTCGTCCCAGAGGTCGCTGGAGCGCAGGGGCTCGGGCGCCAGACCGAAGTGCCGGAGCACTTCGTACGCGAACAGCTGGCAGTTGGCGCCAGCGGCAAGGCCGGGCCGGTCGGTCACGGTCGCCGCACCGGGGAAGCGTGAACCGTCGTACCTGACGGTCCAGAAGCGGTCCGGAAGCTGGGAGAGGATCGGGTCCATGTTCACATGATGCTCGGGCCGTCGTCCTGGGTGCTTTCGCGGGGCTGGCGGCGCGCGCGCTGGACCGACCGCCTCAGGCCAGGCGCTGATTCCCGACGCCACGCCACCGTAGGTACGTCCACAGGTGTCGGCTGCTACATTCCCGCCCGTGGCGAACGCCGAGGGACCCGACCGAGCCGATCGTCCCGATGGACCCGCACCCCCGGCCGCGCTCGCACGCGTCATGTGGCCGTTGTACGCGGCCGGATTCACCACCGCGTTCGGCGCGCACGGCATCGCCGCCAACCTCGGCGGTTTCTCCGAGGACGCCGTCACCTCGCTGATCGTCCTGGGCGGGCTGCTCGCCCTGTACGACGGCGCCGAGGTCCTGCTCAAGCCGGTGTTCGGCTCGCTGGCCGACCGGATCGGCGGCAAACCGGTGCTCCTGGGCGGCCTGATCACGTTCGCCGTCGCCTCCGCGCTGTACGTGGTCGCCGACAGCCCCGGCTGGCTGTGGGCCGCCCGCCTCGGCCAGGGCGCCGCGGCCTCCGCGTTCTCACCCTCGGCCTCCGCCCTTGTCGCCCGCCTCAACCCGGCCGCCACACGCGGCCGTGCCTTCGGCAGTTACGGGTTCCACAAGTCCATCGGCTACACCCTCGGCCCGCTGCTGGGCGGAGTCCTGGTCTGGGCCGGCGGTCTGCGGCTGCTCTTCGCGGTCATGGCCGTGTGCGGCGCGGCCGTGGCCACGTGGGCGGCCCTCGTGGTTCCCGTCGTACCGCCGCTGCCCCGCAAGCGGCAGACCATCGCCGACCTGGCCCGGCGCCTTGCCGACCCGTCCTTCCTCGGGCCCACCGCCTCCCTCGCGGCCGCCACCGCCGCGCTCTCCGTCGGCGTCGGCTTCCTGCCGGTGTCCGGCGCCGCGGCGGGACTGGGCACGGTCACGACCGGCGCCGCCGTCTCCGTCCTCGCCACGTCCGCCGCCGTCGTCCAGCCGAAGGCGGGGCGCGCCCTGGACGCCGGACGCCTGACCATCCGTACCGGACTGTTCGTCGGGCTCCTGGTCACCGCGGCCGGACTGGCCGCCGCGATGCTGCCCGGCCTGGCCGGCGTACTCGTCGCCGCCGCCCTGACCGGCATCGGCACCGGCCTGATCACCCCGCTCGGTTTCGCCGCGCTGGCCGCCTCCACGCCGGAGGAACGCATGGGCCAGACCATGGGATCCGCCGAACTCGGCCGTGAACTGGGCGACGCGGGCGGCCCGTTGCTCGTCGCCGGAGTGGCCACGGTGGCCACCCTCACCTACGGGTACGGGGCGCTCGCCGCGCTGTTGGCGGCGGGCGTCCTCCTTGCCCGCGGAGTACCGCGGGACGGCACGGGGCCGCCGGGCGCCCCGAGGCCCGTCACTTCGACATGATGAAGTCCAGAGCCATGCCGGAAGCCGTCGTCCAGTAGGTGACGAGCTGCCCGTCGTCCGCGTACAGCGTGTCGACCGGCAGAGGTACGTCGATGGGCTCGCTGGACTGCGTGCCGGGCTTGCTGCCCTGAAGGCTGAGGGAGATGGTGGTCGCCTCGTACTCGTCCCGGCCGCCGCCGCTCACGAGCAGAGCGGCGTGCGCTTCCTCGCCCGGGGCGATGGTGACGGGCTTGCCGGGGTCCGGGTCGCTGTCCTTGATGACCGGGACCGTGCTCTGGGCGTCGGCGCCGAGCTGGAGGTAGGGGTAGCGGTAGAGATCGCACTTCTTCTCACCGGCGTTCTGGACGGTGATGAGGAGGTGCCGGGCGTCCTTGCTGTCCGCCGGTTCCTTCGTGGCGGAGACCGAGAGAACATCCTCGGTGCAGGCGGCAACGGCCTTCTTACCGCCGGAGCCTCCGTTCCCGCCGGAGCCTCCGTTTCCGCCGCTGTTGCCGTTCCCGTCGTTCTTGCCGCTGTCGCCCGAAGTGCCGCCCGGCCTCGCCGAGGCCGTCGCGCTCGACCGGCCCGAGGGCTTGGAGTCGTCCGAACCGTCGTCTCCGCCCGGCTCGCACGCCGTGGCCGCGAGCAGCGCGACGGCCGTCACCGTCCCGAGAACGTATGGCTTCCAGGCCCTGGAACGCCGCTGATTCCTGCGAGCAGGAGTATGCATGATGTCGATCCCCCGTGGTCGGCCGAGCGCGATGGCTGTCAGCGTTCGGCTCAGCACTCGATGCTGAGCAGAGTGTGCCCCGCCTGGCCTCCTCACCCGACATGCCGCGCGGCTCTGTTACCGATCACGTACAGGGAAGAGGAGGTTCCGGGTTCCTCGGCCGGCGTCGGCGCAGGCGGCGAAGCAAGGCTGCGTGCTGGCTAAGCTGTCGCCATGCGGCACTGGTTGACGCGTGGGACGGGGGCCTCGTGACCTCGACGACGCCCCCTGCGACGATGCGGATCGGGGAAGTGGCCCGGCTGACGGGGGCCAGCGCCCGATCGCTGCGGTACTACGAGGAGCAGGGCCTGATCCACAGCGCGCGGTCCGGTGGCGGCCAGCGGCACTATGCCGCGACGGAGGTCGCGCGGGTCCGGCTCATCCGGCGGCTGTTCGACGCGGGACTGGGGAGCAAGGTGATCGCCCAGTTGCTCCCCTGTGTGGACAGTGACGACGCCGACGTCCACGAGGAAGCGTTCGAAACGATGGTCAGGGAACGGGACCGCCTGACCGCCGACATCACCCAACTCGTCGAGACGCGGGACTCCCTCAATGCCTTGATCGAGGCCAACACCCGGCACCGGCTCGGTGCGGGCCGGCGCGGTTCCGTTCCGGCCGGGGACGGTCGTCACTGCGAAGCGTGAGATCAGAGCCGCATGTCGATGACGAGTTTCCCCGACGCGTGGCCCGACTCGACGAGTGCCAGCGCCTCCTCGGCCCGCGCCAGCGGATAGGTCGCGGTGATGTGGGGATCGAGCCGACCGGTGACCATCAGTTCGGCGACACGATCGAGGCTGGGCCGGTCGAGACGGCGGTGGACCATCGCGCCACCGAGCTCGGTGACGGACGGGTCGCCCACCGAAATCAGCGCGTCCGGCTTCGTCACCAGCGGGGCGACGCGCCGCAGGGAGTCTCCGCCGACCGTGTCGACCACGGCGTCGAAGCCGTCCGGGGCCAGCGCCCGGAGCCGGGCCACGACATCGCCCGCGGTGTAGTCGACGAAGGTCGCTCGGGTCGCCGTCGCGCGATCCCGCTTGGCCGCGCTGCCCGTGCCGACCACGGTCAGGCCGCGGTCGCGTGCGATCTGCGAGAGGGCGATCCCGACGCCGCCGCCGATGCCGTTCACGAGCAGCGACGCCCCACCGGGCAGCGCGAGCTGGTCCAGGACGTCGAGCGCGGTGGTGCCGGCGACGGGGATGGTCGCCGCCCAGGTCTCCGACAGGGCGTCGGGTATGCGGGCCGTGGACTCGGCGAGCAGCAGAGTCGTCTGCGCGTACGTTCCGGCACCGGTCAGGGCGAAGCCGGTGACGCGGTCGCCGACGGCCGGCCCGGTCACGTCGTCACCCACCGCGAGGACGGTGCCGGCCGCCTCCATCCCCAGCACCTGCGGAAAGGGCACGTGGCCGTTCAACTCCCGGACGTGTCCGGACCGGAGCAGGTGATCGAGCGGGTTGACCCCCGTGGCCGCGACGCGGACGAGGACTTCGAGGGGACCGGGCGACGGAACGGGCCGGTCGAAGAACTCGTGGACCTCGGCGCCACCGAAGCTGCGGTACCCCAGGGCTGTGCTCATCGCGGATTCCTCTCACGCTGCCCTCGCCCGCCTCTCGGCCGAAGACGTCGCCAAGCTATTCCTTGACATCGATGTGAGGTTCAAGCCGGTATGACGCATGTAACAGCGCCGCGCGTGCAGTTGACGAGCCATGTGCCGTCACTGCTGTGAGTACTGCTGTAAGTCGCCCTGGTCGAAGGGAGCCAGACGTGACCGAGGAGAAGCTGCCGATCCGGCTTGTCTACGAGACCCACGCCACCACCACCGACAACGAAGCCGGAATCGCCACCGGCTGGCTGCCGGGCGCACTCTCGACGGCCGGCCGTCGACAGGCCCGGGAACTCGGCGACCGCCGGCGTGACGACGGCATCGCGGCGGTGTTCACCTCCGACCTGCACCGTGCCGTGGACACCGCGTGAATCGCCTTCGCGGGCACCACGGTGCCGCTCCACCAGGACCCCCGCCTGCGTGAATGCAACTACGGGCGCCTCAACGGCTGCCCGCAGGCCGCGCTTGCCCCGCTGCGGGGCCGGTACATCGACGAGCCTTTCCCGGGCGGACAGAGCTACCGCGATGTTCTGGACGCCACCGAGGACTTCCTCGCCGACCTCGCTGCCCAGCGGGACGGCAGCCGTATTCTGCTGATCGCCCACTCGGCCAACCGGTGGGCCCTGGACTGCCTGCTCACCGGCGCCCGCCTCGAAGATCTCGTCCGGGCTCCGGCTCACTGGCAGCCCGGATGGGAGTACATCCTCCCGCCGACCGGCCCGCCACCGGCACGACCCGGCCCGCCACCGGCACGACCCGGTGCGCCTTCCCGGCCGGAGCCCTAGACCGTGTTCTGGGCGGCGGGTGAGTCTTGGGCGGACAGCTCTTCGGCCAGTTCCAAACAGCGCAGGCGGGCTGGGGAGAAGTCGTAGGGCATCTTGCCGATGGCTTCGAGCGCGCTCATGGAGTCGGCTTCCCGCCTGCCGGAGCTGAGGTCGGTTTCGTCCTCGCCGTCATCGGCGGCAGCAGGGTGCAACGCGTCCCAGGCGTCGCAGAGGGCATCGTCGTCCTCACCCAGGCCGGACTCCTCGATGACGGCCTGCAGGGCGCATTCGAAGACGTGCCGCTCGACGGCCACTTGAGCCACCCGTGGATCATCGACGGCGACGCTGTCGTCGAGTGCCTCCTCGGCGGCGTCGATGCGGTCGGAATCCTCCCGCAGAGCGGGATGCGTGGCGAGGGCGATGAAGCGGGTGGCCTGGACGGCCGCGCCGAGCGAGCCGAAGATCCGCTCAGTGACCAGCAGGCTGTCCAGGTCCGCCTGGCGCAGGGAGCCCTCGGGCAGGCCCTTGAGGCGTTCGGTGACGAACTCGGAGAGCAGGCCCATCCGGCTGCCTTCGGTGCGCATCCGCTGCACGGCGGTCCGTTGCCGCCGCAATTCCGCTTCCTGCTCCGCGAGGGTTTCCTCCAACCGCGCCAGGACGTCCGCGATACCGTCTCCGCTGTCCGCACCGGTGGAATCCCTGCCGGTGGTAAGGGCGTCACGGATGTCGTCCAGGGCGATCCCGGCGTCGGCCATCCTGCGAATCCACAGCAGGCGGATCATGTCGTCGTACCCGTAGCGGCGGCGGTCGTCGCCGCCCCGCTCGGGCTCGGGGAGCAGGCCGATCGCGTGGTAATGGCGAATCGCCCGCGGCGTGCTGCCGACGAAGGCCGCCGCGTCACCGATCTTGACCTGGCGGGGCGGCATGAAAGACGAATGCATGAGCAGGGACCTTTTCGCAGGGGATCGGGACGTAGGTCCACCGGACCACATGCCGCTACGGAAGGTGCAACCGCAGGGCGGCCCCTCGCCCCACACCTTGATCATCATCGTGCGGGGCGAGCACAGGAATCCGGACCCAGAAGACTGCCTAAGTCGGCCCAGTGGGGCCGGCGGGGTCGTGGGTGATCAGGTCTCCCGGCTGGCACTGGAGGACATCGCAGATCCTCGACAGGGTCGAGAAGCGGATGGCCTTGGCCCGTCCGTTCTTGAGTACGGAGAGGTTGACGACGGTGATGCCGACCTGCGCGGACAGTTCGGTGAGCGTCATGCCCCGCTCGGCGAGGATCCGGTCGAGGTGGATCCGGATCGAGTGGAGTTCCTCTTCGGGCATCAGATGGTCCCTTCGGGTCCGTGCATCAGATGGTGCCTTCGAGGTCCTCTCGCATGCGCACGCCCTCGCGCATGATCTTCCCCATGATGACCGCCGCGAGACCCGCGAGGATGAGTGCCTGGGGTTGGGAGACCGCCGGTCCGGACCCCACGATCGGCGCCATGCTGCCGACGAGCCAGGAGTGCGACCAGCCGTCGACGAGCCCGGTCAGCGGCGTACCCAAGGTGACGAACCAGCCGAGCACGGTGAGCCGATGCGACACCGTTTCGGTGAACGGTCCCCGCTCCACGACGGCATCCAGCAGCCGCGAGAAGAGCCACAGCGCGAGCGCTCCGAACAGCAGCCAGGGCAGTTGGCCGCCGAGCTCGGCAGCGCGCTGAGCCGCGGAGGGATCTCCCTGGCAGAGACGCGTGGCATTGCTGGTGGCCTCCACGCCCTTGTTGATCGGCAGGGCGTCCGGGCCCAGTGCGGCGTTGCTCCAGAAGTCCGTCTCCACGCAGATCGCCCCGTCGTCGAGCATGTGCGTGATCCCCTTGCCGAAGAACGCGAGCCCGCAGAGCACGGCCAGTCCAAAGGTCACCGAGGCCAGGGTCCTCGTCAGTCGCGTGTTCACCGCGCCCCGTCCTTATCGTTTTTCGATAGGTCCAAGCTTAGGGGAGCATATCGATAATCGACAAGTCCGAGCTGTGGCGGCCGCTTCCTTCCGGGTGCCCGGCCGTCCGTGGCGGCGCATGCTGAGGTGGGGGCCCTTGCGATGGTCCGTTCCTTGCCCGTCCCGATGAGGAGGTACGAAGTGAGTCCAGCGGACCGCGGGCCGGTCTCCGACGCCGGAGCGGACGGGGCGGCGGCGCTGCTCGACGGCGCGGGCCGGGTGGTCTGGTGGTCGTCCGCCGCGGAGGAGCTGCTCGGCTGGACCGGGGCGGAAGCGACGTCCTTGACCGCCGCGGACCTGCTGGGCATCGCCAGGCCGACGGAAGGGGGGCCCGCCCCGGCTCGCGGCCTGCCGGATCGCCGCCTCCGCGTACGACTGCGCCACCGCTCCGGCCGCTCCGTCCCGGCCGACGTCAGGGTGGCCGCCGCGCACTCCTCGGACCGGGTCCTGGCCCTCGCCTGGCCGCGCGCCGCCGCCGACGCGGCACGGCGGGACGGCGATCTGGGCCGGTCCTTGCTGGCGCAGAACGGCGCGGGCGTCGCCGAGTTCGACAGGGATCTGCGGCTCGTGCGCTCCAACGCCGCCTTCGACGCCCTGCGCCCGGAAGGCGCCGAGGCCGACTGGCTGATCGCCGCGGACGCCGAGGGGCGGTCGTCCGCGCGGGCCATCCTCGCCGGCGTCGCCGAGCACCGGTCACCGGTCATCGGCGTGGACTGCCGCGTCGGACCGGCCGACGCGGACCTGACGGTCTCGCTGACCTGCTTCCCGGTCGACGACGCCCGGGGAAGGCCGGTGGGGGTCGCCGCCGCCGTGGGGGACGTGACCGCCTGGCTGCGCGCCAACCGGCGCCTCGCCGACGCGTACCGGCAGGCCTTCGAGATCGGCGAGTCGCTCGACGTGGTGCACGTGGCCCGCGACCTCGTCGAGGTGCTCGTTCCCGGGCTCGCGGACATGGCCTGCGTGGACTTCCCGGACGACGTGCTCCAGGGACGCGACCCCGTGCTCGGCTACCCGGGGGCGGAGGCATCGCGTCCGCGCCGCGTCGCGGTCAAGTCCGTCAGCGGCACCTGGCCGGTGGAGATGGTGCAGCCCGGCGAACCGATCCCCCTCCCGCCCAACGACGAGAGCACGGTCGCGGTCGGCGGGGTGCGGGTCTTCGACGCCGCGACCGGGCGTGCGGCCGTCGGCGACGATCCGCACCTGATGGCGCGGATGATGCCCGAGGGCATGCACAGCGCGCTCGGCTGCCCGCTCTACCACCGTGCCAGGCTGTTCGGTTACGTCCTCGCCTACCGCACCCGCACGCCGGAGCCGTACGACGACGCCGACGTCAAGCTCATGCAGGACCTCTGCGACCGCACCGCCGCCATGCTGGACCACGCCTTCCGGTTCATCCGCGAGCACCGGACGGCCCTCGCCCTGCAACAGAGCCTGCTGCCCCCGGCGGTGACCACGAGTGCGGCCGCCGAGACCTCGGGGATCTATCTGCCCGCCAGCGGGAGCGTCAGCGTCGGCGGCGACTGGTTCGACGCCCTGCCGCTGTCGTCGATGAGGATCGGACTCGTCGTCGGCGACGTGATCGGCCACGGTCTGCAGGCCACGGCCACCATGGCCAGGCTCCGCACCGCCGTCCAGACGCTGGCCGATCTCGACCTGCCGCCGGACGAGCTCCTGACGCACCTCGACGACCTGGTCCAGCGCATGCAGGCCGAGTCGGAGCAGCCCGACGTCCTCGGGGCGTCGTGCCTGTTCGCCGTCTACGACCCCGTGACCCGGCTGTGCCAGATGGCCTCCGCCGGACATCCCCCGCCCGCGCTGGTCCGGCCCGACGGAGGCGCGGAGTTCGTCGACCTCAGCCCGGGGCCGTCGCTCGGCGTGGGGGACAACCCCTTCGAGGTCGCCGATGTGACCCTGCCGCCCGGGAGCGTCCTCGCCCTGCACACCGACGGATTGGTGGACTACGACCACGACGTGACCCGGGGCGGCGAGGAACTGCTCGCCAACCTGGCGCGCCTGTGCCGGCCCGAGCGCCCACTGGAGGAGGTGGGCCGGGACATGATCGCCAGTCATCCGAGCCACGACCGGCCGGTCGACGACGTCACGCTGCTCCTCGCCCGCACGAGGGCCGTCGCCGAGAGCGACACCGTGCTGTGGGAGTACCCGGTGGACCCGGCGGCCGTGCACGACGCCCGCACCGACGTCACCGAGCAGCTGACGGCGTGGGGCCTGGAGGACCTGAAGTTCACCAGCGAACTCATCGTCAGCGAGCTGGTCACCAACGCCATCCGCTACGCGGGCGGGCCGATCGGGCTCCGGCTCATCCGCGGGCCCGTGCTGGTGTGCGAGGTCTCCGACCCGAGCTACACCCAGCCCCGGCTGCGGCGCGCGCTCATCACGGACGAGGGCGGCCGCGGCCTCTTCCTGATCGCCCAGCTCGCGGCGCGCTGGGGATGCCGGTACGGGGCCCGGGGCAAGACGATCTGGACGGAACAGGTCATCGCCCCGTCGCCGCTCTAGGCGGCCGACAGCGTGCCCGGCGGGCTCTCGGTGGGCGTCGGGCCCTGCCCTCGGGCTGCGGCGGGCTCAGTCGATCGTCTTGATCACCCGGGCGGGCACTCCCGCGACCACGGCACCGGCAGGGACATCCCGGGTGACCACCGCACCGGCGGCGACCACCGCACCGGCACCGACGGTCACCCCCTGCGTGATCACGGCGGCCGTCCCGATCCAGACGTCGTCCTCGATGACGATCGGGGCGAAGGAGAGGTACTCGCGGCGCTCGGCCAGGGGCAACGGATGGCCTCCGGTGATGAGGCTGACCTTGGGGGCGATCATGACGCCGTTCCCGATACGGATGCCTCCCTTGTCCATGAAGGTGCATCCCTGGTTGACGAAGACGTTCTCCCCGAACGTCGTGTTCAGCCCGCACTCGGTGAAGAACGGCGGGTAGATCACCACCGACTCCGACAGCGGGCCACCGAACACAACGGAAAGTAGTTCCGCGCGACGTTCGGCGTCGCTGAACGGAAGCACGTTCAGTCGAGACGTCGCATCGGTCACCTCCGCGATCCGCTCCGCATGGCGCGCGAACTCGGCCGTCTGGACGTACATAACCTGCTCTGTGCGAGTGGACATGCGCTGATCCCACCACCGCGCGGAACGCTCGATCAAACAACCCGGCACCACACCACCCACAACCAATGGTTGTGTCAGCAGGGTGGAAGCGTGGATGTCGAAGTGCTGCGGACGTTCGTGGCCGTCGCTGAGGCCGGCCAGTTCCAGGCTGCGGCCGACGAGCTGGGGATCAGCCAACAGGCGGCCTCCAGGCGGATCGCGGCCTTCGGCCTGAGCACCGCAGGCGCTCGAGCCCCGCACGACACATGGGTGCCGGGCTGGGTGGACCGCTGACCTGACGACCGAATCGACGGACACGTCCTGGGCGCGGCGGCTCGGAACCCTCGTCACACCGAGTCGGCGAACTTCGCGATGGCCGCCGGGGCGACGGGCGTGAAGAAGTTGACGAGATTGCCGTCGGGGTCGCGGAACAGCAGCGACCGGTTGCCCCAGGGCATCGTGGTGGGCCCGGCGACGACGTCGGTGACGAAGCCGGTCAGGTTCTGGTGCACCCGGTCCACGTCGTCGACGAGGAACTCGGTGATCACGCTGTCATTGGCCGCGGGGCGGGCGGAGCCCGGGGCGAACAGGGGGACGGTGCGGGTGCCGGCGATCGCGAGCGTGGCGCCGGCGGTCCTGAGCTCGGCGAAGTCCTCTGTGGCCCACGTCGCCCGCGCGCCCGTGGCCCGCTCGTAGAACGCGACGAGGCGTGCCACGTCACCGGTGATGATGCGGATCGAGACGAAGTCCATGGGAATCTCCTTGGCTGTGCGGGAGGCGTGCACGTCGCAGGCTAGGAGAAATAGGGGACAGAATCGGTCCTGTATCCGCATTAGGCTGCGACCATGCCTCGACCCACCGCCCGCGTACTGACCCTTCTGGAACTGCTGCAGTCGGGCGGTACCCGGACGGTGGCCGAACTCGCCGACCGGCTCGGTGTCGAAGGACGCACGGTGCGGCGGTACGTGGACCAGCTGATCGACCTGGACGTGCCCGTGGAATCGGTGCGAGGCCGCTACGGCGGGTACCGCCTCGGTCCCGGGTACCGCCTGCCTCCGCTCATGCTCAGCGACGACGAGGCCCTGGCCGTGCTGCTCGGCCTGATCGCCGGCCGCCGCGCGGGGATGACGACGACGGAACGCACGGCGAGCGAGACGGCATCGGCGAAGATCCGGCGGGTGCTGCCCCGGCACATCGCCGGCCGGCTCGACACGCTCCTGGACGCCCTCGCCTTCACGGATCAGCCCGGCGACGTCGACACCCCGGACGCCGGGGTCCTGCTGACCCTCGCCGACGCGGTGCGCCACCGCCGGCCGGTCTCGATCCGCTACGCCGACCGCGACGGACGCCGCAGCGAACGCACGCTGCACGCGTACGGGATCGTCGCCCACGCGGGCCGGTGGTACGTCACGGGCGAGGACGCCGGCCTCGGTGAGGACCGCACCTTCCGGCTCGACCGCATCGCGGACGCGCGGGTCCTGCCCGGTTCCTTCGAGCCGCCCGTGGACGACGATCCGGCACAGCGCGTCCTGTCGGGGTTCGCCACAGCCGAGTACCGGCATGCGGTGACCTTGCGGATCCACGGGACGGCCGAGCAGATCCGCGCCCGCCTTCCCGCCAGTGTCGCGACCCTGGAGGAGTGCGTGCCCGCGTCGGGCGAGGACCGGGAGGCCACGCGCTGGCTGCGCGTCGAGCTGCGGGCGGAGCGGCTCGACTGGCTGCCTCCGGTGCTCGCCTCGCTCGATCGCCCGTTCGTCATCGAGCGTCCCGACGAACTGCGCGCCCTCCTCGCCGCGTTCGCCGATCGCCTGACGTCCTACGCCGCCGCCGAGCCCGCCGCCGAGCGGCCCCTGCCCTGAGGGGCACATCAAGGGGCGCCCGTCGTTGCCGCCGCGGTCGGATCGGTAGGGGGCGAGCCTGGAGAAGGCGGTCCACCATCTGTTTGTATGGCCCTCTGTCTGCATGGCTCCGGCCGTAGTTCGGGAGGTGACGGGCATGGTGTCCACGGACCGCGTTCTCGCGTTCGCGGCGATGTCGCTGCTGGTGATCGTGATTCCGGGGCCGAGCGTGCTGTTCGTGATCGGCAGGGCCCTCGCCCACGGCCGCCGCACCGCGCTCGCCACGGTCCTCGGCAACCTGATCGGCTCGTACTTCCTGGTGGTCGCCGTGGCATGGGGCCTCGGCGCGCTGGTCGAGAGCTCGGCGGCGGTGTTCGTGGGCGTGAAGCTCGCAGGAGCGGTGTATCTCGTCTACCTGGGCGTGCAGGCCTTCCGTCACCGCAAGGAGATGCGTGCGGCGGACATCCAGGCCCCGGCGGGGGAGCGGCGCGGAGATCTGCGCACGATCCTGGACGGGATCTTCGTGGGCGTCACCAACCCGAAGGGCATCGTCTTCTTCGCGGCGGTCCTGCCCCAGTTCGTGGACCACGCGGCGGGCCGTCTCCCGCTCCAGATGATGGTGCTGGGCCTGGTCCCGGTCACCATCGGCCTGGTCACGGACACCCTCTGGGGCCTGGGCGCCTCAGCGGCCCGCAACTGGTTCGCCCGCTCGGACCGCCGCCTCTCGATGGTCGGCGGTGCGGGCGGCTTCGCGATGATCGGCCTGGGCGTGACGGTGGCGGCTACGGGCCGGGCCGACTGAGGCCTGCCCGCGGTCGCCGCGGTGCGCGGCGAGCCGGACGGAAACGGCAGGCCCGACGTCGTCACCAGACCGCGTCGTCGTCCCTCGCCCGCTCACCCGTCACGAGGTTGGTGCCGCACCGCGGGCAGAGGTCGCCCTGCATTTTGAGGGGGTGGACGAGCAGGTCACAGGTCGTGCAGATGTAGGCGTTGGTCTCGGAGGAGGATCTTCCGCGGGACGAGTCCATGAGGATCACCGTGCCGCTCGCGTCCCATCTGCTGATCCCTCCGCAGCCGTCGCAGGCCCAGACCTCCGCGAAGTCCCGATGGGTCGGAAGACGGCACACCGGACAGAGCGGAGCGTCCTCCGCACGGCGGCTGCCCTTGTTCTTGTTCTTGAGGGCGCGCCGAGAGCTGTTGTTCTTGGACTGGTCCTTCTTTGACGCCGGCCGGTCCTGGTCCCGTTCCCGCTCCTGTTCGACTTCGTGAGGGACGGTGGGCACGGCGGGTGCTCCGCCCTGAGGGCGGGCCTTGAGCGCGCGCCGCGCCGACGCCGCCCTGTGCTCCGCCCGCTTGACGTCCCGCCAGCGGTCGCGCCATTCGTCCAGGAGGTCCGGGTCACCCGGACGCAACTGCCGCACCAGCTCAATGGTGAAGTCGAGCTTCGGCAGCCGTCGGCCCTGGAACACCTCGGTGAGGGAGGACGCGGGCAGCGAGCAGCGGCCTGCGGCCCTCGCTCCCTTGGTGAGCGCGGAGCGCGGCGGCGCGCCGCAGTCGATGTGCAGAAGGCCGAGCGCCTCGGCGAACCCGCTCAGGGCGCGCTCGTGAGCCGCGACCAGTTCAGCCGCGTCCGGCTGCTCCACAGAATCGTCCCGCAAGGTCGCGTCCCCTCCCTTGAGTAGGAGAAGCGTAGGCGCGCGCCGTCGAACAATCCCGACGTTCGGCGAACATTCTCGAATCTTCGGGAACCTCGGCGAAGTTCGGTCACATTCCGCGTCTTTCGGCGGCTCACCGCCGTCATTCGATCTCGTACGGGTCCGGCCCGATTCCTGGATCAGAGAAGAACGGCCGGGATGACATGGAGTCACCAGCCGCACGTCCTGCCCGGCAATCGGGGCTGCCAGGAAGCGCGGAGAAACGGAGAAGAGGAAGAAGCCGTGAGCGCACACAAGAAGAGCGAGCAGCCGAGGCCGACGTGGCAGCTGACCGTGGGACGCCAGGGGCTGCGCGTGGACGCCGGAAGGCACCTCCGGCTGTCGATGTCCCTGACCCTCATGGGCTGGATCGCCAGCGCCGGCGGCTTCGTCGGGGCGAGCTCGCACTGGAATCTGTTCGGGTGACGGGCGCGCCCACACGGAGAACCCCGGTCCTCCTCGACCGGGAGGGGCAGTCGATCACGTACGTCGACGTGATCGACAGCCTCCCTCCATGGTGACGGGCGAGGGGGCCGGGCACGTCGGCGCCGATCTTGAGGATCAGGGATGGGGCGCGACACGCGCCTGGGTGGAGAAGGGACTGTCGGAGGGGGAACGCATCGAGAAGGCCGCGAGGCTGCGCGGCGGCTGGACCTCGGAGATGCGCCGCCTGGACATCGACGGGCCGCGCGGGCGGCGCTCGCTGGTCCTCCGATCATTCGTCAAGCCGCTCTACGTCCGGCACGCGGAGGGTCTGCTGAACCGCGAGGCGCAGGTGCTGCGCCTGCTCGACGGCGCGGATGTGCCCGCGGCCGGTCCGGTGGCCGTGGACCCCACGGCGGAGCACTGCGATCACCCCTCCTTGCCCATGTCCCTGCTGCCAGGCACCGTGCGCCCGGACGACGAGGGGGCCGCCCGGCGCACCGAGCTGCTGGCCCGGCAACTCCTCGGCATCCACCGGCTGTCGGTGCCCGCCGCGTCACGGCCGCGCGACTACCAGGCGTGGACCTCTCCCGAACGGGTGAGCCCACCCGACGACACCGCGCGCCCCGAGCTGTGGCGACGGGCCGTGGAGGTGATCCGCCGCCGGCCACCGACGTACCGGGCGTGCTTCCTGCACCGGGACTTCCACCCCGGCAACGTCCTCTTCACGGGAGACGGCGACGGCATGAGGATCAGCGGCGTCGTCGACTGGGTGGAGACCTCCTGGGGCCCGCCGACCTGGACGTGGCGCACTGCTCCACGGCCTTGGCGCTGCTGCACGGCGTGCTCACGGGCATGGACTTCGCCGACCGCTACACGGCGGCGGGCGGCACCCTGGCCGAGGATCGGGCCGCCCACCTCTACTGGCGGCTGCTGGACGCCCTGGCCTTCGCCCCGGACGCCGAGAAGGTCGCCGTTCCCTGGCGCGAGGTGGGCCGCACCGCCCTGACCCGCGCCCTGCTGACCCGGCGGCTGGAGGAGTACGTCCAGGCACTCTTCGACCGCTACGCCTGAGTCCGGACGCCGCTCCCGAAGGAGCCTGGCGCGCCCCCGACAGGCCGAGCCGACGACGAGCACGTACGAAAGCGCTGGCAGGATGAGTGCATGGTGACGCATCAGCCGTGGTCAGCGCTCCACGACGACCTGCTGGCCGCGAAGGCGTCGGTGTACGACCCGAGCGGCTTCGTCTGCTCGCTGCCGGTGCCCGAGCCGGAGGGCGCCGAGTACGCGGCGTACGCCTTCACGCTCGACGGACGCTCGGTCCGGTTCCGCGTGGGCAAGACCACGCCGACGAAGGCGGGTCAGTTCGTCACCGTGTGGCAGCGCTCCGAGCAGGGGCCGATCCGGCCCTTCGACACCGACGACGGGGTCGACCTCTTCGTGATCAGCAGTCACGACGACGAAGGCTTCGGGCAGTTCGTGTTCCCGCGCGAGGTGCTGTGCGAGCGCGGCATCGTCTCCCGGGACGGTTCCGGCGGGAAGCGCGGATTCCGCGTCTATCCGCCGTGGGTGACCACGACCAACCGGCAGGCCCGCAGCACCCAGGCATGGCAGGTCGACCACTTCTTCGACCTCGGCCGCCAGAACCTCCCCGCCGACCTGAAGCGGGCCCAAGCCCTGTACCGCGCATAGGAGCGGGGAGCGGGTCCGTAGCCGTCCGCCCGGCCGAGCGGACCCCCCTCAATTGCGTCTGACGCAAGCTACCTGTGCGAAGTATGCAATAGACATCAAGCCAGGGGCGTTCGAGACTGAGGTCGTCGAGGTCACCGCAGCGCCGTGACCGCAGCCGCCAAGGCCGTCCACCGACCCTCGGCACGGGGACGACGGCACCTGACCGTGCCGCCGCCACGTCACCCCCGCGCCGACGGGACCGAACCACACCCCACTCGGAAGGATCACCCATGCCCGGAATCGTGCGACCCACCGCGTACGGCAGCCCTGACGTCCTCCGCGTCTTCGAACAGCCGATCCCGCGCCCCGCCGCGGACGAGGTCCTCGTCCGCGTCCACGCCGCCGGCGTCAACCCCATCGACTGGAAGCTCTACAGCGGCACGTTCCACGCGGTGGACGACAGCAACCAGGACTCATTCGGTCTCTCTCTCGACAGCCTGCCCGCGCTCGGTCTGGAGTGCGCGGGAGTGGTCACGGCCACCGGCGCCGACGTGACCGGAGCCAGGATCGGCGACGAAGTGATCGTCTACCCCGTGACGGCCGCCTACGCCGAGTACGTCACCGCCCCCGTGACCTCCCTGATCCCCAAGCCCGCCACCCTGACCTGGCCCGAAGCGGGCGGGCTGATGCTGACGGGCACCACGGCCACGCACACGCTGCACGCCGTCGGCCTGGGCCGGGGCGACACCGTACTCGTGCACGGCGGTTCCGGCGGAGTGGGCCTGATGGCTGTCCAGTTGGCGGTCGCGCAGGGCGCCACCGTGCTCGCCACCGCCGCGCACCGCAATCACGGTCTGCTGCGCGAACTCGGCGCCGTCCCGATCGCCTACGGCCCCGGCCTGCTCGACCGTGTACGCGCCGTCGCACCGGACCGCGTCACCGCCGCCGTCGACTGCGCCGGTACCGACGAAGCGCTCGACACCTCCCTGGAACTGGTCGCCGACCGGCGGCGCATCGCCTCCATCACCGGCACCGACCGACGCGTCCACGCCGGCATCCACGTGATCGGCAACGGGCCGGGCCAGGACATGGGAACCGACATCCGGCACGCCGCGCGCGCCGACCTCGCGGCCCGCGCGGGCGCGGGCGAGCTGCGCGTGTTCATCGACACCTGCTATCCGCTGCACGAGGCCGCCCTCGCCCACAAGACCGGAATCGCCGGTCACGCCCCCGGCAAGCTCGTGCTCGTCCCGTGACCGCGGGCCCTCATCCCCACGCGACGACCCCGCCCTTGGAACAGGAGAACGGAGACACCATGGCCAACGGAACCACGGAGAAACAGGCGGCGAACAAGACGTCGCCCCGCGTCGACGTCGCCGTGATCGGCGCCGGACCGGTCGGCATGACCCTCGCCGCGCTGCTCGGCAGGGCCGGGCGCTCGGTCGTGGTGTGCGAGCGCTACCCCGCCCCGTACGGCCTTCCCCGCGCCGCCAGTTTCGACGGCGAGGTCATGCGAGCGTTCCAAGGGCTGGGCCTGGCCGACGAGTTGGCGCCCCTCTTACAGGAGCGGGAAGCGTACGAATGGCGGAACGGCGAGGGAGAACTCCTCATCCGGCAGGAGTTCCGGAGCGTCGGCACCAACGGCTGGGCCGACCTCTACATGTTCCACCAGCCGGACCTGGAGAAGGCCCTCCACTCGCTGTGCGCGTCACTGCCGAACGTCGACATCCGCTTCGGCACGACAGTCGTCGGCCTGACCCAGGACCGTGACCAGGTCACCGTCGACACGGCCGACGGCGCCGCCCTCTCCGCGCGGTACGTGGTCGGCTGCGACGGCGGCAACAGCTTCGTACGCGAGGCCCTCCGCATCGAGCAGGACGACCTCGGCTTCTCCGAGCCCTGGCTGGTCTGCGACTTCGCGCTCCGGCGGCCCGCCGCCGAACTGGGACTGCCGCCGATGCTGCAGATCGGCGATCCCGCCGAACCGACCACCATCATCACCACCGCCGCCGACCATCAGCGGTTCTGCTTCATGCTCGACGAGGGCGACGTCGAGCGGGAACGTGCGGCGGACAGCGTCTGGGCCCGCGTGGAGCGCTACTTGTCCCGCGACGACGCCGAGATCGCCCGCGTCGCCGCCTACACCTTCCGCTCACTGGTCGCCACACGATGGCGCCAGGGGCGCATCCTCCTCGCGGGGGACGCCGCACACCAGATGCCGCCCTTCCTGGCCCAGGGGTTGTGCGCGGGCATACGAGACGTACTCAACGTCGCCTTCAAGCTGGATCTCGTCCTCAGGGGAGTACAGGGCGCCGAGGCGCTCGACACCTACCAGAGCGAGCGGGATCCGCACGTGCGCGCTGTGACGCTCGCGAGCATGGAGCTCGGTCGCCAACATACGCTGCGCGACCCCGAGCTGGCCCGCGAGCGCGACCGCGCACTCCTGGCCCGCCGAGCCGCGCTTCAGGAGCCCGAACGCATGCGGCTGCCGGATCTCGGCCCCGGCATGTTCGACACGGGCGGGGGCCGGCTGTCGGTCCAGGGGCGTGTCAGCGACGGCCGCAGGACCGGGTTGCTGGACGATTTCGCAGGCGGTGGCTTCCGCCTCCTGGTCGCCGAGCAGGACCTTCCCCTGCTGGACGTGCCTTCGCTGAGGGACGTGGGTATCACCGTCGTCGGCCTCGGCGCTACGGCCGCGGGTGCCGTGGTCGCCGATCTGGACGGCACGTACCGGCGATGGCTCGACGACCTGGGCGCCACCGCCGTGGCCGTGCGCCCCGACCACTACGTGTACGCGGCCGGGACGGACGCGCGAGAGGTGGCGAGCCGGCTGCTGTCGCTGCTCAGCCCCGGTGTCACGGCACTCGCCTGACCGAGAGGCCAGGGGCCGTCACCGCGGGGAGTCCTTGGAGCGGTGCGCCCCTGCCTCGAAGACCGGCGCACCCTCCACGAAGGTCATCCTGACCTCGGTGCGGTGCACTTGGGTGATCGGCACCGCGAAGGGATTCCGGTCGACGACGACGATGTCGGCCAGCATGCCCGGTTCGATGCGGCCGACGCGGTGCGTCATGCCCTCCTGGCGCGCGGAGTTGACCGTGAACAGATCGAAGGCCTGCTCCAGCGTGATGGCCTGGGACGGGCCCAAGGAGTCGGCGCTGCCGCCCGGCTCCTGCCGGGTGACGAGCGACTCCAGGGCGGCCCACGGGTTCACCGACGGCACGACGCACCAGTCCGAGCCCGCCACGACCAGCGCGCGTGCCTCCAGCATCTCGCGCACCGGCCAGGCGCGTTCGACCGCTTCCAGGCCCACGGCGGCCGTGATGTCGGAGCAGATGGGGGAGGGCCGCCACAGGTAGGGCGAGACCTCGAACGTGGCGCCGATCCGCGCGGCGCGCTCGATGTCGGACTTCGTCACGAACGAGCAGTGACCCACGTTGTGCATGTGCGGGCCGTGGCCGTTGGCCGTGCGGGCCGCCTCGATGGCATCGAGCGCCGCGCGGGCCGCCGCGTCGCCGGCCGCGTGGAACTTGACCGTGATGCCCATCCGGTCGAACCGGGTCACCGCCTCGTCGAGCACCGCCGGTGCGATCGCGAGCATCCCGTACCGGCCCGCCGCGTCGTCCCGTCCCTCCTCCGTGTCCTTGTAGGGGTCGATCATCGCCGCTGTGTGGCTGTCGGTCGGCACGCCGTCGAGGAAGATCTTCACGCAGTCGGGGGCGAGGTGGTCGCTCGCGTAGAGGTTGCGGTGGGCGATCACGTCCTCGCACAGGGGGTCGTAGGGCGACCACACGAGACACAGGCGCACGTGCTGCCTGATGGCCCGGCGTGCGGCGAGCCGGGTGTAGGCGCGCAGCTCGGCCTGCGGCCCGGCGGTGAACCCGACCGCGGCCTCGGTGAACGAGGTGATGCCGTAGGAGAGCATCTCGTCGAGGGCCCACTCCAGCGCCGCCTCGACCTCTTCGTCGGTCGGTTTGGGGGCGGACGCGGCGAGCAGGTCGGCGGCGGTCTCGCGCTGTATGCCGCTCGGATGACCCGCCGCGTCCCTCTCGAAGAAGCCGCCCAGCGGATCAGGTGTGCCGGAGTGGATGCCGGCTGCCCGCAGTGCCGCGCTGTTCGCCCATGAGCTGTGTCCGCTGGTGTCCTCCAGGATGACCGGATGATCGGGGGAGACGGCGTCGAGCAGGGTCCGGTCCGGGGTGCCGCCGAGGGCGAACGCGTCCCACTGACCGCCGAGCACCCAGGCCCCGGGGGCGGCCCGGGACACGTGCTCGGCCACGATGCGGAGGGTCGCGTCCAGACTGGAGCCCTGCGGGACCTTGCAGCGCCGTTCGCGCACTCCCGCGTAGATCGGGTGCACGTGCAGGTCGTGCAGGCCGGGAAGAACCGTGTCGCCGGCGAGGTCCACCACCCGCGTGTCCGGTCCGCGCCGTCGCAGCACGTCGTCGCGACCGCCGACCGCTTCGATGACCCCGGCGCGCACGGCGAGCCCGTCGGCCCAGCCCGACGACGTCCTGACCTGCCCACCCACCAGGATCGTGTCGGCGTACTGATCGGTCATGGCGCGCGACCTCCGGCTCGGTGACTCAGCGGCGGTTGATGAATCCGGCGTCGACGGGCAGCGTGACACCGGTGACGTAACGGGCTTCGTCCGAGGCCAGCCACAGCACGGCGTGGGACACGTCGATCGCCTCGATGGTGTCCACGGGCAGGGCGTTGGGCGACCCCTCGGACAGGATCGGGTCCTGGGCGACGAACTCGACCATGGCCGGGTCCACGACCATGCGGGTCGCCACGCCGGTCGGATGCACGGAGTTCACCCTGATGCTGTGCTGGGCGAGGTTGTTGGCGTACGTGCGCATCAGCCCGACCACACCGTGCTTGGAGGCGGCGTACCCGAGACCGCCGTTGCTGCCCCCGCCGATGCCGACCAGCCCGGCCGTGGAACTGACGATCACGATGGAGCCGCCCTGCTCGGCGTCGATCATCGACGGGATGGCCACCTCGATGGTGTGGAAGGTGCCGGTGAGGTTGACGTCGATGGCGTCGTGCCAGGCCTGCACCTGGTCGTCCACCAGGAGCGGCGCGATGCCGGCGTTGGCGACGACGACGTCGACCCGCCCGAACGCGTCGAGCCCGGCGTCGAACGCCTCCTGAAGCGCGTCCCGATCGCGCACGTCTGCCTCACGCGCCACGACACGGCGTCCCAGACCCTCGACCTCCTCGACCGCTTCGGAGAGGTCCTCGGGCGTCGACTGCGGATAGGGCACGGTCTCGACCGACCGGCAGATGTCCACGACGACCAGATCCGCGCCTTCCTCGGCCAGCCGCCGGACGTGACTGCGCCCGAGCCCTCCGGCCGCACCGGTGACGAAGGCCACCTTGCCGTCCAGACGCCCCTTCCCCGACCGGGCCACCTCATCCGACACGCCCACCACCCCGCGCAAGCCGCATAGTTCCGACCTACCGCAGGGATCAACGAACGTCACCACCCGAGGACCACTCAGGATCAGTCGGACTTGCGCGCCACGCCCCCGTAGATGCCGATCGCGTCGGAGCCCGCAGGTGGGGTGGCGTCCGGGCGCCAGAACGGGACCTGGGTCAGGCCGGGCTCGACCAGCTCGAAGCCCTCGAAGAAGCGCAGGGTCGCGGCACGGGTCCGCAGGTTCAGGGTGGCGGTGGCCTGGTTGTAGACGGCCTGCGCCTCGCTGCGGTCGGCGAAGTCGCCGGTGGCGTGCGAGAGCACCAGATAGCTTCCGGCCGGCAGTGCGTCGCGCAGGGTGGCGACGATCTGTTCGGGCTTCTCGGCGTCGGTGAGGAAGTGGACGATGGCGACGAGGAACAGCGCGACCGGCTGATCGAAGTCGATGAGGTGCCGCACGTCGGGGTGGTCCAGGATGGCCCGCGGATCGCGCAGATCGGCGAGCACGGTCGTGGTGCCGCCGGCGCCGTCGAGCAGCGCGTTGGCGTGCGTGTTCACGATCGGGTCGTTGTCCACGTAGGCGACGCGTACGCCCGGCGCCGTCTCCTGGGCGGTCTCGTGCACGTTCGGCGAGGTGGGCAGGCCCGTGCCGATGTCGAGGATCTGACGGATGCCGTCACCGACGACGTGACGGACGGCACGCCTGAGGAAGTCGCGGTTGGCCTGTACGCCGACGCGGGCCTCGGGCGCCGCGGCCGCGAGCTTGTCACCGGCGAGGCGGTCCACCTCGTAGTTGTCCTTGCCGCCCAGCAAGTAGTCGTAGACCCTCGCCGGGTGCGGCCTGCTGGTGTCGATCTCCTCGGCGTGAAAGCCCCCGTCCTGCCTCACCCTGCACTCCTCCCGCCGACCACCACGGTCTCGCCCGCCAACGACTGGCGGCAGCTTCTCATATCAACTTCGCGGTGGACGCGGGCAGTTCCCAAGATCGGCGACCATCGCCCCGCGAGCCACGACGTCTCGGTGCGAGATGCCTCCGACTTACGCGTTCGGCAGGACCCCTTCGGGGATCTGCGCGTCCTTCGCCTTGTCTCCCGCCGGGAGCTGGTCGGCGTAGCCGGCCTGGGTCCACACGAGCTTCTTGAACTGCTCGGGAGTGAGCGTTCCGCGCCACGGGGTGTTGCCGGGGCAGAACACCGAGGTGCAGCCGACGCAGTAGTGAGCGGGCTGCCACAGCGGCTCCGCAAGGGGCATCCCGGCCAGCGCGGCGGCCTTTTCCCCGCGATCGCCGCGCACCACGAAGAACGTCCCGAAGAAGCAGACCAGAGCGAGGACCGCGCCGCCGATCACGTAGAGCGGCTTCTCCTGCTGAACGCCCGTGTACACAAGGCCGACGCCAAGAGCGGTCAGCACCATGCCCTCCGCGAAGTGCATGCATCCGTCGCCGGTCTTGTCGGGCCCCGGCGCGAGTCTGCTGTGCAGACCGTCGCGTATCGCGCGCTTCCCTGTCTGTGCCTGCTCGACCGTCCGCACGTCGGTGCTGCCGCACCCCGGACATGAGACGTCAACCGGCCCTGCGGCCCCCTGAGAATCCATGCCGAGGAGCCTAGTGGTGCCTTGATCGGGTGGTTCAGGGGCGTCCTGTTCAGCCGAGGCAGGCAGGCGCGTGGGAGATGTGACCCCGCGGTGAGCCGTGTGCCAGGAGCCTTCCAGGTGGCCCCGGGAGTCTGGCGGGACAGCTCGTTGTCGGTGGGTGCGGAGGCGTGATGGACCTGTCGGTGAAGGACATGGCGAGGAACACGGCTGGTGGGCGCGGTGCGCGGGACGTGTGGGACGACCTGCTGCAGACCAATCTCACCTCCGTGGCGTCGATGGTGGACACGAACCTGTCGCTCGCCGTCGGCGGGCCCCCTCCGGCGGGAGCAGGGCCGAGGACTTCACCCTCGCGATCCAGCGCACCCTGTGGTGCGCCGCGGGCGCCGTGGCCCTGGTCTTCCTGCTGTCCTTCGTGCTCCCGCCCCGCGCCCGCAGCTGGGGATAGTGGACGCCCCGGGCGCGGCGTCCGGAGCGGGTCTCCGGCCGCCGCGACCCGGGCCGTGGGACGTGTGACGCCATCCACTGTTCGACGCGAGCCGGGGATCAGGGGGTCCGCGCGTGCCGGTGCCAACTGCTGGAGGTGCGCGTCTACTTCCGTACGCGGTAACGGAGCATCGTGACGGCACCCGACTGGGTGTTGCTGAAGGGTTCCAGGTCGATCCGGCCGAGACCGGGCGGCGAGAACCGGACTCCGTCGCCGAGCAGCACCGGTACGACGTACACCAGGATCTCGTCGACGAGCCCGCGCCGCAGGCACTGGGCGGCCACGTCGGCACCGAGGACCTCAAGGTTCTTGTCGCCCGCGGCGGCGCGCGCCGTGGCCACGGCTTCCTCGATGTCGCAGGTGAGGAAGGTGACGCCGGAGTCCGGCTTGTCGGGAGGCTCGTGGGTGAGGACGAACTGAGGCCCGCCGTCGTAGTCGGTGTCCTGCTCGGCCATGCCCTGGGCGACGTCGTAGGTGCCGCGGCCCACGAGCATGGCGCCCGTGGCCGCCATGACCTCCGGGAACGTGTCCGCGGTCAGATACTCGGAGAACCAGTCCATCGCGTGGTCGGGCCCGGCGATGAACCCGTCCAGCGACATCACCCTGTTCACGACCACTTTGCCGCCGCCGGCACTGTCGCCGGTGCCGGTGCTCGCGTCACTCATGCCATTTCTCCCAGGATGTCGAAGGCCCGGGCCCGCATCATAGGGGCCGGCGCGCTATCGGGCCCAGAGACGCTGGAAGCCGCGCCGGGAGAGCTCGCGAGGCAGCATCCGGCCCAGCGCGAGCGCGGCCCGGCCCCTGCTGGTGGCCGTCGAGGATGGCGAGATAGCCGTGCCGTCCGTCCCCGGGCCAACCGGCGCCCTTGCAGTTTGAAGGAGCCACCGTGCACCAGCCTGCGGCCTCAACCTGTCCACGATCCAGAGCAGCTGGACGAACGCCGCGCCGCGATGGGTCTGGACACAACAGCCGAGTACGACCAGCGCATGCGAAGAACGTACCCGAGCTGAGGTATGCGTTGTGCTGCCGCATGAAATGGCTGTCCTGGAGCCCCGGATCGCCTGGCCGCGGACGTCCCGCTTGATGATGAGGGATACAGCTTGACGGGGGAACCGTGGGACCGCGCCGACTGCGCGGTCCCACGGTGAGGCGTGGTGGGAGGGGTGCTCAGCGGTCCTGGGCCAGCGCGTAGAGCTCGCCCAGCAGGCTCCCTTCGGTCGCGACGAGGCCGTCGAAGGTGCCCTGCTCGCGGATGCGGCCGTGTTCGAGGACGACGACCCGGTCGGCCATCCGGACGTTGTCCAGTCGGTGCGTGACCACCACGGTGATCCGGTCGGGTGCCATGGCCCGCAGCTCACGGAAGATCTGGTGCTCGCCGCGGGCGTCCATCTCGCTGGTCGGCTCGTCAAGGACGAGGACGGCCGGCTCCCGGTACATCGCCCGTGCGCACGCCAGACGTTGCCACTGGCCGCCGGACAGCTCGTGGCCGCCCCATACGGAGCGGGCGAGCAACGTGTCCAGTCCGTCGGGCAGTTCGCGCAGCGCCTTGGTCATGCCGACGCGTTCGGCGGCGTCCCAGATCCGCTCGTCGCCGTGCTCGCGCGGCTGGCCCAGGGTGATGTTCTCGCGGGCGGCGAGAGGCCAGTGCCCGTTCTTCTGCGGGACCAGACCCACATGGCGCCAGACCGACTCCGCGTCGGTGGTGGCCAGATCGACGTCGTCCCAGAGGACCTTGCCGTCGGTGGGCACGGTCAGCCCGGTGAGCATCCGGATCAGCGTGGACTTGCCGGCGCCGTTCTCCCCGACCAGCGCGACGACTTCGCCGCGGTTGAGGGTGAGGGTGATGGGCCGTACGGCCGCGGTGTCCTTGCTCGGGTAGGTGTAGGAGGCGCCCTCCAGGCGGATCTGCCGCGGGGCCGCGGCCCGCGTGGCACCGCGGGCCGTCGTCATCGCGCGGACCTCGTCGATGAACTCGTGGTAGTCGGACAGGTAGAGGCCGTGATGGAACATGACCGTGCTGTATCTGATGACCGCGTTCAGGGAGCGGCCGGCGGTCTGGGAGGCGACGACGGCCGTGCCGGCGATCGCCGTGGACATGGCGCCGGTGAGCACCAGCGCGGCCAGCGAGGCCCACATCCCCAAGGTGAAGAGGCCGCCGAGTGTCGCGGCGAGCAGCGTGATCCGCAGGTAGGGCTGAGCGCCCTGTACCTCGCGGCGGCTGATGCGATCACTCATGCTCCGGTACCAGAAGTGCAGGTAGGGGCGCATCGTGTTGGCCCGCAGCTCGTCGCTGAGCGTCTCGGTCGTCAGCCACCAGCGCATCATCCCGCGGACGTTGCGGGCGGAGACGGTCCGGTCGTGCACCCGGTAGTCGACGCGCGCGGCGATCACACCGCCCAGACCTCGGGGGAGCACGGACAGCAACAGCACACCGAGCAGCAGGGGGTGCAGCGAGGTCAGTACCGCGGCCGCCGAAGCGAGCTGGACGAATCCGTTGGTGAACGTCTTGGCGTCGTCGGCGAGGTCGACGGCGCGCAGCGCGCCGAGCTCCGCCGCCTGGCTGCGGTCGGCGAAGCCCGGTGCGTCGTACGCGGCGAGTTCGGCCCGCATGTGCAGGTCGACGAGCTGCAGGTCGGCGGCCGAGGCGATCTGGGGGTTCAGACGCCGGGTCGCCCAGTCCGCGAGGATCCACATGCTCGCCCCGGTCGCCATCGCGACGACGGCGACGGTGAGCGCGGGCCAGGCGTGCGCCAGGCCCGCACGGGGGTCGGAGACCATGAGCTGGGGCAGTGCCCGGGAGACCGAGCCGAGCATCACGGCCGTTCCGATGCCGGACAGCAGCTGGCACACGACGATGGTGAGGGTCATGTGCCGGTCAACCGTCCAGGCCAGGCGTGCGGTCTGGGCCAGTGCCGCGGGGATACGGCGGGCCATGTCCCACAACGTGGTCTGGTCCATCGCCAGCCGGTGCGGGCGCCCGTTGTAGTCGAGTTCCGGCGGTGCGGACGGCTGCGGAGCCCCCGCCCGGGCCGCCGGAACGGCCCCGGGCGCTTCGGGCGCGTCTGCTGGGCCGGTGTCCGTCGCGGTTGTCTTCTCCTGCGGTGCCCTCACGCGAACACCCCCGTCGTGAGCCGGTCAAGAGTGCGCTTGCCGCGTGCGGTGACCTCGTGGTCGCCGAGCCGCGGGCCCCAGTGGAGACAGCTGACCGCGTCGAGCGCCGCCAGGCACCTCAGCGCGTGCTCCTCCTCGGGCGTGAGGTCACGGCCGTAGCCCTGCAGGCAGGCCGTCCGCAGCTCGGGTCGATCCACCCACGTGCTGCAGGCCAACATGACGAAGTCCTGTACAGCGGGGGCGAAATGGCTTCTCTCGAAGTCGATCCAGCCTGCTTGTCTCCGGCTCCGCGACCACAGGAGATTGCGGTCCCAGGCATCGCCGTGGGTGAACGCGAGCGGCAGCGCTGGAAGGACGCGCAGGTCAGCGGCCAGATCACGCACCAGCTGCTGCTGGGGCGACGTCACGCGGTCCTCGGCTTCGCGCAGATGGTTCTCTGCGCCGTCCGCCGCGGTCCGCAGGGCGAACGTCTCGCCCTCATACGCCAGCGGGTGCCGACAGACCTTCAGGTAGAAGTGGACGTCGTTGGGGAGAGCGAGGCGCCAGACGTGGGAGTCCTTCCGCGCAGGGACGGCGTCCCGGACGGTCGATCGGGCGCCGAGGGCCCGGCCGACCCCCGCGAGCAGGTCCGCAGCGGGCGGGGCGGGCGTGTGCGGGTCGGTCATGCTCCCCACCCCGATGACGGTCGTGATGCGCAGGCGAGGACGCGGCGCAGGTCGACGGGGCGTCGGAACGCGAGGGCCCGAGGGGCCTGCGCAGGAGGGTTCTCGAACACGGGGTGAAGAGCGGCGAGCACGCGGACGGGATTCACGGATCCTCCTCGGGAGCGGGAAACGGTCACAGCACTCGACCGGCGCACCTGATCAGAAGGCCGGTGCGGGGTGAGTGATCTGCGGACGGAACCCTCGCCCACGCCACTGACAATCCGCGGCGGACCGCACCATGATCCGGACAACCCGAGACGGTTGTGCGGCAGCTCGGATCCGCGTAGGTGTGAGCCGATGACCTGCGGGTAAGCCAGAAGAAAGGATTCTTGAACGACGGCGTCACGGCCCGGATTCCGGGGCCCGACAACCTGGCTTGAACTGCCTGCGGCCAGGGTGACAGGCGAAGTGGCACCCCGCCGAAACGGCAGCCAGGCGGTTAGCATCGACTCCTCGATCACCCTGAGCGACCACCAACCGGCGGTTCGGCCCGGGCGGTGCGCCCGGACGCGAGGGCCGGCGGGGGAGAGGGTCGGCAGGAGTCAGATACGGGGCCAGTCCTGGCGGGCTGTCACCTCGCGTGCGACACGACGCCACTGATCGTCCCCACCGGGCAGCGGCCAGGCCCAGGTGGGCTGTTGCGCGGTGTTCAGGTCGTGGAGGAGGCGCGCGAGCTGAGGCCCGGCCGTGGCGGCTCCGTCCGGGACGGTGGGGCCGTGGACGGCGCGGAGCTGTGCGAAGCGGGCCAGTTCGTATGCGTAGAAGCCCACGGCCTCATCAGTGCGCGCGGCCACGTCGTCGCGCGGCAGCGTGCGGTGCAACTGCAGCAGCGGAGGCTCGACGGACTCGGCGATCGCCGCGGCGAGCCGCGCGTGACCGTCCAGGATCAGATGGCAGTCCAGGCCACTGACCCACCACAGCAGCACGGGCGGGAGGGTCCCGTCACGCGCCTGCTTGCGGTACGCCTTGACCCGGCCGTCGTCAGCACCGGGCATCGGCCGCAGCGGCAGGACCTCCCACGAACCGGAATGGATGAACCAGTCGATGAATCCGTCGGGCTGGCCCTCGACGAGCACCGCATTCCAGTACTCGGCATGCGAGGTGTCGGAATGGCGCCAGCGCTGGATCGGACTCTCGCACGAAAGCAGCCATCGACCCTCGTACAACGGGCTGCCCGGTGCGTCGGTGAGGCTCTGGGCGAACCGGTGGGCCCACCGTCGCGGGCTGCCCGCCAGGGCGCGCGCCGTGTCGGCGCGCAACGGCGGGACGCATGAGCGATACGCGTCGGTGCGCCAGAAGTCCACGCCGTGGAGGTGCGCGTCGACGACAGCGAGCAGCACGGGCCGCGACAGCTGGGAGAGGAGGAGCCGCGGCCCGGCAGCGAACACGCACAGCCCCGGCTGGCTACGGTCCCGGATGTCCAGGGACAGGCCCACCCACGTGCCGTCGTCCCGGTTGACATCGATGCGCTGCATGACGAGAGGGTAGACGGCTGCCTCTGGCGGCGGCCCCAAGGTTCTTCAGCCTGCTCCCGGGGCCACCGGCTTGCCTCAGCACGGCTCATCCCTGGGTTCGGCCGGAGCGCGAGGACGCCGGACCAGCCGCCGAGCTTCGGCCGTGACCTCGGCGTCGATCTGCGCCGGTGTCCCGTCGCTGTATTCGAGGGCGTCGTACTCGTCGTCCAGCTCGACCAGTCGTCCGGCCAGAGGCAGTTCGTGCCCGAAGTGTTGGTGGATCCGCCAGACCAGCTCGCGTGCCGTCAGCTCGCCGGCCAACATCCGGGCGGCAAGCGCTCGTACGGCCGCCTCCCGCCCGTCGACGCTGTCCCCTGTGTGGAGGGTGAGGCCCAGTTCGTCGAGTGCCGGGGGCAGGAGATCGGGTACGTCGTAATCCGCCTCCGCGCGCGTGCACGCCGCCAAGATCCGCAGCGCAGGACTGTCCAGCCCGGCAACGAGCGCATCACAGGCGGCAGCGACGACGTCGGCTGCGCCGGTCTCGCCCGTGCTCCAGAGAGCGGCACGGTCCTGAAGCCCGATGGCCGCCGCGGCGATCAGCTGCTCCCGGTCTGCCTCTGCGGGGCTGTCCGCTGCCGGGCTGCCGGTCACGCGAGGCCCGCTGCGATGGCCCGGCGGACGGCGTCCGCGCGGTCGCGGATGTCCGCCTTGGCGAACAGGTTGTTGATGTGCGTCTTGACCGTGGCCTCGCTGATGAAGAGCTTCTCGGCGATGCCCCGGTTGGGCAGGCCCTGCCCGATGAGCGCGAGCACTTCGCGTTCGCGGGGTGTGAGGTCCTGGGGCAGGGCGGTCTGCCCCGGCGCGGGTGCCTTGGTCCTGACGGTGGCGAGCAGGCGGTCCTGGACCTCGCGGTCGAGTACGGACTGACCGGCGGCCGCGGCCCGGATCGCGCGGGTGATGTCCTGGCGTCCCGCGTTCTTGGTCAGGTATCCGCGGGCTCCCGCGGCCAGCGCGCCCAGGATCGAGTCGTCGTCGGCGAAGGTGGTCAGGACGACCACCGCCACCTGCGGGTGTTCCTCGGCCAGTCGGCGTGTCGTCTCGATCCCGTCCATCACGGGCATTCTCAGGTCCATCAGCACCACGTCCACCGGCCCTGCGGCGACAGCCGTCAGCACCTCGCCGCCGTTCGCGGCGGCCGCGACGACGTCGATGTCCTCGACCAGGGCGAGCACCGCGGCGAGGGGCTCCCGGACGGCGGCCTGGTCGTCGGCGACGACCACCCGCAACTGCTGCTGCTTCTCCGGCTGTTCACTCATCCCGGGATCACTGCCTCCACTTGCCAGCCGCCCTGGTGCGGCCCTTCGGTGACCGGGCCGGCGGTGACCGTTCCGCCCAACAGGGCGACGCGTTCGCGCATACCGATCAGTCCCATCCCGCTGCCGACACCGGCGGTCACTTCACGAGTGGCGGGGCGGTTGCGAATACTCAGTGTGGTCGATGCCACGGCGAACGTCAGCTCGACGTCGACGGCGCCCCCGGGAGCGTGCCGAGCCGCGTTGGTGAGGGCCTCCTGGGCGATCCGCAGCAGACACTGGGCCGCCCGGGCCGGCACGTCGCGTACGGTGCCGGTGACGGTGAGAACGTCGCGGTGACCCGAGGATTCCACCATCGCGGTCAGGGTCTCCAGCAGCGGCAGCGCGTCCTCACGCAGCGTGTGCACGGTCCACTGCGCCTGCTTCAGGCTCTCCTTGACCAGGCCGTGCGCCTTGCCGTGGGCCTCCCGGACCTTCTCCAGATCACCGGTGTCGATCAGCGCGTCGGCCAGTTCCAGCTGCATGTTGATCCCGGCGAGCGAGTGCGCCAGTACGTCGTGCACGTCCCGGGCGATCCGGCTGCGCTCGGTCAGCACGGCGGTGCGGGCCTCGGCCCGGGCGGCGCGTTCGGCCGACTCCGCCGCCTCGATCGCGGCCCGTACGGCCTGGCGCTGCGTGCGGTTGACGATGCCGACCAGGACCGGGGCGCCGGCGGTGAGCCCCAGCGTCCACGGCAACACGTCGTGTCCCGGGCCGAGCCGGAAGTACAGGACGGCGCCGCAGAGCACACTGCAGAATCCCGCGAGAACGAGTGCCGGCTTGGTCTCCAGCCGGTATCCGATGTGACCGGCGAGGAAGAAGGCGAAGAGGTAACTCGTTCCGCTCCTGCTGACGCCGATCAGGGCGGCCGCCGCGACGATGCCGAGCGTCAGCCAGATCAGGGCGAGGCGCGCGGAGACCTTGTGCTCGGGCAGGCGCCGGGCCAGCAGCGCCACGGCGTTGACCACGAAGAGGACGGCCACGGCCAGCCCCCGGCCGCTGAAACCCATGGGCCGGATCGTCAGCATGCCCACGACGACGACCGCGAGGGTCACCACCCACTGCACGCGCGGGTCCTGGCCGGGGACGGGCCGCGGTCCCGCCCCCTGGCCGGTGTCCTTGCTGAGGGGCGGGGCGCTCTGGTCTGCGGGCACGGGCCGAACATACTGCACGGTCAGGCCGTACGGTCGAGGACGGCCACGGGGCGGGTCGCCTTGAGGGCCCGGCTGCGTACGAAGATCGTGGCCACCCGAGTGACGACTTCGGTGAGAGCCATCAGTACGAAGGCAGAGACCCATGCCTGCTGGCTGGTGATGTGGTGCGCGAGGCTGAAACGGGCGACGTCGTCGGCGCCGCCGTCGTGCTCGACCCACATCTGGAAGCCCATCCGCGCTCCCATGCCCACGACCCAGAGGATCGCCGACACGGCACCGGCCTTGATCAGGAGGTGCCCGTCGAGGGCGCGGATCCGGGTGTAGATGCCGCCGGCGATGCCGAGCGCGGCGCCCACGGCCATCAGGGCCGCGATCAGGACGAGGTCGTTGCCCGCGGTGGGGACGGAGTCCAGGTACGAGTACGCCACGAAGGCCACGATCCCCAGCGGGAGCAGGAAGGTCTTGTGGTCGAGACGGTCCTCCCGCAGCTGCCGGAAGACGATCAGGATGAGGGCGATGTCGGCGATCCACTCGGTTGCTGTCATGCCCCCAGACTGCTGCGATGCGGCTCGCGACACCTGGACCCATGGGTGGAATCGAGGGTGGAGATGCCCGCTCGGGAGTCCCGATGCTTTCCCCGGCCCGTCGGCCCGTCGGCCCGTCGGCCCGTCGGCCCAAGGTCAGTCGGGCGGGCTGGGCGGCGTGCCGTGCCGGACGGTCTCTACGGCCCTCACCGGGTTGAGAGGCTTCACGAGCTCTTCGGTGGCGACGGCCACGAGGTGCGCCGGGGCCTCCCCGTCCGCCAAGCCTTGCGCGTACTCGATGGCCTGCGCGGGCGACAGCGCCGGCAGCTTCTGGCGCAGGGTCCGCGCAGCGTGCAGGCATCCGTACGCAGCGGCGGCTTCACGTATCGCGTGGTGCAGATCGTCCACCGCGGTGTGCACCGGCAGCCCGCGTATCCGGACGCGGTAGTCGGCCTCCCACTCCCCGGTCATCGAGGAGGCGGCGCCGATCATGTGCAGCCCTCCGTCGCCCCGGTCGACCACCGTAGACGCATAGTCGTCGACCAGTGAATTCGCGGAGTGAGGCGGGCCCGCCATCACGGCGCGCCAGAGAATGCCGTGATGGCGAGGGACGACCCGGCCTGCCCCAGCTGTGGTGTCCACGCCCGGGGAGCCCCTGGCATCGGCGTCTGGTGTGCCCGCGTGGGCCGGGAGCCGGAGCACGGAGCCCCAGCGTGTCTGCGTACGCTGCTGCGATGCGTACAACCAGGCTTTCCGGCCCCATGACCGTGTCCGCCGTGGGTGGTGCACGATGAGCAACGACCGTGCGGCGGAACTGCCTTCGCCCGAGGTGCTGTGGCACCGTGCGGCCACCCTCGCCGCCTGGGGCACGGAACAGGTGCTGCCCGAGCACAACTACGCCGTCGACAGCGTGGGAGTGCGCTCCGAGGACGTGGGCAACGGTTGGTGGGCCCTGTCCTGGGTCGAGGGCGGACGAGCCGTCATGTACGGCCTGGACAACGACTACAGCGACACGATCAGCCTGAGCCCGCCCCTGGACCTGTTGGCAGGCGGCCCGGCCTGGCTGCCGTGGCCGTGGTTGGAACGCCTCATCACCACGGAAGTCGTCGGCTTCGTGTACTGGTGGGACGGCGGCGCATGGGCGCACGCACCGTACCCTCCGGAAGCGCACGACGACGGCGTGGGCAGCATCGTGCCGGTGGACGACGATCCGGTCGAGCAGGTCTGCGCGGCTCTGGTGGACGACGGTGCCGATCCGGCTCGGGTGGCCGACAGCAGGGCGGCGCACGGCCGTGCGGCTGCCGCCTCGTTCGCCGATCGGCCGGTGCTGCCGGCGGGCCAGGGGGAGCCGTCGGACCGGAGGGTGCCGTGCGATCTGCCGGAGCAGCACGCCGCGGTCCTCGCTGCGGGAATGAGGGGCGCTGCCGAGCGGGATCGCGCGGAGCCGCCGGGCGGCGCGGCGCAGCGGGAGCGGTTGGTGGAATGGGTACGGGACCACGGCGTACCGGAAGAGGGGCGCACGGTCCTGGCGGCGGCCTTCGTCGACAGCAGGGACCCGCACTACGGGCAGGGACAGGACGGGTTCCAGGACGTGCTGCGCCGACGCCTGTTCGGTGAGGTACTGGAGCTGCTGACCGCGGTGCGGGAGGCGGAGGCCGACCAGGAGAGCGGTCGCTGGTTGTACATGCGGGTGACGGTGACCGAGGACGGCAGCACGGTGGAGCGGGCCTACGACTGCCTGCCGCACTGGTGGCCTGCCACGCGGAGTCTGGTCGCGGCCCTGCCGGGCACGGTCCGGGCCGAGATGGCTGCCCGGGCGCCCGCCTGGCGCCCGGAGTGGGCGGCCCTGGCCGACGAGGGCATCTGCCGCGACGGCGCACCGGCGGCACTGTGCCGAGTGGACGCGCTGCCTCCCTTCGTACGGCCGAAGCGGCCTGGCCGATAGCCGATAGCCGATAGCCGATCGGGAAAGGAGTCGCCTGCTGCGAGCCGCCGACCCTCTCCTTGACGTGCGCCAGGGCACGTCCGTTCAGCGGACGTGCCCTTCCATCCGTCTGCGTTTCAGACGCGGGTGGCGCGCTGTTCGGTGGTGGCGCTGACGGAACCGGGGTCGGTCTGGACGTAGGCGAAGGAGTCTCCGCTGGGCGCGATGTAGAGATCGAAGTGGAGGGAGGCGCCGACGGTGAGGGTGCCGGTGCAGTTCTTGGCGATGGTGCGGGTCCCGGTAAACGAACTGTCACGGGTAATCGTGCCGTTGAGGCTGGGGGGCGAGATCCCTTTCCGAGGGCCGGAGCCGTCGCAGCGTTCGGAACCGGCGAAGGCGAGCGGCTGACTGGAGGTAGCGGAGACTGAAAGGCCCCAACTGGCGAACAGGTATGTACCGGTCAGGGCGGTGGAGTAGGCCCACCCGGGCTGAGCGGCGGTGGTGTCGCCCACGGTAGCGACGCGTCGCGCACTGCACTCACGCCTGGTGGAGATTGCGCCGTTCAGCACCGCACAGGTGTGTCCTCATGGGCGGATCGTGAGGCCATCCAACGTGAGGTCGAGCAGGCGCTCTGCTTGCTGTCGGTGTTCGGCGCCCGCCGAGGTGAGAGCGATGCCCTCCAGTGCGGCGCTGATGTCGGTGGGCCGGATATCGGTACGGATCGCGCCGGCGGCCGTGCAGGCGTCCATGAGCGAGGTGATGGCGGCCTGGATCATCTCCCGGCTGTGACCATAGGGATTGCTGCCCGTCGCGGCGATGGCGCGCAGGGCGTCGATCATGCCGTACTTGGCGGTGACGTAGTCCAGGAAGAGGCGGGTCCACGCGCGCAGGGCCTCTACAGGTGGCTTCTGCGCGAGCAGGGCGGGGGCCGCGTCGCACAGGTGGGCGACCTCGTTGCGGTACACCGCCTCGATCAGGACCTCTCGCGTGGGGAAGTTGCGATAGAGAGTGGCACTCCCTACGCCCGCCTCCTTGGCGATGCGCTCCAGGTGCGCGTCCAACCCCTCCGTCGTGAACACGCGTACGGCAGCCGTGAGGATCTTCTCTCGGTTGCGCCGTGCGTCGGCCCGCAACGGGCGAAGCCCTCCGTCAGTCATCCGTGCTCGCCTTCCTGTGCGGAGATCCTCGCCTTGTTAAGCGGAGGAGCCCCCACTTAGCATCGAGTCAAGTGGGGGCACCCCCACTTGCACTGTAGGTCACCGCACGGGGCCCGCGCACACTCGGCAATCCCGGAATCCCGCAACTCGGGAATCCCGCAATCCGGGAATCGCGCAATCCCGCGGCCCCGTCGCCCCGCGAAAGGAAGCTGATGATGTCGGGTATCCACGGCAAGGTCATCGCGATCACAGGTGCCAGCAGCGGCATCGGCGAGGCGACCGCGGTCTACCTCGCCGAGAAGGGTGCCCGGCTCGTGCTCGGAGCCCGGCGCGAGGGCCGGCTGAACGCTGTCGTGGACAGCATCACGGCCAAGGGAGGCACCGCCACCGGCCTGGTCGTCGATGTCACACGTCGTGAGGACCTCCAGCGCCTGACGCGTACTGCCCTGAGTCAGTACGGCCGGCTCGACGTCCTCGTGTCCAATGCGGGCACGATGGCCGTCTCGCCGTTCGACGAGCTGCGCCAGGACGACTGGGACGCCATGGTCGCCACCCACATCACCGGCTTGCTGAACGGCATCGGGGCGGCCCTGCCCGTCTTCCGCCGACAGGGCTCCGGCCAGTTCGTCAACGTCGCCTCCACCGCGGCCTACGTCGTCAAGTCCCCCCAAGGGGTCTACGCGGCCACCAAGGCGGCGGTGAAGGTGCTCACCGAGGGCCTCCGGCAGGAATCGGGGCCCGACCTGCGCGTCACCCTCGTCTCGCCCGGCTTCACCAACACCGAGGGCGTCGGCAAGGGAGCCGGCCCCGAGGTCGCGGCCGCGTTGACCGAGCAGCGCGATGCGATCGCCATGCCGCCCTGCGCGGTCGCCTCCGCCATCGGCTACGCGATCGAACAGCCCGAGGGCGTCGACGTCAGCGAGATCGTCGTCCGCCCCACCGCGCAGGCCTGACCGCGGGGCCGCAGCCGAGACGGCGCAGGCGGCCGTCCAGGATTTCGGGCGGCCGTGCATCCGCTGAGCCAGATCCGCCGGAAACGGTCATGACGCACATTGCGGACCAGTGTGCGCGGGTGGTGGCAGGCCCGATGCGGGTCCCATGCCGCCACAGCCCTTCGCTACCAGCCGGGCGGCCGGCGGAAGGAGACCGAGATGAAGCTGCAGGAGGAACTTCCCGTTGATCACCACCTCGCAGGCGTGTACCGCTACGGCGCCGCCTTCTGTGGCGTGGTGCTCATCATCTTCGGCTGCCTCGGCCTGGCTGACGCGCTGACGCCGTTCAGCACCAGCGGGAGCGTCGCCGGCCTGACCACCAACACGGCCCTGAGCATCATTTCGCTGGCCGTAGGGGCGGCCCTCGTGGTCGGGGGAATCGTGGGAGGAGGCTTCGCCTCGAACCTGAACATGACCGTGGGGACGCTGTTCCTGATCAGCGGCTTCTATCACGTGTTCACCCTGGACCGTCCGGCGAACTTCCTGGACTTCGGCATGTCCAACGTCGTGTTCAGCTTCGTGATGGGGCTGATGATCCTGACGTTCGGCATGTACGGACGGGTCTCCAGCAAGCTGCCCCACGACAACCCCTACTGGCGGCGCCGCCACCCCGAGCAGGCCGCGCGGGAGGACTCCGCGCGGCAAGCGCGTGCACGAGCGGGACTTCCGGCGGGATCGCCGGGCGCCGGGGCGGCGCGGGGTCATTGAGGGCAGGGGC
>NZ_LIRJ01000100.1 GCF_001419745.1 Streptomyces silaceus | reverse complement strand
CCGACGTGGTCCTGATGGACATCCGTATGCCGGGCGTCGATGGCATCGAGGCCACCCGCCGCATCGCCGCCGACCGCTCCCTCGACGGGGTCCGGGTCGTCATGCTCACCACGTACCAGGTGGACGAGTACGTCTTCGAGGCGCTGCGGCACGGAGCGGCGGGCTTCCTGATCAAGGACCTGGAGCCGGACGAGCTGCGCCAGGCGATCCGTACGGTCGCGGCCGGGCAGGGCCTGCTGGCGCCGGCGGTGACCCGCTCGGTCGTCGAGGAGTTCGCCCGCCTCAAGGCGCCCGAGGCCGCCGGGGCGCGGCGGCTCGCGCCGCTGACGGAGCGGGAGCGCGAGGTCATGGCGCTGGTCGCGGCGGGGCTGAGCAACGACGGGATCGGCAAGGAACTGCTCATGAGCCCGCTGACCGCGAAGACGCACGTCAGCCGCGCCATGACGAAGCTCGGCGTCCGCGACCGGGCGCAGCTGGTCGTCCTCGCGTACGAGACCGGTCTCGTGCGCCCCGGACAGCTGCGGCGGGGACTGCTCCCGGGGGAGTAGCGGCCGACTCCCGGCGGCGGATGTCCGATCCGCCCGGCGTTCATAGCGTCAGGAACATGATCGAGGCAACGGAACTGACCAAACGCTACGGCGACAAGACCGCCGTCGACGGGCTCTCCTTCACCGTGCGGCCGGGCCGGGTGACCGGCTTCCTCGGCCCCAACGGCGCGGGCAAGTCCACCACCATGCGGCTCGTGCTCGGCCTGGACGCCCCCACGCGCGGGCGGGTCACCGTGGCGGGCCGCCGCTACGGCGACCTGCGCGCACCTTTGCGCACCGTCGGCTCGCTGCTGGACGCGAAGGGCGTGCACGGCGGCCGGACCGCCTACCAGCACCTGGCCGGGCTCGCGGCGAGCAATGGTCTGCCGCACCACCGCGTCGACGAGGTCCTGGAGCTGGTCGGGCTGCCGCCCGCCACCGCCCGCAAACGCGCCAAGGGCTTCTCACTGGGAATGGGGCAGCGCCTGGGCATCGCCGCCGCGCTGATCGGTGACCCGGAGATCCTCATCCTCGACGAGCCCGTCAACGGACTGGACACCGAGGGCATCCGCTGGATCCGCGACCTGATGAAATCCCTTGCCGCGCAAGGGCGTACGGTCTTCCTCTCCAGTCACCTCATGAGCGAGATGGAGCTGACCGCCGATCACCTCGTCGTGATCGGCAGGGGACGCCTCCTCGCCGACACCACGGTCCGTGACTTCATCGCCTCCCACTCCCGCGCCCACACCTACGTGCGGGCCCCGGAGGCCGACCGGCTGCGCGCCCTGCTGGAGGCCAAGGGCGCGGACGTCCGGCTCGACCCGCGCGGCGGCTGGCGTGTGAGCGGTCCGGACGCGGTCGCGATCGGCGACCTCGCCCGCGATCACGGTCTCGCCGTCCACGAACTGTCGCCGTCCCACTCCTCGTTGGAGGAGGTCTACACGTCCCTCGCCCAGGACGCCGCCGAGTACACCACCCCCACGACCACGGAGGCCCTGCGATGAGCCCGAGCGACAGCCTGTTCGCCCCGCCGCCGGCCGGCAGCCCGCGCGCCGCCCTGCCGGAGCAGGTCGCGTACGAGTGGATCAAGTTCCGCAGTGTGCGCTCCACCGTGTGGACGACGGTCGCCACGGCCCTGGTCCCCGTGCTGGGCGCGGTGTTCGTCGCGGCGAGCAGCAGTCTCCAGCCCGACGACACCGTGCTCGGCGGCAGCCTCACCCTCACCGTCGTCGCCCAGATGCTCGCCGCCGTGACCGGCGCGCTGGTGATCACCGGCGAGTACGGCAGCGGCACCGTCCGCACCACGCTGGCCGCCAATCCCCGCCGCAGCACGGTCCTCGCCGCCAAGGCGGCGGTCCTCGCGCTCGTCACCTACGGTCTCGCCCTGGTGTCCTGCTCACTCGCCTACGCGGTCGGCGGCGCGATGCTGCCCGACGGTACGTACGCGCCCGGTGAGCCCTGGCCCGCCCTGTTCGGGATCGCCGCGTCCTTCTCGGTGGCGGCCTTGCTCGGGCTCGCCATCGGCACGCTCGTGCGGCACTCGGCGGGCGCCGTCACCACCGTGATCGGACTGCTCCTGCTGCCGTCCCTCTTCGGGCCGCTGTTCGGGGACGCGCGGCGGTGGATCGCCGGCCTGTCGCCCACCGCCGCCCTGGAGAAGCTGACCCAGACCTCCGACGCGAACGCCGAGGCGGTCGGCAGCCTGGGGCCCTGGCCGTCGCTCGCCCTGGTCGCCGGGTACACCGTGATCCTGCTCCTGCTCGCGGGGACGGCGTTCCGTCGACGGGACGCGTGATGCCCGGACCTCGTGGCGAGTGGTCTGTGCGGAATCCGGCCTCGACGGGGTTAAAGAGTCCGCAAAACCCCCACGTCAAGGGCGAGTTCGCGACGTGCCGCAGCGGGTTTCGGCCTATCTGCCGCCCGCTGGGCCGAAGGGCCTGTCGGGGCCCGTCGCCGGGCCTAATCTTCTACACGCATGTAGAAGCACGGTGGTCATTCCAGGAGGAACGCGTGGCGACGATCGACCTCGACAAGGTGCTGGACAAGGCGTGGGCCGACAAGAGCCTGCCCGAGATTCTGGCCGCTCCGGTGGCGGCGCTCAAGGGGGTCTCGGACCGGGACGGGGAACTGCTCGACGAGGCCTTCGGGGTGAAGACCGTCGCCGATCTGGCCGACCTCAAGTACGCGCGGTGGGCCCGCGCGTTGGCCGAGCTGGACACGACGGCCAAGTAGGCGGGCCGCCTCATGCCGGTGCCGTGGCCTCCGCCCCGAGGCCGCGGCACCTCCTCGTGACGGCGCCTGGTGCGGTTTCGTCAGTTACGCGCGGTGACATAGTATTTGCCGCATATAAGGATGGTGCGTCTGCGGCGGCAGCCATCGTCCGAGGTATCTGAATCAGTTCAACGTGGAAGCGAGTCGGTGCATGTTCGACGCCCTGAAGAACCTCAAGGACAAGGCGGAAGACCTCGCGGGGGAGCACGGGGACAAGGTCTCCGGCGGGCTGGAGAAGCTGGGCGACTTCATCGACGGCAAGACCGACGGCAAGCACAGCGACAAGATCGACACGGCGGTGGACAAGGCCCAGGGCTACGTCCAGAAGCTGGGTGAGCAGAAGAGCTGACCCGGACGCGGCAGCGGGCCTTTCCCGCCCCGGAACCACGAGTCGACGCCCCGCCGCGCTCACGTACGCCCGGCGTCGTCGAACCGATGGATCCGCCGCTCCTGGTCGAACGACGCCCGGCCGGGGTCGCCGGTCCGGGCGAACGCGACCCACGCGGCATGCATCTGCTCGGCCAGCGCGAGGGGCGGTTCGGCCGCGCCGAGCAGCCCGTGCGGCCCACGCAGTGCCGCGAGGCCGAGCCGGTCGAACACGAACGGGAGTTCCACCGTGTGCGCGGCGCCGAGCAGGCCGTCGACGGCGGGGGAGCGCCAGGCGAACTCGTAGACGTGGGCCCGGCCGTGCGCCTCGGCGCCGCGCGGCGGCAGCGGCCCCTCAGACGCCCTCCGGCCGAGCGTGTCGACTCCCTCACCCGTGACCTGCTGCGTTCGGTGGGGCACACCCCGGCACTCGTCCTCGGCCGCCGCACCGACGTACTGGCCTGGAACGCCTCGGCGCACGCCCTGCTCGCCGGCCACCTCGACCCCACCGCGCCCGACCGTCCGGAGGAGCGGCCGAATCTCTCCCGCATGCTGTTCCTCGACCCGCACACCAGAGATCTGTACGTGGACTGGGAACGCAAGGCGCGCGCGGTCGTGGGCAGTCTGCGGCAGGTCGCCGGACGCCATCCCGAGGACGCGCTCCTCGCATCCCTGGTCGGGGAACTGTCCATGGCGTCGGCCGAGTTCGCCGCGCTGTGGGGCGACCACCGGGTCCGGCCGTGCAAGGCGGACGCCTACCGGCTGCGGCACCCCCTGTGCGGCGAACTCACGGTCACCCAGCAGATCCTCGTGCCCGCCCGTTCTCCCGAGCAGTCCCTCGTCCTCGTGACCACGGGGGCGGAGGATTCCGGTGCCCAGGACGCGCTCGCGCTCCTGGCGACGGGCTCAGGCCGTCAGTCGGCCGGATCCGGAGACGGTGGGGAGAGCGGGGACATGTCACCCAGCACGCGGGCGGTCCCGAGGTCGAGGTCGGTGTCGTAGCCGGTGCGGAAGCCCGCCTCGTAGGCGGAGTCCCCGAGGGCGGCGCGGGTCCGCTCCTCGCAGGCGCGGCGGGCCGCGATGAACGAGGGGATGCCCGCCTGCGACCGGCCCAGGGTGTCCCAGACCCGCTGGGCCAGGCCGAGCAGCCAGGCCGCCTGGTGGCTGCTGCCGTCGGCGGCCATGGCCTGGGCCAGGACGTCCAGGGCCATACCGCTGCCCGTGCCGTCGCGCAGCCGGTGCTTGACCCGCAGCGAGTCGCGGGCGTACGCCCACGCGACGTGCGGCCGTCCGCGCGCCAGCTCGGTCTGGGCACGCACGAGGTCCCCCCAGGCCCGCATGCAATGCTCTCCGTGCCGCTCGCAGACGGCGCTCAGCTCGTCCAGCAGATCCATGGCCGCCTCGAAACGGCCCGCGGTGACATGCGCGTGAGCGCCCATCACCAGCGCGAACAGCGGCATGAAGGTCAGCGGCCTGCGCCGCCACGGTGTGGCCAGCAACTCCTCGACCAGGGACGCCAGCCGCGCCGGGTCGCCCCGCATCGCCGCCACCCGGAGCTCGGCGGCCGCTGCCTGCGCCCGCTCCCTCTCGCCGAACCGCGCGGCCAGGGCGGAGCACTCGGCGGCCCGTTCCTCGAGGCCGCTCAAGTCGCCCAAGTAGAGGAGTACGTGGCTGGCGATGTACAACGCCTGCACCCGTGCCGGGCTGGGGCCGGTGTCGGCGGCCAGCGCCCGGTTCACGTAGTGCTGACCCTCCTTGGTGAAGCCGCAGCCGTACCAGAAGAACCACAGTGAGCCGACCAGTTCGAGGGCGGCGTGGTCCTGGAGGCCGTCCGGCGCCGAGAGCGCGTACTCCAGGGCGGCGCGGAAGTTGTCGTGCTCGGCGGTGCCCCGGTCGTACCAGGCGTACTGGTCGGGCCCGATCCAGGCGGCGCTGCCCGCGCGCGCCACACCCAGGTAGTGGGCGAGGTGCCGACGCCGGAGCTCGTCCTCCTCGTCGAGGCCGCCCAGCCAGCCGGCGCCGTACTCACGAATGGTGTCGAGCATGCGGAAACGCTCACCGGCCGCGGTCGGCTGCCAGGTGAGGACGGACTTCTCGGTGAGTGCTTCCAGCAGGGCGGGGATCTCGTGCCCGGGCAGGTGCGTGTCGGCGCACACCTGCCGGGCCGCCTCGGCGTCGAACCCGCCCGCGAAGACCGACAGACGTGCCCAGACAAGGCGCTCGGCCGGGGTGCACAGCTCATGGCTCCAGCCGATCGCCGTGCGCAGCGTCCCGTGCCAGGGCGGTTCGGCCTCGCCCACCACGTCGTCGAGGGTGCCGAGGACGGCGTAGCGATCCTCCAGGCGCTCGATCAGATCGGCCAGCGGCAACTCGCGCAGGCGGGCGGCGGCCAGCTCGATGGCGAGGGGAAGACCGTCCAGCCGGCGGCACAGGCGGACGAGCTCCGCCCGGTTGGCGTCGGTGACGCTGAAGCCGGGCACCACGTCGGCCGCGCGGGCCGCCAGCAGGGCGACCGCGTCCGTCCCCGCCGTGGCCTCGTCGGCGGCGCTGTCGGACACCGGGAGCGGCGCGACGTCCAAAAGCTGCTCCGCGATCATGTTCAGCGGGCGGCGGCTGGTCACCAGGATCCGCAGCCCCGGCGCGCCTCGCAGCAACGTTTCGGCCATCAGTGCGCACTGGTCGATCAAGTGCTCGCAGGTGTCGAGGACCAGCAGCGCCTCGCGGTCCGCCAGGTACTCGACCACGACGTCCAGCATCGGGCGCGTCGTCCGGTCCACCAGCGGCAGCGCCTCGGCGATGGTGTGCCCGAGCATGACGCCGTGCCGCAACGGGGAGAGCTCCACCCACCAGGCGCCGTCCCGGTAGGACGGCTGGGCCTCGGATGCGGCCCGCAGCGCGAGCCGTGTCTTGCCGACGCCGCCGACGCCCGTCAGCGCGACCAGTCGCGCCTCCTCGAACAGCCTCCGGATCTCCGCCAGTTCGGTCCGCCGCCCGATCAGCTCCGTCGTCTCGACCGGAAGATTCCCTGTGCGCGGCCTGCGCGTGGCCATCGTCCTCCCTGTTCTCGGTCACCAACCACCTGGGCCGAAGGGCAGTTTGGCGAGTACCGCCGCAGGGCGTGACGGGAAGAGGGAAAGAGATCGAATATGACGTGATCGGACCGTGCCCGCTCGGCGCCGGTGCTTGTGCTGTGACCTCTGGGCCCCTCAACTCAACAGGGCAGTCGTGAACGTCTCGCGGTGTGCCGCCAGCCATTCCTCGATGCGGTCCCAGCGCTGCCAGCCACCGCTCTCGGACAGTGCCCGGGTGTAGGTGGGGTCGCCGTCGGCCACTCGGTCGGCGACGAAGGCCCGGCAGGACGCGGTGGCCTGTTCGACGACGCGGGGCAGTTCAGCGCGCTCCTGCGGGGCGAGGCCGTAGCCGTCGGCGAGGATCCGCAGTCGTGCCGGGGCGTCAAGCCCCGTGGGAAAGGAAGCAGCCGCGGACGTGGGATCGAGCAGGGGAATCCAGTAGCGGGCGGTCATGGCGACGTCCCACACCGGTCGGCCGGGGGCCGCCAGGTCGAAATCGATCAGAGCTATGGCATGGCCGTCGCGGAAGACGACGTTCTCCAGGCACACGTCGTTGTGGCACAGGATCGTTCCTCCCTCCGGATCGGCCAGGGACCGGGGCCATTCGGCGGATGTGTCAAGCGGGATGGCCGCGCCGGCGTCGTGCAGGCGCCGCAGCAGTACTCCCACCGATCTCAACGCGGGCTCGGTCGTCGCCCAGCGTGGAAACGGCGGGAGGGCGACGTCGCCCGGGATGAAGGTCAGCTGCTCGCGGCCGTCCGCGGTAAGACGGATCGGCTTCGGAGCCGCGTCGAACCCGTGCTCTTCGAGCGCGCGGAGATGGGCATGGAGGGCGCGCGCGGTGGGCGGCGCCGGGCGTTCCACCAGAGCACCGTGGCGGATGACCGCGCCCGTGTTCATCATGCCCCCGACCAGGGCCTCGCTCTCCGTGGGCGGATTGGTGAGGGTGCGCTGATCGTTCGTCATGCCTGGTCGAACACCGGGCGGGGGCGCGGTCATTCCGGCAGTGGGCGGGCGTGAGGTCATTCCGCCCCTGGACCCCGATGGTTCACTCCGCTCCGCCGCTCGTCCGCGCCCCGCTCATCCTGCGCGGCCAAGGCGGCCTCCAGCCGGGCGATGTCCTCGGCGTCCTTGGCCCGGCGGGGCATGCCGGGTACCCACTGCGGCGTGAGGCGCTTGATGTCGATCTGGCCTCGCGGACCGACGATGGGGCAGGTGAGACCGGCGAGACGGCCGGGAGTCGTACCGGGCATGGCCTCGGGCCACGCGGTTCCGGCCCACGGGCCGCCCGCGACCTCGGCCTGCCCGGCCGCGTCCCTGGAGAGCAGCGTGAAGCTGCTCTCCAGACCGTCCTTGACGTAGTCGAGCTGCTGTTCGGGCGGTGACGCGCCGGTCGCCTCGTACCCACGCGCCGGCAGGGCGTCGGTCAACGCGCCCGCGCCCGAGTCCCAGAGGAACCAGTCGATGTCCTCGTGGTCGCGCGTGATCTCGCCGAGGAAGAAGTCCATCGCCCACCCGCCACGGAGCCACACGCTGATCCCGTGTGCCTCGGCCACGTCCATGACCTCGGTGATGAGCCGCAGTTGCCGGTCGGCGCGTTCCCTGTCCACGGTCGGCGAGGTTACGCGGCGGGCCGGGGACCGAGGTCCCCGGCCCCCGGGTTCACCCCTCGCGCAGGCCCAGGACGAGCTCGCGCGGCAGGCCGTGCGTGTCGTGGAGGTAGTGCAGGTCCTCCTCGCTCAAGCTGCCCTGGAAACGGGGCTTGGCCAGCACCTGCCGGCCGCGCTCCAGCAGCGTCCTGAACCGGTGCTCCTCCTCGTGCAGCACACGGCGGACGTCCCCCGGCTCGTTCTCCTGACGGAAGTGGTCCCGGGTGTGCAGGAACAGCTCGTCCGGCAGGTCGCCGATCCCGCGCGAGGGGTCGTCGCGCCACAGGACGGTGAGGGCGCGCCTCACGAGCCGGCGCAGTACGTATCCGCGGCCGGTGTTGCTCGGTCGTACCCCGTCGCCGATGACCACCATGGCCGACCGCAGATGGTCGCAGACGAGCCGCAGGGAGGACTCGTCCAGCGGCCACAGCCCGGGTACGAGACGACGCCACGGGTCGAAGACGTCGCACTCGAAGACCGACGAGCGGCCCTGGAGGAGCGAGGCCAGCCGCTCCAGGCCCAGTCCGGTGTCGACGTTGCGCTGGGGCAGCGGCACGAGCGAACCGTCGTCGAGCCGGCGGTGGCGCATCATCACGTGGTTCCACACCTCCACCCAGCGGTCGTCCTGCGTGGGCGTCGACCGCGGCGGGGTGTCGCCGGTCCACAGGAAGAACTCCGAGTCGGGGCCGCACGGGCCGGTGGGGCCGTTGTCCCACCAGTTGTCCTCGACGGTGAACTCCACGGGGACGCCGAGGTCCTGCCACACCTCCAGGGAGGCGGTGTCCGGCCCGAGCTGCTCGTCGCCGCCGAAGACCGTGGCGTGCAGCATGCCCGGATCGATGCCGAACCCCTCGGTGAGCAGCTCGTATCCCCAGCGCAGGCTCCTCGGGCCCTCGTAGTCGCCGAGGGACCAGCTGCCGAGCATCTCGAAGACGGTGAGATGGGTGGGGTCGCCGACCTCCTCCAGGTCCGTGGTGCGCAGACAGCGCTGTACGTTGACCAGCCGCTTGCCGAGCGGATGCGGCTGCCCCTCCAGATAGGGGGTGAGCGGATGCATGCCGGAGGTGGTGAACAGCACGGTGTCGCCGGGCGGGGGCAGCAGGGTGGATCCGGTGATGCGGCTGTGCCCGCGCTCTTCGAAGTACTCGATGAACGTGCGGGTGACCTGGTCGGTGTTCATGGTGCTGGCTCCTTCGCGGGGCGCACAGGGCGCCGGACAACGGATCCGCGCGATCACCGGAGTCAGGGCGGGAGAGCCAAGAAAACCATCGGCGGCCGTTTCCGGTCGCCGATGGTTGGAAGAGAAGACGTCAGGCGGCGGCCGGCGAGCTGGTCGCTCGCGCGGTCGCGGTGGTGCGTGGGCCGGTGACGTTCATGGGGCCGACGATAACGCGCACGCCGGGCGCGGGGCGAACGATTTACGGTCGCCGGCCCCGGGACCCCTGAGGCCTCCAAGCCCCCCGAGGTCCCCAAGGCCTCTGACGTCCCCGGGGACCCGAAGACTCGACGCCCCAGGCCCCCTGCGCCTAGTCGGAGACCCCGTCCCTCCGGCGCGCCGCCGTCCGCTGTCGCGCGTACCCGACGGCCGCGAGCGCGATGGTGAGGCCGCTCGTCCAGGCCAACTGGCCGCGCGTGCTGGGCTCGACCGCCATCAGGACGAACACGGCCGTCATGCCGGCGAGCGCCACCCAGGTGAGGACCGGGTAGCACCACATCCGCACCGTCAGCTTCTCGGGCTCGTCGCGTTCGGTGCGGCGGCGCAGGATCAGCTGGGAGACGGCGGTGAACATCCAGACGACGAGGATCACCGCGCCGATCATGTTCAGGAGCCACTGGAAGATGTCGTCGGGCCGCCAGTAGCTGAGCAGGACGCAGAAGAAGCCGAAGGCCGACGACGCGACGACCGCGCGGCGCGGCACACCGGACGAGACGCGGCCGAGCGCCGCCGGACCCTGCCCGCGGGAGATGAGGGAGCGGGCCATGCGCGAGGAGCCGTAGATGTTGGCGTTCATCGCGGACAGCAGCGCGATCAGCACGACCACGTTCATGATCTGGCCGGCGCCGGGGATGCCCAGCTGGTCGAGGGTGGCGACGTAGGGGCCCTTCTCCACGACCTCCTTGTCGTTCCACGGCACCAGCGTCACGATGACCAGCATCGAGCCGATGTAGAAGATCGCGATCCGCCACATCGCGGTGCGCACGGCGCCCGCCACGCCCTGGACCGGGTTCTCGGACTCGGCGGCGGCGATGGTGACGGTCTCCAGGCCGCCGTACGCGAGGACCGAGGCCAGCAGGCCGATGATCAGGCCCTCCGTGCCGTTGGGCATGAACCCGCCGACGCCGGTGAGGTTGCCGGTCCCGGGGGAGTCCGCGCCGGGCAGCACACCGATGATGGCGAGCCCGCCGATCACCAGGAAGAGCGTGATGGCGCCGACCTTCAACGCGGCGAACCAGAACTCGAATTCACCGAAGTTCTTCACCGCCGCCAGGTTCGAGCCGCAGAACACCGCCATGAACAGCGCGACCCACGCCCACTCCGGCGTGCCGGGCAGCCAGCCCGTCATGATGTGCGCGGCGCCGAGGCCCTCCAGGCCGACGCCCATGCACAGCATCAGCCAGAACGACCAGCCGGCGGTGAACCCCGCCCACGGGCCGATCGCGCGCTCGGCGTACACGGAGAAAGAACCGGAGGCCGGACGGGCCGCGGACATCTCGCCGAGCATCCGCATGACCAGCATCACCAGCAGGCCGGAAGCCGTGTAGGCGAGGACGATCGAGGGACCGGCGGCGGCGATGCCCGCGCCGGATCCGACGAAGAGTCCGGCACCGATGACACCGCCGAGGGCGATCATCGACAGGTGCCGCTGCTTGAGCCCCTTGGAGAGCTCCGGTTCCGGGGTCTCCGGCGGCCGGGAAGGGGCGGTAATCGTGGGAGGCATGCGGTCAAGTCTGGATAACTCGTTCGCATGGTGAGAGCGGTGTCCGATATCCGAACACCGCGCCTACCTGCGGTGATCATCCGTACGCGCTGAGTGCGACGCTTTCGCGGGAGCGTGTGAGTGCTCAGTGGACGACGTCGAAGACCTGCTTCTGGAGGCCGTTGGAGTAGACCTCGTGCTCGATGAGCTTGAGGTGCTGGGTGTCCTTGTCGGTGGTGCTGAACAGGCGCTTTCCGGCGCCGAGGAGGAGGGGGTAGACGAGGAGGTGGTAGCGGTCGACGAGGCCGGCGTCGGCGAGAGCGCGGTTGAGGGTGGCGCTGCCGTGGACGATGATCGGGCCGCCGTCGGTCTGCTTGAGGGCGGCGACGTCGTCGAGGGTGCGCAGGATGGTGGTCTTGCCCCAGTCGGTGACCAGGTCGCCGTCGGTCAGGGTCGAGGACAGCACATACTTCGGCATGTCCTTGTAGTGGGCGAAGTCCTCCATGGAGGGCCAGACGGGGCTGAAGGCCTGATAGCTGACCCGGCCCAGGAGGACGGCGGTCGCCTCTTCCTGTTCGCGGCCCTTGATCTCGAAGGCCTCGGGGACGAATTCGATGTCCTTGAAGGTCCATCCGGCGTTGCGGTAGCCGGGCTCGCCGCCGGGGGCCTCGACGACGCCGTCGAGCGAGACGAAAGCGGAGGTGATCAACGTACGCATCTGAAGCTCCTGGTGGTCCTGTGACGGTCTGTCGGCTCATCCCGTCGGTGCTCGCGTGCCCCGGTCTCATGTCCGGTGCGCATCAACTGCCACTAAGACCGGGGGCCGCGCGGAAACTCACCGGTGATTTCACCGCGGATCGCGTCGGTTTTCGAGAAGCAGACCATGTCCGCCGCCCATCCGGGCCCTTCGCCCCTGCCGTACGGCCGTCGCCGGGCACAGGATGGGATCATGAACAGCCTTCCAGTCATCACCGCCGTCGATGGATCCGACCACAGCCTCAGGGCCCTCGAATGGGCACTGGCCGCCGCCCGCGGCCGGGACACGGAACTCCTCGTCGTCCATGTCCGGAGCGACTACGTGAAGGCGCTCCCGGTGCCCGGCACCCCCGTCGTGATGCCTCCCACGGACCAGGTGCCCGCGCTCGTGGCGGTGCGGGACCTGCTGGAGGGGCGCGACGACCTGCCGCCCGTGCGCTACACCACCCTCGACGGAAGCCCCGCCTCCGCGCTCGTGGCGCTCAGCGAGCAGGCGCAGCTCCTGGTGCTCGGCTCGCGCGGACGGGGCGGCTTCACGAGCCTGCTCCTCGGTTCCGTCAGCCGCGCGTGCGCCGCGCGGGCGGCCTGCCCCGTGGTCGTCGTGCCCCATGCGGCGCGCACCGAGGGCACCGGGGCGGACGGCGGGCACGGCCCGGTCGTCCTGGGGCTCTCGCCCGACGAGACCGCCGACGCCGTCGTGGAGTTCGCCTTCGCGCAGGCCTGCCGCCACAAGGCCCCGCTCCAGGTGGTCACGACGTACACCGTGCCGCTCTCCACCCTGACGCTGATGGGCGGGTACATCGACGGGGCGGCGAGCGACGGCGGTCCCGGCGTCGAGGAAGACTTGCGGAAGGCGCAGGACGAACGGCTGCGTCCCTTCGTCGAACGTCACGCGGACGTCGCCGTCGAGCAGGTGGTCACCGCCGCCGACGCGGCAGGGCGCCTCGTCGTCGCCTCGCAGTCCGCGGGCCTGCTCGTGGTCGGCCGGCACCGGCGCCGCCTGAACGCCGACTCGTTCCTGGTCGGCTCGGCGGCCAACGCCGTGCTGCTGCACGCCCACTGCCCGGTCGCCGTGGTGCCGGCGCAGCCCGCGCCCGAGGCATCGGCCTGACGCTGCGCCCCGCCGGGGGCCGGGCGAGAGTCCCCGGCGGTCCTCACTTCGTTACTTCACTGGAGGGCTCGGCGCACGCTCCACGATGGCCTCGACGATCCTCATGAGCCGGTCGCCGGTCCGGTCGATGCTGCCGTTCTGCGTGCTGACCTGCGCGCCTTCCAGTACGAAAGTGATCTCCGCCGTGGTCTGCTCGGGGTCCGGCAGCCCGGCCTCGGTGCACAGGGCGACCAGCCTGCGGGTCTGGAGGGCCTTGTGCCGCTCGATGACCTGCCGCGCGGGGTGCTCGCGATCGGGCAGCTCGGCCAGGGAGTTGATGAACGGGCAGCCCCGGTACGAGATCCGCGGCAGCCCCTCGGCGATGAAGCGGGCCAGGCCCAGGATCTGCTCCCCGGGCCGGCCGGGGAACTCGGCCTCGACCCGGTCGAAGGCCGCCTGGTAGTCGGCGGCGACGATCCGCAGCCACTCCGCGACCAGAGCGTCCTTGGTCTCGAAGTGGCGGTAGATCGCCATCTTGGTCGTCTCGGCCCTCTCGGCGATCGCCTGGACGCCCACCCGACGGATCCCCTCGCTCTGGAAGAGCTCCTCGGCCGCGTCGAGGATGCGCTCACGAGGCGGCAGCGTCGCCACCCTGGTCGGCCTTCTGGCGGTCGATGGCATGGATTCTCCGAGGCGTCCGGATCGGATGAGGGGCTTGCGGCCTCTGCTACGGTACCAGTCCGTCCCGCACGATACCGATCGGTATCGTGCGGGACTGATGCGTATCTTTCTCTGTCCGGGAGGGGCTGTGAGGATTTCCGAGTACGTGCGCCACGACGCGGTCGGGCTCGCGGAGCTGGTGGCCGACGGCGAGGTGACACCCGCCGAACTGGAAGCGGCCGCGCGCGCGGCGGTCGAGGCGGTCAATCCGTGGATCAACGCCGTCGTCGAGACCTGGCCGGCCGACGACGAGCCCCGGCCCGGCAGCGCGCCGCTGGCCGGTGTCCCCTTCCTGATCAAGGACATCGGCGTCTCCATGGCCGGGCGGCGCATGGAGCTCGGCAGCCGCCTCGCGGCCGGACACACCGCGCGCGCCGACTCCGCCCTGATGCGGCGCTTCCGCCGCGCGGGCCTCGTGACGTTCGGGCGCACCACGACACCGGAGATGGCCTACAGCACCACGACGGAGCCGGTGCTGTACGGCGCGACCCTCAACCCGTGGTGCCTGGAGCGGAGCGCGGGAGGCTCCAGCGGCGGCGCGGGCGCGGCCGTCGCCGCGGGAGTCGTCCCGGTCGCCCACGCCACCGACGCCGCGGGGTCGATCCGCATCCCCGCCGCCTCCAACGGCCTCTTCGGGCTGAAGCCCACCCGCGGCCGCGTCTCCTGGGGCCCCGACTTCGACGAGATGTTCAACGGCCTCGCCGTGCACGGTGGTGTCAGCCGCACGGTGCGCGACAGCGCGGTCCTGCTCGACCAGATCCGCGGCCCCGAGCCCGGCGACCCCTACTTCGCCCAGGAGCCCGCCCGGCCGTACGCAGAGGAGGTCGACCGCACCCCGGGCGCGCTGCGGATCGGTGTCCTCGCCCAGCCGTGGGGCGGACACCGCACCACCACCCCGGTGGCCGACGCCCTCGCGCGCACCCTGCGGCTCCTCGAGTACCTCGGCCACCGGGTGGAGGAGGTCGAGGTCGACCTCGGCGTCGACTGGGAGGAGTTCCTCCTGGCCAACGCCCGTCAGTGGACGGCGAATCTCACGGCCCAGGTCGACGAGCTGGCCGAGGCCCTCGGCCGGCCCGTCGACTCCTCGACCCTCGAACCGCCGATCCTCGCCAGCTACCACTACGGGCAGCGGGTCAGCGGCGCCGAGTTCGCCACCGCGCTCACGGTCCGCAACCGCGTCGCCCGGAACCTGGCACGCTTCTTCGACGGTCACGACATGCTGCTCACCCCGACCCTGCCGGATCTTCCGGTGCCGCTGGGCACGCACGGAGAGGGCGCGGAGGCGCTGGACGGCCTCGGCTGGCTGCGCCGCCTCTTCGACGTCTCGCCGTTCAACGCGCCGTTCAACGTCGCGGGCACGCCCGCCATGTCCGTGCCGCTGATGTCCGACGCCGGGACGGGGCTCCCCATCGGCATGCAGTTCGCCGCGGGGTACGGACGGGAGGACCTCCTCTTCCGTCTCGCCGGGCAGCTCGAACAGGCGAGTCCGTGGTCGGGCCGCACTCCCGTGGTGTGGGCGGGCAACCGTCTGGATCACTGAGGGGCGCGCCGCACCCCTGTCGGCCGAGGGCCGCCGCTTCCGCGGAACGCCACGTCAATCGGTGTGAAGGCGTCAGCAATTCGAGGCAGGAACACGTAACCGACCCGCGTCGGCGGGCCGGCGGACCAGACTGGTGGAGTGGTCGCCTCCCTTCCCGAAGAACAGACGAGTTTCGTGGGCCGCCGGGCCGATCTGGCACGCCTCGACCAGGCACTGACGGAGCACCGGCTGGTGACCCTGACCGGAGTCGGCGGAGTCGGCAAGAGCCGGCTCGCCCTCAGGAGCGCCCGGCGGGTCTCGACCGCGACGGCCTCCGGGCGCGGAACGGCAGCCGACGTCTGGTGGGTGGAGCTCTCGCCGCTCATGGGGGACCGCCTGCTCGTGTCCCGCATCGCCGGCGCGGTCGGCCTGGCCGACCACACGCTGCGGATGCCGGTGGAGGCCCTGTGCGCCTGGCTGGCCGACCGGGAGGGACTCCTCGTCCTCGACTCGTGCGAGCACGTGGTGTCGTCCTGCCGGGAGGTCGTGACGGAGGTGCTGGCGGCGGCGCCGGGCGTCAGGGTGCTGGCCACGAGCAGGCGGCGCCTGGGCGTACGGGGTGAGCGGGTGCTCGCGGTCGCGCCGCTGCGCCTGGCGGCCGCCGACGCGGACTCGGGCGACGCGGCGGGGGATTCCGACGCGCTGGACCTCTTCACCGCCCGCGCCGTCGAATCCGCCCCGGGAGCGTACGCCGCCGCGGTCGACTGGACGGCCGCCGCCGCACGGATCTGCGCCCGCCTGGACGGCGTCCCCCTCGCCCTGGAGCTGGCCGCCGCCCAGCTGCGGCGGCACAGCGTGGAGGAGGTCGCCGAGCAACTGCGGTACCGGCGTGCGTCCCTGCGGAGCGCATCAGGCGCTTCTGTCGTGCCCGCCCGCCACCGGGCCCTGCGCACCACCATCGGCTGGAGCCACGAACTGAGCACCCCGCTCGCCCGGCTGCTGTGGGCGCGGATGTCCGTGCTCCGCGGCGCGTGCGACACCGCGACCGTCCAAAAGGTGTGTGCGGGCGGCCCGTTGACGGAGGACGGCGTCGGCGCCGCTCTCGTGGAGCTGGCGGAGCAGTCGGTCATCACCTGGCGGTCCGGCCACTGGACCATGCTCGACACGGTCCGCGAGTACGGCCGTGAGTGGCTGCGGAAGCTGGGGGAGGAGCGGTACGCCGTGGACCGCCACGCCGCGTACTTCCTGGCTCTGGCGCGCGGAGCGGACGCAGCCTGGCTGAGCCGCGAGCAGCCGGCCTGGTACGGCCGGGTCTCCCTGGCCCACGCCGACCTGTGCGCCGCCCTCGATCACCTCCTGGTCAACGCGCCCGAGCGTGCGCTGGAACTGGCCGGGTGCGTCGGTTTCTACTGGAGCTGCTGCGGCCATCTCCACGAGGCCCGCGACTACCTGGAGCGCGGGCTCCTGGAACACGCCGACGCGGGTCCGGTGCGTACGAAGGCGCTGTGGGCGCTCGGCGTGGTGCTGCTGCTCCAGGGCGAACAGGAGGCCGCGGCACAGGTGGCGAGGGAGTGCGAGCAGGCCTCCGCGCACGACGTCGTCCCCGAGGGCCGCCTGGCGGCCGCCTATCTCGCCGGCCTCACCTATCTGATGTCGGGCCGCCCCCTGGTGGCCCTGCACAAGGCGGAGCGGGCCATCGCCCGGACTCCCGCCGGGGTCGTCGCCCGCTCCCCGTCCGGGATGCGGTGCCACCTCGTGCGGGTCTTCGCCCTGACGGCGCTGGGCGCCCTGGGCGACGCCGAGGAACTGGCGGTCGAGATGCGCGGGGTGTGCGAGGAGATGGGCGAGTCCTGGACCCGCTCGTACCTCGACTACCAGCTCGCGCTCATCGCGCTCTCCCAGGACCGCGCCCTCGACGCGGCACGGCACGCCCGCGCGATGCTCGCGGGCAAGCGGCGGCTCGGCGACCGGTTCGGGATCGCCCTGGGACTCGACCTGCTCGCGGCGGCCTGCGCGGCCCAGGGCCAGAGCGAGCGGGCCGCGTTCATGTTCGGCGCGGGACACGCCTTCTGGCGCACGGTCGGCCACCCCCAGCGCGGCACCCCCGAGCTCGCCCCCGTGCGCGAACAGGCGGAACGCACGGCACGCGCGGCCCTCGGCGCCGAGTCGTACGCCCTGGCCAGACAGCGCGGCGCACAGGACATCGAGTCGAGCCTGGAGGCGGCGCTGAGGGAGGGGTGAGGCGGCCGCCCAGGAGGAAATCCGGACCGTCGGTGCCGTGGTGCGCACGTACGGGCGGCCGTGCGGCGGGCGGTGTTCGGCGGCGTTCACGGACGACCGCCGGTACGCGATGGCGACCGGGTCGCCGTACGCCGACGCGCGCTGTCCGGTCGCGTACGACGACCGGGGCGACGCCGTGGCGACGGTGACGGTCTGGTCGGCCGGTCCGGGCGGGCCCGGCACCCTGGAGCCGAGGGACGTGCACCCGAACCGCCGTGGCCGCGGATACGGCAAGGCACGGGACCGACGCCAGGACGCCTGATGACCCGTGACGGACGCGGCGGGGCCGCGTCAGGCGGCGGGCTTGCTCAGCACGAAGACGTGATGGCCGAGGTGGCCGGTGGAGAAGGCGCACAGGTCCGGCATGAGCGTGTCCAGCCGGGCCGTGGTCTCGCGGCCGAAGCGGTCCAGGACCTCGTCGTGGCGGTCGTTGTAGAGCAGGCGCATCAACTCGCCGGTCATCACGACGTTGTGGGTGTCGTTCTCCACCCGCTCCGTGACGAAGCCCGCCGCCCCGGCCATCTCCAGGACCTCGCCCGGCGACACCAGCGGCCCGGTCGCCCACACCGCGTGGTAGACGTCCAGGTGCTCCCGGGTCGGCGTGCCCGCCTTCGTGAACTCGGTGAGCAGCAGCGGCGCGCCCGGCCGCAGCACCCGGAAGGCCTCGCGCAGCGCCCGCGGCCGGTCGTTCATGTGGCACAGCGAGTCGACGGCCAGGGCCGCGTCGAACGAGCCGTCGGGGTAGGGAAGCCGCATGGCGTCGGCGTGGTCGAACGACACCTGGGCGGACAGCCCGGCGGCGAGCGCCCGTTCGGTGGCCTCGGCGGCCTGACGTCGGCTGACGGTGATCCCGGTGACCTGCGCGCCGCTGCTCCGTGCCAGCCGCACGGTCGGGCCTCCCGTGCCGCAGCCGATGTCCAGGACCCGCCCGCCCGGCCGGGGGCGCAGAAGGCCGATGAAGCGATCGGTCTGCCGGTCCATGGCCCGGTTCGCCAGGTCGGTGAGCGTGGTCACCGGAGTGCGGTCGCCCAGCCCGTCGCGGTCGACGTCGTCGAGGCGTCCGTACGGCTCGGACCAACTCCCCACATGGATCGCGGAATCACCGAGAATCAGACTGAACAACGGCCCGAACTCGTCGTAAGTGGCGCCGACTTCCTCGGGTGACGGTGCCGTGACGAGGTCCTTCTGTGACTCGGCAGAGGTCATGCCCGCATCGTAGGGCGAGGGTGGCCGACGGACGCCCCTGCCGTGCATCAACGGCGGAAATTCGGCCCTGGCCACGCCTCGCCGCAGGAGTGCCCGAGCCCTGGCCGGAGGGGTGTCCGGTCGGATCGACGCGTTGGCCTATCGGCGGCGCGTTGTTAGCGTGCGGACACGGAGGTGACTTCGATGGAGACGGCGGTTTTCGACAGCGACGACCTGCAGGCCACGGAGGAGTATCTCTCCCGGGCCTTCACACCGATGACGATCAGCGGACGGCCGGAGAACGCCCGCGCCCGCGTAGACCACCGCACCGAGGGCGGGCTGACTGTGGACGAGCTGTCGTTCGGCTACACCATGTCCTATGACGCGGGCCCGCTGGACCGGCTCTGTCTGGTGTCCGTGAACGAGGGCGTGCACACCAGCGGCGACGAGGTGTGCGGGCCGGGCGAGACGTTCCTGGTCGCTCACCCCGGCCGCCCCTACCGGGGTGAGGTGCGCGAGGCCGACTATACCATCGTGTCGTTCGCCCCTTCTCACCTGCAGCGGACCGCGGCCGAGGGGCCCGGAGCCGTCCGGCTGACCGGGACCCGGCCTGTCGACGCGGAGGCCAACAGGGTGCTCCACGCGACCGTCGCGTACGTGCGGGACACGGTTCTGCCGGCCCACGCGAGCGCCACCGCGGATCATCCGCTGGTGGTGGGAACGGCGTTGCGGCATCTGGCGGCCGTCACGCTGACCTGTCTGCCCCATACCGACCGCCCGGACGCCGGACAGCAGGCCCGCACCGACAGCCGCGACGGCCATCCGGACACCCTGCGCCGGGCGCTCGCCTTCATCGAGGACAACGCCGCACGCGACATCGGGCTCGCCGAGATCGCCGCGGCGGTGTGCGTCACCCCGCGAGCGCTGCAGTACGCGTTCGCCCGGCACGCCGACACCACCCCCCTGCGGCACCTGCGCCGGGTGAGGCTGGACCGCGCCCACGCCGACCTCCTGGCCGCCGAGCCGAGCCGGGGATCGGTCACGAACATCGCGCTGCGCTGGGGCTTCGCGCATCAGGGGCGCTTCGCCGCCCACTATCGCGAGGCGTACGGCAGGGCGCCCGCCGAGACACTGCGGCAGCTCTCCTGATACGCCACGCCGAGGGGACTCGTCAGGCGTAAGGCGGCGGCGCGCGGAGGAGCGTCGTGGAGGGGCTGATCCCGTAGGCGGCGCGGTAGTAGGCGGCGAAGCGGCCCGGGTGGGCGAAGCCCCAGCGCAGGGCGATGTCGGTGACGGTGTCGGTGGCCGGGCTCGCGCGCTGGAGTTCGGTGTGCGCGCGGGTGAGGCGGACGTCGCGCAGATACGCCAGCGGGGTCGTGTCGAGGTGGGCGAAGGCGTACTGAAGGGCGCGGGCGGTGACGTGCGCGGCGGCGGCGACGTCGGCGAGCGTCAGGGGCTGTTCGGCGTGGGAGTGGATGAAGCCGATGGCCCGGTGCAGGGTGGTCGTGTGTCCGCGGGAACCCCGGTCGGGGCGGCGGGGCATGCAGCCGAGGAGGCTGGCGGACAGCAGCCGGGCGGAGGAGTCGAGGAGGAGGGAGGGCTGGCCGTCCTGCCAGGGAGCGAGCTCCAGCACGTTGTGCAGACAGGCCACCGTGGCGTCCAGGTGCTCTGCCGCGTCGCGGGCGACGGGGAGATGCTCGACGTCGCGGAACCGGCCCGGGGGCGGCGGGGCGTGGGGCTGTGTGGTGTCCACGACGGCGGCGTCCAGCCGCGTCGTCTGCTGCCCGTCGCCCGGCGCATCGGCCGGATCGTGGGGGTGGGGCAGGTCCCCGTGACAGACGACGGCGACGTTTCCGGCGGTCGGCGGCCGACGCATCGGCAGCCGTACGCCTGCCGGGCCCGCCGTCGCCGTGTCGTCGGCGTCGACGGGGGTGAAGCGCATGCACAGGGCGCCGAACGCCGGTTCGTCGTCGTCACGGGGGCGGGCGACGACGACCTCGTCGACGCTGACGGTGCCGACCGCGACGTGCGCCAGGGATTCGTTCTCCTGGCCGGCGCCCCGGAGCGCGATCCTTCCGTAGAGGTGGGTGAACAGGTGCGGGTCTTGTGGCGCGTTCACGGCGTTCACGGCGTTCACGGCGTTCACAGGCTGTTCCTGACACGGAGGGGCACACATGCGTGCGAGGACTGGACGGATTCCCGGGGGCGTGTCCTTCATGCATGCGCGGAGCTTCGCGCAGCCTCGGGTGGCGCCTCGCGTCGTGCGGAAGCGGCTCCTCGCGCCCCGTGTCCCGCTTCGTTAAACGGATAGGGAGGGCGCCTGCCTGGGACTTCAGGTATTCGTTCCGCGCGCTGCGAGGGGCCCGCGCGCGCGAGCATGCTGGCCGTGGCCGGTCCGGCCGCGG
>NZ_LIRJ01000010.1 GCF_001419745.1 Streptomyces silaceus | reverse complement strand
GCGGAAGACCTCACGCACGTCGGTGACCGAGTCGGCCGCCTCCAGGAGCTCCCAGCCCTCGGCGTAGGCCTGCATCATCGCGTACTCGATGCCGTTGTGGACCATCTTGGAGAAGTGGCCGGCGCCGACCTTGCCCGCGTGGACGTACCCGAACTCGCCCTCGGGCTTGAGCGCCTCGAAGATCGGCTTGACGCGCGCGACGTTCTCGTCGGAGCCGCCGACCATCAGCGCGTAGCCGTTCTCCAGGCCCCACACGCCGCCGGAGACCCCGGCGTCGACGAAGCCGATGCCGCGCTCGGCGAGCTCGGCGGCGTGCTTCTCGTCGTCCGTCCAGCGGGAGTTGCCGCCGTCCACGACGATGTCGCCCTCGGAGAGCAGTTCCTTCAGCTCGTCCACGGTGGACTGCGTCGGGGCGCCCGCGGGGACCATCACCCAGACCACGCGCGGGCCTTCGAGCCGCTCGACGAGCTCGGCGAGGGAGGCGACGTCGGAGACCTCGGGGTTGCGGTCGTAGCCGATGACGGTGTGGCCGGCGCGGCGGATGCGCTCGCGCATGTTGCCGCCCATCTTGCCGAGACCGATCAGACCCAGCTGCATCTCTGCCATGTCAGTTCACTTGCCTTCTGCGGTACGGCCGCGCAGCGCGCGGTAGGTGGCGACCAGGGACTGGGTGGAGGCGTCGAGGCCGGGGACCTCGGCGCCGTCCGTGAGGGCGGGCTCGACGCGCTTGGCGAGCACCTTGCCGAGCTCGACGCCCCACTGGTCGAAGGAGTCGATGGTCCACACCGCGCCCTGCACGAACACCTTCTGCTCGTAGAGCGCGATGAGCTGGCCGAGGACCGAGGGGGTCAGCTCCTCGGCGAGGATCGTCGTCGTCGGGTGGTTGCCGCGGAACGTCTTGTGGGCCACCAGCTCCTCGGCGACGCCCTCGGCGCGCACCTCCTCCGGCGTCTTGCCGAAGGCGAGCGCCTGGCCCTGCGCGAACAGGTTGGCCATCAGCAGGTCGTGCTGGTCCGCGAGCGCGCCGAGCTCCTCGACCGGCTTGGCGAAGCCGATGAGGTCCGCCGGGATCACCTTCGTGCCCTGGTGGATGAGCTGGTAGTAGGCGTGCTGGCCGTTCGTGCCCGGCGTGCCCCAGACCACGGGACCCGTCTGCCACTGGACCGGCCGGCCCGCGCGGTCCACGGACTTGCCGTTGGACTCCATGTCCAGCTGCTGGAGGTACGCGGTGAACTTGGAGAGGTAGTGCGAGTACGGCAGGACCGCGTGCGACTGGGCGTCGTGGAAGTTGCCGTACCAGATGCCCAACAGGCCAAGCAGCAACGGCGCGTTGGCCTCGGCCGGGGCCGTGCGGAAGTGCTCGTCGACGAGGTGGAAGCCGTCGAGCAGCTCACGGAAGGCGTCGGGGCCGATGGCGATCATCAGGGAGAGCCCGATCGCCGAGTCGAAGGAGTAGCGACCGCCGACCCAGTCCCAGAACTCGAACATGTTGGCCGTGTCGATGCCGAACTCCGCGACCTTCTCGGCGTTCGTCGACAGGGCGACGAAGTGCTTGGCGACGGCCGCCTCGTCACCGAGGGAGGCGAGCAGCCAGGCGCGCGCCGCCGTGGCGTTGGTGATCGTCTCGATCGTCGTGAAGGTCTTCGACGCGATGACGAACAGCGTCTCGGCCGGGTCGAGGTCGCGGACGGCCTCGTGCAGATCGGCGCCGTCGACGTTCGAGACGAAGCGGAACGTCAACTCCCGTGCGGTGTAGGGGCGCAGCGCCTCGTACGCCATGGCGGGACCGAGGTCGGAGCCGCCGATGCCGACGTTCACGACGTTCTTGATCCGCTTGCCGGTGTGGCCGGTCCACTCCCCCGAGCGGATCCGCCCGGCGAACGCGGCCATCTTGTCGAGGACGGCGTGCACCTTCGGCACGACGTTCTCGCCGTCGACCTCGATCACGGCGTCCGCGGGGGCGCGCAGGGCGGTGTGCAGCACGGCCCGCCCCTCGGTCGTGTTGATCTTCTCGCCGCGGAACATGGCGTCGCGCTGCCCGAACACGTCGGTGGCGGCGGCCAGTTCCTGGAGCAGGGCGAGCGTCTCGTCCGTGATCAGGTGCTTGGAGTAGTCGATGTGCAGGTCGCCGACGCGGACCGTGTAGCGCTCGGCGCGCCGCGGGTCGGCGGCGAACAGCTCACGCAGGTGGGTGCCCTCGGTCTTGGCCCGGTGGTCCGCCAGGGCGCTCCACTGGGGGCGGCCGGTGAGCGGGAGGTCGGTGTCAGGCATCTGGAACGGACTCCTTGGTGGCGGTGGAGCCGGAGGCGTCTCCGTGCAGGGCCACGGCGTACATCTCGTCGGCGTCGAGGCGGCGGAGTTCTTCGGCGATGAGCTCGGCGGTGGAGCGGACCTTCAGGGCGAGGGTGCGCTCGGGCTGGCCGGGCAGGGACAGGGTGGCCAGCGGGCCGTCGGGGCGGTCGATGCGGATCTCTCTGTTGACCGTGCCGAGGCGGACCGCCGTGATGACGGGCCCGGCGGTGGTGACGCGCTCGACGGGGACGCCGAGGCGGGCGCCGAGCCAGCGCGCGAGGAGTTCGGCGCTGGGGTTCTCGGCCTCGGACTCGACGGCCGCGGAGACCACGTCGGCGTGCGCCTGGTCGAGGGCGGCGGCGAGCATGGAGCGCCACGGCGTGAGCCGGGTCCAGGCGAGGTCCGTGTCGCCGGGGGCGTAGGACACGGCGCGGGCCGCGAGGGCGGCGATCGGGTCCTCGACGGCGTACGCGTCGGTGATGCGGCGGGCGGCCAGCGCGCCGAGCGGGTCCTTGGCGGGCTCGTCCGGGGCGTCGACCGGCCACCACACGACGACCGGGGCGTCGGGCAGGAGCAGCGGCAGGACGACGGAGTCGGCGTGCCGGCCGACCTCGCCGTGCAGGCGCAGGATCACGGTCTCGCCGGTGCCGGCGTCGGCGCCGATGCGGATCTCGGCGTCCAGGCGGTTGCCCTGCCGGTCGCGCGGGGTGCGGGCGGTGCGCTTGATGACGACGAGGGTGCGCGAGGGGTGCTCACGGGACGCCTCCTGGGCGGCCTTGGTGGCGTCGTACGCGTTCTCCTCGTCGGTGACGATCACCATCGTCAGGACGACGCCCACGGCGGGGGTGCCGATGGACCGGCGCCCCTGCACGAGCGCCTTGTTGATCTTGCTTGCCGTGGTGTCGGTCAGGTCGATCTTCATGGCCTGCGCCAGCTCCGTCCGTCTCGTGCGAGCATCTCGTCGGCTTCCTTGGGGCCCCAGCTGCCCGAGGCGTACCGGGCGGGCGTGCCGTGGGTGTCCCAGTGCGCCTCGATCGGGTCGAGGATGCGCCAGGACTCCTCGACCTCCTCCGTGCGCGGGAAGAGGTTGGCGTCGCCCAGCAGTACGTCCAGGATCAGGCGCTCGTACGCCTCCGGGCTGGACTCCGTGAACGACTCGCCGTACGCGAAGTCCATCGACACGTCGCGGATCTCCATCGAGGTGCCCGGGACCTTGGACCCGAAGCGTACGGTCATGCCCTCGTCCGGCTGGACCCGGATGACGACCGCGTTCTGGCCGAGTTCCTCGGTGGCGGTGGAGTCGAACGGGGAGTGCGGGGCGCGCTGGAAGACGACCGCGATCTCGGTGACGCGGCGGCCCAGGCGCTTGCCGGTGCGCAGGTAGAAGGGGACGCCCGCCCAGCGGCGGTTGTCGATCTCCAGCTTCACGGCGGCGTAGGTGTCGGTCTTCGACCTCTGGTCGATGCCGTCCTCCTGGAGGTAGCCCTTGACCCGTTCGCCGCCCTGCCAGCCCTCGGCGTACTGCGCGCGGACCGTGGACTCCCCCAGGTCGGCGGGGAGCCGCACGGACTTGAGGACCTTGAGCTTCTCCGTCACGAGCGACTCGGCGTCGAACGCGGCCGGTTCCTCCATGGCGGTGAGCGCCATCAGCTGGAGCAGGTGGTTCTGGATGACGTCACGGGCGGCGCCGATGCCGTCGTAGTAGCCGGCACGGCCGCCGATGCCGATGTCCTCGGCCATGGTGATCTGCACGTGGTCCACGTACGACCGGTTCCAGATGGGTTCGTACATCTGGTTGGCGAAGCGGAGCGCCAGGATGTTCTGGACGGTCTCCTTGCCCAGGTAGTGGTCGATGCGGAAGACCTGCTCGGGCGCGAAGACGTCGTGGACGATCGCGTTGAGCTCGCGCGCCGACTCGATGTCGTGGCCGAACGGCTTCTCGATGACGGCCCGGCGCCAGGAACCCTTCGGGGCGTCCGCCAGGCCGTGCTTCTTGAGCTGCTGGACGACCTTGGGGAAGAACTTCGGCGGGACCGAGAGGTAGAAGGCGTAGTTGCCGCTGGTGCCGCGCTTCTCGTCCAGCTCGTCGACGGCCTCGCGCAGCTGCTTGAAGGCGGTGTCGTCGTCGAAGTCGCCGGGGATGAAGCGCATGCCCTCGGCGAGCTGCTGCCAGACCTCCTCGCGGAAGGGGGTGCGGGCGTGCTCGCGCACGGAGTCGTGGACGACCTGCGCGAAGTCCTGGTCCTCCCACTCGCGGCGGGCGAAGCCGAGGAGCGAGAAGCCCGGCGGCAGCAGTCCGCGGTTGGCGAGGTCGTACACGGCCGGCATCAGCTTCTTGCGGGACAGGTCACCGGTGACGCCGAAGATGACGAGCCCGGAGGGGCCCGCGACGCGCGGCAGACGCCGGTCGCGGGGGTCTCTCAGCGGGTTGCGCCAGGGACGGTTCGTGCTCACTTCGTGTCAGCTCCCTTGCCGTTCAGGGCGGTCGCGACGGCGGCGAGCAGGTCGTTCCACGCGATCTCGAACTTGGCGACGGCCTCGTCCTCCAGCTGCTGGACGACCTCGTCGTAGGAGATGCCGAGACGCTCGACCGCGGCGAGCTCGGCGCGGGACTGCTCGTAGGTGCCGGTGACGGTGTCGCCGTGGATGTCGCCGTGGTCGGCGGTGGCGTCGAGGGTGGCCTCCGGCATGGTGTTCACGGTGCCGGGGGCGGCCAGCTCGTCGACGTACAGGGTGTCCTTGTACGCCGGGTCCTTCACGCCGGTCGAGGCCCACAGGGGGCGCTGCTTGTGGGCGCCCGCCGCCTCCAGCCGGACCGCGCGGTCGGTGGCGAAGACCTGCTCGTACGCCTCGTACGCGAGACGGGCGTTGGCGAGGGCGGCCTTGCCCTTGAGGGCGAGCGCCTCGTCCGAGCCGACCTTGCCGAGGCGCTTGTCGATCTCGGAGTCGACGCGCGAGACGAAGAAGGAGGCGACGGAGTGGATCGTGGAGAGGTCGATGCCGCGCTCGTGGGCCTTCTCCAGACCGGCCAGGTAGGCGTCCATGACGGCCTTGTAGCGGTCGAGGGAGAAGATCAGCGTGACGTTGACGGAGATGCCGAGGCCGATGACCTCGGTGATGGCCGGGAGGCCCGCCTTCGTCGCCGGGATCTTGATCATGACGTTCGGGCGGTCGACGAGCCAGGCCAGCTGCTTGGCCTCGGCGATCGTGGCCTCGGTGTCGTGGGCCAGGCGCGGGTCGACCTCGATGGAGACCCGGCCGTCGCGGCCGCCCGTCGCGTCGTGCACGGGGCGCAGGATGTCGGCGGCGGCGCGGACGTCGGCCGTGGTCATCATGCGGACGGCCTCGTCGACGGTGACCTTGCGGACGGCCAGGTCGGCGAGCTGGTCCTCGTAGCCCTCGCCGGAGCCGATGGCGGCCTGGAAGATCGAGGGGTTCGTGGTGACGCCCACGACGTGCTTGCGCTCGATGAGCTCGGCGAGGTTGCCGGACTCGATGCGCGTGCGGGACAGGTCGTCGAGCCAGATGGAAACGCCTTCGTCGGACAGGGCCTTGAGGGGTGCGACGGCGTTGCTCATGTCGGTCATCTTCTTTCGGACGTGCTCAGTGTGCGGTGATGATCAGGACAGGGTGATCAGGATCGCGTGATCAGGCGCGGGCGGCGGCCACGGACTCACGGGCCTTGGCCGCGACGTTCTCGGCGGTGAAGCCGAACTCGCGGAAGAGGACACCGGCGTCGGCGGAGGCGCCGAAGTGCTCCAGGGAGACGATGCGCCCCGCGTCGCCGACGTAGCGGTACCAGGTCAGGCCGATCCCGGCCTCGACGGCGACCCGGGCCTTGACCGACGGCGGCAGGACGGAATCCTTGTACGCCTGGTCCTGCTCCTCGAACCACTCGACGGACGGCATCGACACGACGCGGGTGGCGAGTCCCTCGGCCTCCAGCGCCTCGCGGGCGGCGACGGCGAGCTGCACCTCGGAGCCGGTGGCGACCAGGAGGACGTCGGGGGTCTCCTTGGACGCCTCGACCAGGACGTAACCGCCCTTGGCGGCTTCCTCGTTGCGCTCGTACGTCGGGACGCCCTGCCGGGTCAGCGCCAGGCCGTGCGGGGCCGGCGCGACCGAGCCGCGGCGCAGGATCTCGCGCCAGGCGACGGCCGTCTCGTTGGCGTCGGCCGGGCGGACCACGTTCAGGCCCGGGATGGCGCGCAGCGAGGCGAGGTGCTCGACCGGCTGGTGGGTCGGGCCGTCCTCGCCCAGGCCGACGGAGTCGTGGGTCCAGACGTAGGTGACCGGGAGCTGCATGAGCGCCGACATGCGGACGGCGTTGCGCATGTAGTCCGAGAACACCAGGAACGTGCCGCCATAGATGCGGGTGTTGCCGTGCAGCGCGATGCCGTTCATCTCCGCGGCCATCGAGAACTCGCGGATGCCGAAGTGGACGGTGCGGCCGTACGGGTCGGCCTCCGGGAGGGGGTTGCCCTTGGGGAGGAAGGACGACGTCTTGTCGATGGTGGTGTTGTTGGAGCCCGCGAGGTCGGCGGAGCCGCCCCACAGCTCGGGGATGACCGGGCCGAGGGCCGCGAGGACCTTGCCGGACGCGGCGCGCGTGGCGACCTTCGTGCCGGGCTCGAAGACGGGGAGCGCCTGCTCCCAGCCCTCGGGGAGGCGGCCCGCGACGATCCGGTCGAGCAGTGCGGAGCGCTCGGGGTTCTCGGTGCGCCAGGCTCCCAGCCGCTTGTCCCAGGCGGCGTGGGCCTCGGCGCCGCGGTCGAGGGCGGCGCGGGTGTGGGCGATGACGTCGTCCTCGACGATGAACGTCCGCTCGGGGTCGAAGCCGAGGACGCGCTTGGTGGCGGCGATCTCGTCGGCGCCGAGCGCGGAGCCGTGCGAGGCCTCGGTGTTCTGCGCGGTCGGTGCGGGCCAGGCGATGATCGTGCGCATCGCGATGATCGAGGGCCGCTCGGTCTCGGCCTTGGCGGCGGCGAGCGCCTCGTAGAGGGCCGCGACGTCGACGTCGCCGTTCTCCTGCGGCGTGATGCGCTGCACGTGCCAGCCGTACGCCTCGTAGCGCTTGAGGACGTCCTCGGAGAAGGCGGTCGCGGTGTCGCCCTCGATGGAGATGTGGTTGTCGTCGTAGACGAAGACGAGGTTGCCGAGCTTCTGGTGTCCGGCCAGCGAGGAGGCCTCGGCGGAGACGCCCTCCTCCAGGTCGCCGTCGGAGACGATCGCCCAGATGGTGTGGTCGAAGGGGCTCGTGCCCTCGGGGGCCTCGGGGTCGAACAGGCCGCGCTCGTAGCGGGCGGCCATGGCCATGCCGACGGCGTTGGCGACGCCCTGGCCGAGCGGCCCGGTCGTCGTCTCGACCCCGGCGGTGTGGCCGTACTCGGGGTGCCCCGGCGTCTTGGAGCCCTGCGTGCGGAAGGCCTTGAGGTCGTCGAGCTCCAGCTCGTAGCCGGAGAGGAAGAGCTGGGTGTAGAGGGTGAGGCTGGTGTGGCCGGGCGAGAGGACGAAGCGGTCGCGGCCGGTCCACTCGGGGTCGGCCGGGTCGTGCCGCATGACCTTCTGGAAGAGGGTGTACGCGGCGGGGGCCAGGCTCATGGCCGTGCCGGGGTGCCCGTTGCCGACCTGCTGCACGGCATCGGCCGCCAGGAGGCGGGCGGTGTCGACGGCACGCCGATCGAGGTCGGTCCACTCGAAGGGGCCGAGGGCGTCCGGTGTCTGCGTGCTCATCTGTAAGACTTCCTTCGCATCCGTTGTGCATCCGTGGTGCCGGAAGGCACCGGCGGTCCGGGTCCAAAGTCCCTGGTCCAGCCACGTACGAACTTAAAGGTCATACTTTTGGCGAGGTAGGTGCCCCCGTGTCAGCGTTCGGTGAAAATGGGACACGGTCAGCAGTCGAAGTCGATCAAGCACGAGGAATGCGGATGACGGAGCGGGGCGGCGCACATCCGAGCGCACATCTGGGAGCCGCGGAGCACATCCGTACGTATCCCTTCGACCCGAGCGCGAGCGTCTCCGGCGTCGGGATGCAGGTCGGCCCGATGGGCACGGACGGCCCCTGGGCGGGCGGCGTGGGCCTCGCGCGACGCGTGCACCGGATCGACTTCCACGTCCTGCTGTTCTTCCGCGAGGGCCCGGTCCACCACACGGTCGACTTCACCCCGTACGAGGCCGCGGCGGGCGACATCCTGTGGATCAGGCCCGGCCAGGTGCACGGCTTCTCGGCCACCGACCGCTATGCCGGCACGGCCCTCACGATGCAGCCCGGCTTCCTGCCGCGCGCGACCGTGGAGTCGACGGGCATGTACCGCTACGACCGCCCGCCGCTGCTCCACCCGGACGCGGCCCAACGCGCCGCGCTGGACTCCTCGCTCGAACAGCTCCAGCGCGAGTACCTGGACACCGAGACCCTCCCGCTGAGCCTGCACACGAACGTGCTGCGGCACTCGCTGACCGCCTTCATGCTGCGCGTGGCGCATGTGTCGGCGCAGGCCGCGGCCGACGAGTGCCGGCCGCAGCCCGACACGACGTTCACCCGCTTCCGCGCCGCGGTGGAGCAGGGCTTCACGACCAATCACAGCGTCAGCGCGTACGCGGACGAACTCGGTTACTCACGGCGCACCCTGGTGCGCGCCGTGCGCGCCGCCACCGGCCAGACCCCCAAGGGCTTCATCGACCGGCGCGTGGTCCTGGAGGCGAAGCGGCTGCTGGCCCACACCGAGCTGCCGGTGGGCCGGATCGGCGCGGCCGTCGGCTTCGCCGACTCCGCGAACTTCTCGAAGTTCTTCCAGCTGCACACCGGGGTGACTCCGGCGGCCTTCCGCGCCGAACAGGTCTGAGCGGCCCCACGCCCGACGGACCGCCCGCCGCCGGACCTCTGCCCGACGGGCCGCCCGCCGCCGGGCCTCTCCGAAGCCCTTGACTTCGAGTGCGCTCCAGCGAGTTCACTGTGCGCCCATGGAGTACACGCAGCTCGGACGCACCGGCCTCAAGGTGAGCAGGATCGTGCTCGGCACGATGAACTTCGGCGGCCTGGCCGACGAGGAGACCAGCCACGCGCTCATGGACACGGCGCTCGACGCCGGCATCAACTTCTTCGACACGGCGGACATCTACGGCGTCGACGAGGAGAAGGGCCGGACGGAGAGCATCCTCGGATCGTGGTTCGCGCGGGGTGGCGGGCGGCGCGACAAGGTCGTCCTCGCCACCAAGGTGTACGGCAACATGACCAACGACGGCACGCCGTGGCACCAGCAGTCGTGGCCCAACCACGACCGGCTCAGCGCGCTCCACATCCGCCGCGCCGTCGAGGCCTCGCTGCGG
>NZ_LIRJ01000001.1 GCF_001419745.1 Streptomyces silaceus | reverse complement strand
GTCTTCGACACGGGGGAGCGGGACGGGGAGGGGCGGCGGGTGCGGGTGACCGTGGCGTGGGCTCCGGAGCCCGTGCGGGTTCACCCGCGCCCCTTCGGGGCGGTGTCGGCCGTGCACGACATCATGGGGCGGAGGCTGGGGGAGGGGACCCGGACGGCCGCGGGAGAGGTGCCCCTCTCGCGTGACCCCGTGTACGTGGTCTCGGCGGGCGGCGACGAGGCCGCGCGTACGCCTGCCGACGGCAGGTGTGCGTACGCCGACGGACCGCGACGGCGTGCGCTCTCCGCCGCCGAGCACATCGTCCTCAGCCAGCGGTACGCCGCGCGCAACGCGGCCCCGGGCAAGGAGGACGGGGACGCGGATCCGCCCCTGGGCTACCGGCTCGGCTCCCGTACCCGGATGGCGCTGGACGTCTACAACTTCACCGCCGAGGCCCGCACGGTCACCGTCACCGCCCACCCCGGCGCCGGTTGGTCGGCGAGGGCGGAGGGGCCACGACGGGTCAGGGTCCCCGCGATGGGGCGTACGAGTGTGGAGTACACGCTCACCGCCGACCGGACGGTGCGGCGGCGGGTCGATCACCGTCTCGCCTTCTCCGCGGTGCTGGCGGGCGCCGAGGACGGAGCGGGCGTCGTGCCGCCGTCGGTGGCGATGGTCCACCTGAAGGCGTCGGCGCGGCGCCTGGGCGGGAGCCGTGGCCGTTGAAGTGCGCGGTGGGCGAGGGGTGAGCGGGCGCGCAGGAGTGGCGCCCACCCCCGGGGGACGGATCGGGGTGGGCGCCGGTCTGTGGAGGCCGCCGCGCGCGGCGCGGGATCAGCCGAACGTCACCATCAGCCGAACGTCACCGAGCTGATCTTGTTGTCGAATCCGATGGTGCCGAGGTCGGCGACGTCTCCGTTGATCACCTCGGACTCACCGGTGCAGTCTGGGCCGGACCAGATCTTCGCCGAGCCGCTGAGCGAGATCGACGAGGTCACCTTGGGCCGGGCGACGTCCTGGCAGCCCTTGCCCGCGACCCCCTGGGCCGGACCGCTGTCGGAGAAGCCGGGCTCGTCGAAGAGGATCGCGCTGGTCGCCGGTGCGGCGGCCCGCGCCCCGTCGCCGGAAGCGGCCTCGTCCTGCCCGCCCTGCTCGTCCTGGCCCGGCTGCCCCTCCTGTCCTGCGGGCTGCCCCGCCTTCTGTCCGTCGGGCCGCACGCCGAACCATGTCCCGCCCACGCCCTGGCCGTTGGTGTCACCGGGCCGGACGTCCTTGCTGAAGCGGTACACCGGCCAACCGCCGATGGTCGCCTGGTGGGTGCCGTCGTCGCGCTTGATGACGCCGACCTGTGACGGGTCCACACCGTCGACGAATATCTTGCCGCCAGGGTCCACGAGTACGGGCGGCCACGTCGTGGCGCAGGCGCCGTCGCAGTTCGACCTGGAGGGCGAGGCGGTGTCCTTGTCGAAGCGGTAGAGGGTGAAGCCGGAGCCGTTGACGACCACCGGGTCGAGGTCGCCCGCGCGGCCCGCCGAGAGCTGGACCCACTTGCGCTGGACGGGCTTCGCCGCGGGCTTGCCGGGCGGGTTGGCCCAGTCCCCGGTGTTCTCGGGGGCACCGTTCTGCCGCGCGGTGCCGGACTTGAGGGCGAGCTCCATGGAGCCGGAGGTGTCGGCTGCCGAAGAGGAGGGCGAAGACGAGGACGAAGACGAGGACGCGGCGCCGGAGGGGGACCCGGAGCCGGTGTCGTCACCGCCGCCGCAGGCGGACAGCAGCAGGGCGCCCGCCGCCGCGAAGGAAACGAACAGGGCGGTGTTCCTGCGGTACATGCGGGTGGTGCCCGTCGTGCCGGTCATCGGGGTCTCCTCGTGTCCTCGTGTCATGGCCGTCGCCGAGCGTCATGGCCCTTGCTCCGACGCCGTGCAACTCGGCCTCTCGGAGCGGGAGTACGAGGGCCTGGCGCCGCCTTGCTCACCGCGTACGGGACCGAGACCAAACCGAGACATTGTCTAAAGCGGGAAGGCTTCCGGGAGTTGATCCGGTTCACGCGTGCTCGCGGTACGCGAGGGCCGTCGCCGCGACGATCAGGGTGGTCAGGAGCAGGGGCCAGGCGATGCCGTGGTGGAGGACGAGCCAGGCGCCGGGGATCGCACCCGCGAGCATCGCCGTCACGGCGACGATCCGGCGGACGGCCCGCCGGTCCGTGCCGCCCGCGAGCCGCGACTCGGCGGCGAGCGCGGCCAGGGTGCGGGTGAGCACCGTCGTCGTCATGTCCGGTACGGCCAGCCGGCCGACGGTGCCGTTGCGCAGGCCCATCGCCAGGGCGACCAGGACGATCACGGGATACGGCGGCGTACCGCCGGTGGCGAACGCGGCGGCCGTGGCGACCGCGAGGAGCAGCGCCTCGCCCCAGACCGCGGTGCGTACCCAGGGGACGCGATGCCGTCCACGGAAGGCGAGGGCGAGCCGTCCTGCGCCCGCGGCGCCGACGAGGAAGGCCAGGAGGGACACCAGCGAGCCGGTGACGGAGAAACCGGGAGCCCCGGCCAGGGCGAATCCGATGACGACGACGTTTCCCGTCATGTTGGCGGTGAAGACATGGCCGAGGCCGAGGTGGCAGACGGCGTCGACGAGCCCGCTGACGGCGGTGAGGGTGACGAGGACCAGGGACAGTGGATGGCGGTCGCCGATCTCCGCGGTGGGCACGGACCGGCTGCCCGGTCCGGGGGACCGGTGGGGCCCGTGGTGTCCGTGTCCAGGTCCGTGATGCGGCGTCATGTCGTCGTTCTACCGCGCGGCGGCGGGCTGGACGGGGCGCGACGCAAGGGCGGGGAGCGGCGACCGGCCGCTCCCCGCCCCAGGAGTTCCCGCCCCCCCGTTCGGGAACTCCCCCTGGTATCCGTTTCCTTCCGGCGGCGCGTCCCGGGCGTGTTTGAGCCAATCGACGGGCGGCTACCCGTGCGGGAGCGAAGGGAGGGGCCCCGTGACACCCACCACACCCAGTACGCCCATGACAGTCGCACCACCCGTCACCAGCGAGCCGCCCGTGACGGCCACGACGCCCGTCGTGCCCACGGCGGTGACGACGTCCACGGCGACGACCCCCGCGCCCGAGAAGGAACTCGGTCACCAGGACCTCGTCCGCTACCTGGAGGACCGCTTCGCGTGCGCGCAGGCCTGCGACGAGTGCGTACGCGAGTGCGCCAAGCGGCGCGGACCGGCCGAGTCCGGGGCCGGGCCCCGCCTCAACAGCGCCTGCGCGGACGTGTGCGACGCGACGGCCCGGGTCCTGGCCGACCAGAGCGACCAGGACGAGCAGCGCGTCCGCCTGCAGGTCGAATGGTGCCGCGCCATCTGCCTGCGCTGCGCCTTCCTGTGCGACCTGCGCCCGGCCTCGGCCGACTGCGCCGAGGCCTGCCGCCGCTGCGCGCAGGCGTGCGACGCGTTCCTGGCGACGATGGGCTGAGGGTCGCGCGGCACGGGACCGGTCGCCGCGAACCCGGCGCAGACGGAGCGGACGGCTCAGGCGGGCAGGGCGTCGACCGTGGCCACGACGGGCCCGAACCGGTCGGTGATGGTGGTCAGCGCGGCGGCCTGCAGCGTGTCGGCGGAGACGACGGCGCCGTCCGGGGCGGTGAGGGCGCGGGTCGCGGTGGCCTCGGCGACGACCGTGGGCCGGTAGCCGTGGTTGACGGCGCCCTGCGCGGTGAACGTGACGCACATGTGCGTCATGAAGCCGGCCAGCACGAGATCCTTCTCGCCGCCCGGGGCGAAGCCCAGCTCGGTCAGGACCTTCTCCAGGTCGGTGCCCTGGAAGGAGTCGGGCAGCGTCTTGACGACCACCGCCTCGCCCTCGACGGGCGCGACCTCGTCGCAGATCGCGCCGATGTGGGCACGGATGTCGTACGGGGTGCCCTCGCCGCTGTCGTTGATGACGTGCACGACCGGGGTGCCCGCGGCACGGGCCCGCCGCAGCAGCCGGGCGGCGGCCGCGGCGGCCTCGTCGGCGCCGGGCAGCGCCATCACGCCGGTGCGGTAGGTGTTCTGGATGTCGACCAGGAGCAGGACGGACTCGGCGAGCCGCGGCGGCTCGTTGTCCAGGGCGAAGACGTCGCGCAGGGCCTGGGACGGGGTGAGCGTGCTCATCAGGTGCCTCTTTCAAGGGATTAGGGCAGGGCGAAGCCGTCTGCCTCGCCTGTGCGAAGGGACGGTCCGGTGATCGGACCGGATGGGGTGGACCCAGTGGAATCCGGGGAAGGGGTGGACTCGGGCGGCGGCCCGTGTCAGTCGGCCGCCGTGCGGAACCGCCGCCGATAGGCGACCGGTGTCGTCGCGACCTGCCGCCGGAACGCCCGGTGCAGCGTCTCGACCGAGCCGAGCCCGGCCGCCGCCGCGATCCGGTCGAGCGGATGGTCGGTGGTCTCCAGCAGCCGCCGGGCGACCTCGATCCGCGCGGCCTCGACGTACGCGGCGGGGCTCGTGCCCGTCTCCTGGGTGAAGACGCGGGCGAAGTGCCGTTCGCTCAGGCACATCCGGGCGGCCAGCGCCCCCGCGGACAGGTCCCCGTCGAGGTGGTCGGCGATCCACAGACGGAGCTCGTCGATGTCCCGCCGGGTCGTGGCCGACTTGCTGAGCGGCACGGAGAACTGGCTCTGTCCGCCCTGCCGTTTGAGGTACAGGACCAGCTGCCGGGCGACCGTGAGGGCCGTCTGCTCGCCCTGGTCCTCGGCGACCAGCGCCAGCGCCAGATCGAGACAGGCGCTGATCCCCGCCCCGGTCCACAGTCGGCCGCGGTCGGTGCGGACGAAGATGGGGTCCGGGTCGACCGTGACCCCGGGGTGGTCGGCGGCGAGCTGGGCGGCGGTCGACCAGTGGGTCGTCGCCGTCTTCCCGTCGAGGAGCCCCGCCGCGGCCAGCAGGTGCGCCCCCACGCACACCGAGGCCACGCGCCGCGCGTGCCGGGCGGTGTCCTTCACCCAGGCCACGACGTCCGGGTCGACCCGGGCCACGGGCCCTTCGTCGGTCATGTCGACCGCGCCGGGCACGAGCAGGGTGTCCACGTCCTCGCCGACCTCGTCGAAGGAGAGGTCCGCGAGGATCCGTACGCCGGCCGACGTACGGACCGGTCCCGCGGCCGGTCCGGCGAGGCGGACCTCGTAGCCGGCGCGTCCCGCGGTCTCGCGGTTGGCCAGCGCGAAGACCTCGGCGGGGCCGGTGACGTCGAGGAGATCGACATCGGGGAAGACCGCGATGACGACCCGGTGCGGAAGGGGCATGACCCCATCCTCACCGCCGGCCCCCATGGCCGCAATGACGATTCCCTGTCACATCCGGACATGCCCCCGTCCGGATGTGCCCCACGGTCTCGCCGTCTCCCCGCCGCTCCGACGCCGGACGGACCTGCCGTCGCCATTCCCTATTTCTGAAACGAGTTCTACTGTGTCCGCCGTCGAACCCCGGACCGAGCCTGGAGGGGCCGTGCACCTCGAATACACGCCCGAGCAGCAGCAGCTGCGCACCGAGCTGCGTGCGTACTTCGCCGAGCTGGTGCCGGACAACGTCTACACGCGGTACGCCGACCCCGCCGCCCAGAAGCGGTTCTACCGCGAGACCGTGCGGCGCCTGGGGGCGGACGGCTGGCTCGGCGTCGGCTGGCCGCAGGAGTACGGCGGGCGCGGGCTCAGCCCCATGGAACAGTTCATCTTCTTCGACGAGGCCGCCCAGGCCGGCGTACCACTGCCGCTGATGGCGCTCAACACGGTCGGCCCGACGATCATGCAGTTCGGCACGGACGAGCAGAAGGCGTACTTCCTGCCGCGGATCCTCTCCGGCGAGCTGGACTTCGCCATCGGCTACAGCGAGCCGGACGCCGGCACCGACCTCGCCGCCCTGAAGACCAGAGCGGTCAGGGAGGGCGACGAGTACGTCGTGAACGGACAGAAGATCTGGACCACCAACGGTGACACCGCCGACTGGGTCTGGCTCGCCGTCCGCACCTCCGTCCCCGAAGAGGGCGTACCGCTCCACAAGGGCATCACCATGCTCCTCGTGCCGACGAGCGACCCCGGTTACTCCTGCACCGTCATCAACACCCTCGCCTCGCACGACACCACCGCCAGCTACTACGAGAACATCCGGGTCCCGGTCTCCCGCCGTGTCGGCGAGGAGAACAAGGGCTGGCGCCTGATCACCAACCAGCTCAACCACGAGCGCGTCACCCTCGCCGCCCACGGCACGATGGCGATCCGCGCCCTGCACGACGTGCAGCGCTGGGCCATGGACACCAAGCTGGCCGACGGCCGCCGCGTCATCGACCTGAGCTGGGTCCGCAGGCGCCTGGCGCAGACCCACACCAGGCTCGACGCGATGAAGCTCCTCAACTGGCAGATGGTGAACGCCGTCCAGGAAGGCACCCTCACCCCGCAGGACGCCTCCGCCGTGAAGGTCTACGGCTCCGAGGCCCGCCGCGACGCGTACGCCTGGCTCATGGAGGTCGTCGGCGCCGCCGGTGCCCTGAAGGAGGGCTCGGCGGGCACGGTCCTCCACGGCGAACTGGAGCGCGGCTACCGCTCAGCGGTGATCTTCACCTTCGGCGGCGGCAACAACGAGATCCAGCGCGAGATCATCTCCTGGATCGGCCTGGGCATGCCGCGCGTCCGGCGCTAGAGGGGTGCCGGCCGCGCCGGACGCGTTACCCGCGCGACGCGTGTGACAGGGCGTCGACGGTCATGCCCAGCCACGATCACGGACTTCGTCGCCGACCATGACTGACGCCCGTCGCACGGTCACGGGCGTGACCCGGACCGGTACAGCTCGCAGGCCAGTGCCGCCGCCGCGTGTGTCGCGGGGTGGGGGTCCTGGGCGTGCCAGAGGAGGTGGACCGGTACCGGAGCGGCGTCCCGGAGAGGGCGGTAGGTGATGCCGACGCGCCGGTACTGGGTCGCCGTGGCGTGGGGCGTGACGCCGACGCAACGGCCGGTGGCGATCGCGGCGAGCCAGTCGTCGACGTCGACCGTGTGCTCCACGACGGGATGCGCCCCCTCCTGCCACAGGTCCACGGTCGTCGTGCCCGTGCGCCGGTCCACCACGACGGTGCGTTCGCGGACCTCCGCCAGCGGGATGCTCCGGCGCCGCGCCCACGGGTCGTCGGAGGCCAGCGCGACGTAACGGCGTTCGTGGCCGACGACGGCGTGGGCATAGCGGCGCGTGTCGACCGGGCCGCGCACCACCGCCAGATCGCACCGGCCCTCGGCGAGCCCGCCGGTGGGGGTGTTGTGGCGGATCAGCTGGAGCTCGACCGCGGGGTGGCGGGCGTGCCAGCGGCGCTGGAACTCGGCGGTGTGCTCGCCGAGCGCCGACCACGCGTGGCCGAGGCGCAGCCGCGTGTGTCCCGCCGCGGCCTCGCTCACCAGCGCGTCGGCCTCGGCGAGCAGGCGCCGGGCCCGGGCGAGCACCTGCACGCCGGCGGTGGTGGGCGTGACCGTGCGGCTGGTGCGGTGCAGGAGCCGCACGCCGAGGGTGCGTTCCAGGGCGAGCAGCGTGCGGGAGACCGACGCCTGGGAGACGCCCAGCTCGATCGCCGCGTCGGTGAAACCGCCGTACTCGACGATCGCGACCAGGCAGCGCAGGTGCCGCAGCTCCAGCTCCCCTCGGCCGGAGGCACGGCCGGGACCGTGTTCGCCCCCGAGCCCGTCCCCGCCTCCACCCATCCGTCCATCCATACGCTCAGCGTATCGGTGGCGCGTCGGATGCATTTTGCGTATGCGGGCGCCGCGCGCAGGGTCGTGGCATGGCAGTCGACACGCGTGTGGAGCCGGTGAGTTCGAGCCGTTGGGCGGGGACGGCGCTGATGCTGGGCAGCGGCCTGTCCAATCAGGCCGGGGCCTCCGTCGCCGCGCTCGCCTTTCCCGTGCTCGGGCCGGTGGGGGTGGTGGCGGTGCGTCAGTGGGTGGCCGCGCTGGTGCTGATGGGCGCGGGGCGGCCGCGGCTCCGTACGTTCACGGGGGCGCAGTGGCGGCCGGTCCTGGGGCTCGCCGTCGTGTTCGCGACGATGAATCTGTCGCTGTACAGCGCGATCGACCGGATCGGTCTCGGGCTCGCCGTCACCCTGGAGTTCCTCGGCCCGCTCACCGTGGCCCTGGCCGGGTCCCGGCGCCGCACCGACCTGGTCTGCGCGCTCGCCGCCGCCGGGGCGGTGGTCGTGCTCACCCGCCCCGGCGCGAGCACCGACCTCCTCGGCATCGGGCTCGCGCTGCTCGCCGCCGTCTGCTGGGGCTGCTACATCCTGCTCAACCGCACCGTGGGCGCACGCCTGCCCGGCGTACAGGGCTCGGCCGCCGCCGCGGCCGTGTCCGGGCTGCTCTACCTGCCCGTGGGCGCCATCGTCCTTTACCTGCAACGGCCCACCGCCCAGGCCCTGTTGTGCGCCTTCGCCGCCGGTGTGCTCTCCTCCGCCGTGCCGTTCCTCGCCGACCTGCTGGCGCTGCGCCGCATCCCGGCCGCGTCCTTCGGCGTCTTCATGAGCGTCAACCCGGTGTTCGCCGCGCTCGTCGGCCTGCTGGTCCTCGACCAGCACCTCGACCCGGCCGCGTGGGCGGCGATCGGCGTGATCGTCACCGCCAACGCCGTCGCGGCGGGCACGGCGGGGGCAAGCGGCTCCACGGGAACAGGGGGAACGGCGGAAACGGCGGGCGCGGTGCTGAGCGCGCCCGCCGTCGAAGACGGAGCGGTCAGGCGCCGACGTACTCCGCGAGGTGCTCACCGGTGAGCGTCGAACGCGCCGCGACCAGTTCGGCGGGCGTGCCCTCGAAGACGACCTTGCCGCCGTCGTGGCCGGCGCCGGGACCCAGGTCGATGATCCAGTCGGCGTGCGCCATGACCGCCTGGTGGTGCTCGACGACGATGACCGACTTGCCGGAGTCGACCAGACGGTCGAGCAGGCCGAGCAGCTGCTCGACGTCGGCCAGGTGGAGGCCGGTCGTCGGCTCGTCGAGGATGTAGACGCCGCCCTTGTCGCCCATGTGGGTGGCCAGCTTGAGGCGCTGGCGCTCACCGCCGGACAGGGTGGTCAGCGGCTGCCCGATGGTGAGATAGCCGAGCCCCACGTCGACGAGGCGCTCCAGGATCTTGTGCGCGGCCGGGGTGCGGGCCTCGCCCTCGCCGAAGAACTCCTCGGCCTCGCTCACCGACATCGCGAGCACCTCGCTGATGTCCCGGCCGCCGAGCCGGTACTCCAGGACCGACGCGTCGAACCGCTTGCCCTCGCAGTCCTCGCAGGTGGTGGCCTCACCGGCCATGATCACCAGATCGCTGTAGATCACGCCGGCGCCGTTGCAGGTGGGGCAGGCGCCCTCGGAGTTGGCACTGAACAGCGCGGGCTTCACGTCGTTGGCCTTCGCGAAGGCCTTGCGGATCGGGTCGAGCAGTCCGGTGTACGTCGCCGGGTTGCTGCGCCGCGAGCCGCGGATCGGGCTCTGGTCGACGGACACGACTCCCGCGTCGGACGGCATCGAACCGTGCACCAGCGAACTCTTGCCGGAGCCCGCGACACCGGTGACGACGGCCAGTACGCCGAGCGGGATGTCGACGTCGACGCCGCGCAGGTTGTTCGCCGTCGCGCCGCGGATCTCCAGCGCGCCGGCCGGCGCGCGCACCTCGTCCTTGACGGCGGCCCGGTCGCCGAGGTGGCGGCCGGTGACCGTGTCGCTCTTGCGCAGCCCCTCGACCGTGCCCTCGAAACAGACGGTGCCGCCCGCCGAGCCCGCGCCGGGGCCGAGGTCGACGACATGGTCGGCGATGGCGATGACCTCCGGCTTGTGCTCCACGACGAGCACCGTGTTGCCCTTGTCCCGCAGCTTGCACAGCAGGTTGTTCATCCGCTCGATGTCGTGCGGGTGCAGGCCCGCGGTCGGCTCGTCGAAGACGTACGTGACGTCGGTGAGCGAGGAGCCGAGGTGGCGGATCATCTTGACGCGCTGCGCCTCGCCGCCGGAGAGCGTGCCCGAGGCCCGGTCGAGCGAGAGATAGCCGAGACCGATCTCCACGAACGAGTCGAGGGTCTGCCGCAGCGCGGTGAGCAGCGGCGCCACCGACGGCTCGTCGAGGCCGCGCACCCACTCGGCCAGGTCCCTGATCTCCATGAAGCAGGCGTCGGCGATGCTCTTCCGCTTGATCTTCGACGACCGGGCCCCCTCGCTCAGCCGCGTGCCGTCGCACTCGGGGCAGGTGGTGAAGGTGACCGCACGCTCCACGAAGGCCCGGATGTGGGGCTGCATCGCCTCCTTGTCCTTGGACAGGAAGGACTTCTGGATCTTGGGGATCAGGCCTTCGTACGTGAGGTTCACGCCGTTGACCTTCACCTTGGTCGGCTCGCGGTAGAGGAAGTCCTGCATCTCCTTCTTCGTGAACCGGCGGATCGGCTTGTTCGGGTCGAGGAAGCCCGACTCGGCGTACAGGCCCACCGTCCACACGTTGTCCGACTTCCAGCCGGGGATGGTGAAGGCGCCCTCGGAGATCGACTTGGAGTCGTCGTAGAGCTGGGTGAGATCGATGTCGGAGACGTTGCCCCGGCCCTCGCAGCGCGTGCACATGCCGCCGACGCGGTTGAAGGTCGCCTTCACGGTCTTCGTCTTCGCGGCGCCGCGGTCGACGGTGATGCCGCCGCTCGCCCGGACCGTGGCGGTGTTGAAGGAGTACGCGCTGGGCGGGCCGATGGCCGGCTTGCCCAGGCGGCTGAAGAGGATCCGCAGCATCGCGTTGGCGTCGGTGGCGGTGCCCACCGTGGAGCGCGGGTCGCCGCCCATCCGCTGCTGGTCGACGGTGATCGCGGTGGTCAGGCCGTCGAGCACGTCGACCTCGGGCCGCGCCATGTTCGGCATGAAGCCCTGCACGAACGTGCTGTACGTCTCGTTGATCAGCCGCTTCGACTCGGCGGCGATCGTGTCGAACACCAGGGAACTCTTGCCGGAGCCGGAGACCCCGGTGAACACCGTCAGACGGCGCTTGGGGATCTCGATGCTGACGTCCTTGAGATTGTTCTCGCGGGCGCCGTACACACGGATCAGGTCGTGGCTGTCGGCGGCGTGCGACGCGGGCGACCGCGGATTCGTCCTCTTGGCCATGACTGTCGGTCTCCCTCTGTCGGGCGGGACCGATCGCCCGGTCGCCGTCGTCGTCGCCTGGCTCGATCTCACCAGCCTGAAGCAGTATCTCCGCCTCGCGGGAAAAATCCCCGGGACGGAACTGATGCACGTCACGCTAGGCGGGAACGGGGTCCCGGCGCTTCTCGAATCCTGATCGAAGGCGGGGCCGGTTCCGATCGATGGGCGGTTCCCCCCGCTCGTCCCGGCGCGCGCCCCGCCGCGGCGGCGTGTGGGCGGCCTCCCGTACGCCTTCCTGCCGCCGTACGCCCATGAGTTGTACCGCAGGGCCGTCCCGCCGCCCGTCGGCGCGCCCGCCCGGCCCCGTACAAACTCGACAGACGGGACGCCATACTGGACGGGCCGGGGAGGGTGCAGCGAAACAACGGGGGCGACAGCACGCGATGGCGGACACCAGGCTGATCCAGAGCCGCTACCGGCTCCTGGATCTGATCGGGCGCGGCGGCATGGGAGAGGTGTGGCGCGCACGCGACGAGTCGCTCGGCCGCCAGGTCGCCGTCAAGTGCCTCAAGCCGATGGGACCCCAGCACGACCAGTCCTTCACCCGTGTCCTGCGCGAGCGCTTCCGCCGCGAGGCGCGCGTCGCGGCCGCGCTCCAGCACCGCGGCGTCACCGTCGTCCACGACTTCGGCGAGTACGAGGGCGTGCTCTACCTGGTGATGGAACTCCTCGAAGGGAGCAACCTCAGCCAGCTCCTGGAGGACAACAAGCAGCACCCCCTGCCCGTCGCCGACGTCGTCGAGATCGCCGACCAGGTCGCCGCCGCCCTCGCGTACACCCATGAACAGGGCATCGTGCACCGCGACCTGAAGCCGGCGAACATCATGCGGCTCGCCGACGGCACGGTGAAGATCTGCGACTTCGGGATCGCCCGCCTCGGCGCCGACATCGGCTTCACCTCCCGCCTGACCGGCACGGGCATCGCCATGGGCACCCCGCACTACATGTCGCCCGAGCAGATCAGCGGCGACCCCGTCGACCAGCGCAGCGACCTGTACTCCTTCGGCTGTGTGCTCTACGAGATCGCCACGGGCGCCCCGCCGTTCGACCTGGAGGACGCCTGGGCCGTGCTCGTCGGACACCGCGACACCGCGCCCGAGCCGCCCCGCAGGCGCCGCGCCGACCTGCCCCCCTACCTCGACCGGATCGTCCTCGACCTGCTCGCCAAGGAGCCGGGCGACCGGCCGGGCGACGCCCGTGAGTTGGGCCGCCGCATCGCCGCGGGCCGCAACGCGTCCTCGTACGTACCGACCGTCGCCACCCCTCCCGTGCGACGCCCCGAACCGCTGCCGTCCGACGAGCCGCCCCTGCCCTCCTGGACCCGCGGCATGACCACGGGACACAAGGCGACCGGCGCGTCCGAGCTGCGCGCCACCCCGCCCGACACGGCGGCCGGGCTGACCGGCGAGTGGATCCCGCGCGCGGACCAGCGCCGGTCCGCGGCGCCCCGCGGTCCCGAACGGCCCACACCGCCACCGGAGTTGATCGCCACCCTCGCCAGCAGGCACAACGCGGGACTGAGCCTGGGCAGGCTCGGCCGGTGGGCCGAGGCGGGCGAGGTGCACCGCGCGGTCGCCGCAGAGCGCGAACACGCCCTCGGCCCCGACCACCCCGACACGCTCGCCAGCCGCTACGAGGTCGGCTTCACGCTCAGCCGCACCGGCCGCGCCGCCGACGCCCTGCGCGAGTACGGCCGCGTCGCCCAGGGCCGCGAGCGCACGCTCGGCCCCGAGCACGCGGAGACGCTCGCCGCCCGCCAGGAGATGGCGTACGTACTGGGCCAGCTCGGGCGGCACTTCGAGGCCCACCAGACGTACACCTCGGTGCTCGCCGTGCGCGAGCGCACCGCGGGCCCCGACCACCCGGACACCCTGCGCTGCCGCCACAACCTCGCCTACAACCTGAGCCGCCTCGGCCGGCTGGAGGACTCCTACCATCTCGCCGAGCAGGTGGCCGCGGCCCGCGCGCGCGTCCTCGGCGCGACGCACCCCGACACGCTCGTCACGCGGTACGAAGTCGCCTACGCACTCGGCCAGTTGGGCCGCTGGCCCGAGGCGCTGCAGACCTACCGCGAGGTCGCCGACGCGCGGGTACGGGCGCTCGGCGCCGACCACCCCGACACGCTCGCCGCGCGCTACGAGGTCGGCATCAGCCTCGGCAGGCTCGGCCGCAGCGGCGAGGCCCTGGAGCTGTACCGCGACCTGATCGACGACCGCACACGGGTGAACGGCCCCGCCCACCCCGAGACGCTGCGGGCCCGGCACGGCCTCGGTGTGAACCTCGGCCGGCAGAGCCGCTGGGAGGAGGCCCTCGCGGAGGCGCGGGACGTGTGCGCCATCCGCGAGCGGGTGCTCGGCGCGGACCATCCCGACACGCTGGTGAGCCGCCGCGAGGTCGCCGTCGGGCTCGGCTGGCTGGGCCGCTGGGCCGACGCGCTCACCGAGTACCGCAGGGTCGCCGCGGCCCGCGAACAGGTCCTCGGCGCCGACCACCCCGACGCGCTGGCCAGCCGCAACGACGAGGCGCACTGCCTGGAACAGCTCGGCCGGGGCACGGAGGCGGTGGAGCTGTACCGCCGGGTGGCGGCGCTGCGGCAGCGAGGGGCCACGGGCGGGCACTGAACGGCGGGCGCGCCCGGGCCATGGGGCCGCCCCGGATGGCGCCGCGCCACGGCACCGCGGAGCGCCACGCCTTGTCCGCGCCGGGCGTACCCCGGCGCCCGGCCCCCGTGCTAGGAAGAGTCATGCCTGATCGTGATGCGTACGACGCCGTCATCGTCGGCGGAGGTCACAACGGTCTCGTCGCCGCCGCCTATCTCGCCCGCGCCGGGCGGTCCGTGCTGCTCCTGGAGCGGCTCCCCGGCACCGGCGGCGCCGCCGTCTCCAGCCGTCCCTTCGCCGGGGTCGACGCGCGGCTCTCCCGCTACTCGTACCTGGTCAGCCTCCTCCCCAAGAAGATCGTCAGGGACCTCGACCTGGACTTCCGGGTGCGCACCCGCACCGTGTCCTCCTACACCCCGGCCGAGCGCGCCGGACGGCCCACCGGGCTGCTCGTGGGCGGTGGCGAGGCCCGCACCCGGCAGGCCTTCGCGCGGCTCACCGGGGACCACCGCGAGTACGACGCCTGGCGCGACTTCTACGCCATGACCGGCCAGGTCGCCCGCCGCGTCTTCCCCACCCTCACCGAACCCCTGCCCACCCGCACCGAACTGCGCGCCCGCGTCGACGACGCCACCGCCTGGCGCACCCTGTTCGAGGAGCCGATCGGCACCGCGATCGAGGCGCGCTTCGCCGACGACCTGGTGCGCGGCGTCGTCCTGACCGACGCCCTGATCGGCACGTTCGCCGACGCCCACGACCCCTCGCTGCGCCAGAACCGCTGCTTCCTCTACCACGTCATCGGCGGCGGCACCGGCGACTGGAACGTGCCCGTCGGCGGCATGGGCGCCCTCACCACGGCCATCGCCGACGCCGCGCGGGCGGCCGGCGCCACGCTGCGCACCGGCTGCGAGGTCACGGGCATCGCCACCGACGGGCAGCGCGGCGAGGTGACGTACCGCGAGGGCGAGGACGGCGAGCGGACCGTCGCCGCGCGCCACGTCCTGGTCAACGCGTCGCCGCAGGCCCTCGCCGCGCTCCTCGGCGACGCGCCGCCCCCGCCCGCCGAAGGCGCACAGCTGAAGGTGAACATGCTGCTCAAGCGGCTGCCGCGGCTGCGGGACACCGCCGTCGACCCGCGCGAGGCGTTCGCCGGGACCTTCCACATCGCGGAAGGGTACGAGGAGTTGGCCGCCGCGTACGCCCAGGCCGCCGCCGGGGCCCCGCCCGCGGCCCCGCCCTCCGAGATCTACTGCCACTCGCTCACCGACCCGACGATCCTCGCCCCCGACCTCGTCGAGCGCGGCTACCAGACCCTCACCCTCTTCGGACTCCACACGCCCGCGCGGCTCTTCGCGCGGGACAACGACGCCGTCCGCGCGGACCTCCTGAAGTCGACCCTCGCGCAGCTCGACGCGCACCTGGCCGAGCCGCTCGCCGACTGCCTGGCCCTCGACGCCGAGGGCCGCCCCTGCATCGAGGCGAAGACCCCGCTCGACCTGGAGCGCGACCTCGGGCTGCCCGGCGGCAACATCTTCCACCGCGACCTCGCCTTCCCCTACGCGCAGGAGGACACCGGACGGTGGGGCGTGGAGACCCGGCACGCGAACGTCCTGCTGTGCGGGGCGGGCGCGGTGCGCGGCGGCGGCGTCAGCGGCATCCCCGGGCACAACGCCGCCATGGCCGCGATGGGGGCATAGCCGCTGGTGTACGGTCGGATGCCGATCACCGGCGCGAGCGAGGAGAGGAGAGCGTCACGATGGCCGCTGACGCGTCCCGTACGTCCGGCGTCGCCTCTTCGCCGCGTACGACCCGCTCGTCCCGGCGGGGAGCCGGCACTCCGACCTTCACCGAACAGGCCCGCCGCAGCCAGCTCATCGAGTGCACGATCGACATGATCTCCACCAAGGGCTATCCGGCGACGTCGCTCGCGGCGATCGCCGAGCAGGCGGGCCTGTCGAAGGCCGCCGTCCTCTACCACTTCTCGTCGAAGGACAACCTGACCCGGGCCACGCTGTCGTACGTCCTGGAGCGGTTCATGACGTACGTGGACGAGCAGGTGGCCGCCGAGGCCGACCCGCGCGCGGCGATCGTCGCCTACGTCCGCGCGATGGTCGGCTACCAGCGGGACAACCGCCGCCACGTCCGCGTGATCACGGAGATGCTCCTCGACGACGAGGACGGCACACGCCTGAAGAACCCCGGTGGGCACGACACGGCGGGCCGCTGGAACGCTCTCGCGGACCTGCTCGCCGAGGGCCAACGCGCAGGCCGGTTCCGGGTGTTCGACCCCGCGACGCTGGCCCTCGCGATCGGTGGAGCGATCGACGGGGTGATCGGGCACTGGCTCGTCCACCCGGACCTCGACCTCGACGCGGCGGCGGACGAGCTGGTGACGTTCACGCTGCGCGCCGTCGAGCGGCACGAGCCGCGAACGCGGGCTTGAGTCTCCCGTAAGGGGAGACGTGAGGGTGGTCCCATGAGCGACGACGCATCCTTCTCTCCCGACACCCTCACCACGGGGGCGCCCCTCCCGGACACCCTGTACTCGATCGGCGAGCTGGCCAGGCGGACCGGGCTCTCGGTCAAGACGATCCGGTTCTACTCGGACTCCGGGATCGTCGTCCCCACGGACCGCAGCGCGGCCGGCTACCGGCGCTACGGCCCCGACGCCGCCGCACGCCTCGACCTGGTGCGGACCCTGCGGGAGCTGGGCCTGGACCTGCCGACGATCCGCAGGGTCGTGGACCGCGAGGTCGCGCTGCCCGACGTGGCGGCGGCGCACGCCGAGGCTTTGGACGTACAGATCCACACCCTGCGGCTGCGGCGCGCGGTGCTGTCCGCGGTGGCCGAACGCGGCTGCACACCCCAGGAGTTGGACCTGATGCACCGGCTCGCCACGCTCTCCGAGGACGAGCGCGGCCGCCTGATCGGCGACTTCCTCGGCACGGTCTTCGAGGGCCTGGACGATCACCCCGCGTTCCCCGCGGTGATCCGCTCCATGACCCCCGAACTGCCCGACGTCCCCGATGTGGCGCAGATCGAGGCATGGGTGGAACTGGCCGGTCTGATGGCGGACCCCGGTTTTCGCGTGAGCGTGCAGGGGATGGCCCGCGGCATGGCGGCCGACCGGGCCCCGGACGACGCGACGGGCCTGCCCCGCATCCTCGCCGAGGCCGTCCGTTCCCTGGCCGACCCTGCCCTGAGCGAGGCCATCGAGCCCACCTCGCCCCTGGCCGCCCCGATCGTCGCGGCGCTGGCCGCCCACTACGCCGGGATCGTCGGGGCCCCCGACGGCGAGGACCTCCGCCGACGCCTGGCGGCCCGCCTCGACGTCATGAACGACCCCCGCAGGGACCGTTACCTGTACCTCCTGGCGGTGATCAACGGCTGGCCCGCCCCGGAGGGCCTGGCGCAGGTGGTCGACTGGACGGTACGGGCGCTGCGCGCGTGGCCCGCGCACCGCGTCGGAGGTCAGCGGCGGGCGAACTCCGGTGCGCGTTCCGGGCGTACGCCCACGCCGCCGAGGTAGCCCGTCACCGTGCGCAGCGCGGGGACCGTGCGGAGCAGGCGCAGGGGGAGCGGGAGGCGGTCGCCGCGGAGGGTGCCGTCGAGGGCCGGGCGCAGGAGCATGTCGTGTTCGCCCCGCTGCTGGCGTTGCGTGAGCGCGGTGGGCAGGGTGCGGCGCTTCTGGACGCGGGCCAGGTCGCGGACGCCGACCGTGCCGCGGCGCAGCGGTCCGGCGAGGAGGCGGGCCGCCGCGACGGCGTCCTGCACCGCGAGGTTGACGCCGACGCCGCCGACCGGCGACATGGTGTGCGCGGCGTCGCCGATGCAGAGGACGCCTTCGGCGTACCACCGGGGCAGCCGGTCCATCGTGACCTCCAGGAGCTTCACGTCGTCCCAGGAGGTGATCTCCGCCGTCGCCGTGCGGTCCCAGCCGAGCAGGGCGCCGAGGCGGTCGCGGAACCAGTCGATGCCGTGGGCGCGCAGTTCGGCGTCCGTGCCCTTCCTGATGAGGTAGGAGGTCTGGTAGTAGTCGCCGCGGTCCATGGTGGCGGCGATCTGGCCGTCGCGGATGCTCAGGAAGACACGGCCGTTCTTGAGGTCGTCGCGCGGGGCGGCCACGCGGACCTGCCAGACGTCGATGGGCACGTCGTACGCGACGGGGGTGAACCCCGCCGCCGTGCGGACCAGTGAGCCCCGGCCGTCGCATGCCACGGTCAGGTCGGCGCCGAGCTCGCCGGGGGTGCCGTCGGCGTCGGTGTACCGGACGCCGGTGACCCGGCCGGAGCCGTCCGTCCGCAGGCCCGTCACCGCGGTCCGCATCCGCAGCGTGAAGGACGGCTCGGCGACGGCCGCGCCCGCGAGGAGATCGAGGAAGTCCCACTGCGGGACCATCGCGATGTACGGGTGGCGGCCGGGGATGTGCCGCAGATCGCCCGCGACGACGGTGGTGCCGTCGATGTGCATCCGCATCTCCCGCAGCCTGCGCGCGGGCAGCCGCGCGAAGCGTTCGCCGAGGCCGAGTTCGTCGAGCAGGCGCAGGGTCGACGGGTGGACGGTGTCGCCCCGGAAGTCCCGCAGGAAGTCACCGTGCTTCTCCAGGACGGTCACCTCGATGCCCGCCCGCGCGAGGAGCAGGCCCAGCATCATGCCGGCCGGTCCGCCGCCCACCACACAGCACGTCGTCCGTTCCATCCCGGTGTCCTCCGTCCGTCGAGCCCCACGGTGCGGACACACTAACCGATCGGTCAGATGACTGACCATGCGGTCAGTCGAAGGCGATCAAGGGGTGCTCCGTGTCGCGCCGCGCACCTGTGCCAAATATCTGACACTGCATCAGAAAATCTCTTCCCTCGGCCGGTCGGCTGCGGCATCCTGCGCCCATGCAGACGGAGTTGAGCAAGAGACTGGGAGTCGAGCACGCCATCTTCGGCTTCACGCCCTTCCCCGCGGTGGCCGCCGCCATCAGCAGGGCGGGCGGGTTCGGGGTGCTCGGCGCGGTCCGCTACACGGCGCCGGACGAGCTGGCCAGAGACCTCGACTGGATGCAGGAGCACGTCGACGGCAGGCCGTACGGCCTCGACGTCGTGATGCCCGCCAAGAAGGTCGAGGGCGTCACGGAGGCCGACGTCGAGGCGATGATCCCCGACGGGCACCGGCAGTTCGTCAAGGACACCCTCGCCAAGCACGGCGTGCCCGAACTCGCCGAGGGCGAGGAGTCGGGTTGGCGCATCACCGGCTGGATGGAGCAGGTCGCCCGCAACCAGCTCGACGTCGCCTTCGACTACCCGATCAAGCTTCTCGCCAACGCGCTCGGCTCGCCCCCGGCGGACGTGATCCAGCGGGCCCACGACCACGACGTCCTGGTCGCCGCCCTCGCGGGCAGCGCCCGGCACGCCCGCAAGCACGCGGAAGCCGGCATCGACATCGTCGTCGCGCAGGGGTACGAGGCGGGCGGCCACACCGGCGAGATCGCGTCCATGGTGCTCACCCCGGAGGCGGTCGAGGCGGTCGCGCCGCTGCCCGTGCTCGCCGCCGGAGGCATCGGCAGCGGGCAGCAGATCGCCGCCGCGCTCGCCCTCGGCGCACAGGGCGTCTGGCTCGGCTCCCTCTGGCTCACCACCACGGAGGCCGACCTCCACTCGCCGGCCCTCACCCGCAAGTTGCTCGCCGCCGGATCCGGCGACACGGTCCGCTCCCGCGCCCTGACCGGAAAGCCCGCCCGGCAGCTGCGCACGGAGTGGACGGATGCCTGGGACGATCCGCAGGGTCCCGGGCCGCTGCCGATGCCGCTCCAGGGCCTGCTGGTCGCCGAGGCGGTGTCCCGCATCCAGAAGTACGAGGTGCAGGAGCTGCTCGGCACTCCGGTCGGGCAGATCGTCGGCCGGATGAACAGCGAACGCAGCGTGCAGGCCGTCTTCGACGATCTGACGCGCGGATTCGAGCGGGCCGTCGACCGAGTCAACCGCATCGCCGGAAGGGGAAGTCAGTCGTGAGCACACCCCCCAACAGCGCTCCGCCGAACGGCTTCTGGGCCCAGGCCGCGGCCGACCCCGGCCGCACCGTCCTCGTCGCGCCCGACGGCGAGGAGTGGACGGCGGGCCGGCTGCACGGCGCCGTCAACCAGCTGGTGCACGGGCTGCGCGCCGCGGGCCTGGAACGCGGCGACGCCTTCGCGGTCGTCCTGCCCAACGGCGTGGAGTTCTTCACCGCGTATCTCGCCGCCTCCCAGGCCGGGTTCTATCTCGTCCCGGTCAACCACCACCTGGTCGGCCCCGAGATCGCCTGGATCGTCTCCGACTCCGGAGCCAAGGTGCTGATCGCGCACGAGCGGTTCGCCGACGCGGCGGTCGCGGCCGCCGACGAGGCCGGGCTCCCGACGAGCCACCGGTACGCCGTCGGCGACGTGCGCGGCTTCCGTCCCTACGCCCAACTCCTGGACGGCCAGCTCGAGTCGGTCCCCACCGACCGCACCCTCGGCTGGGTCATGAACTACACCTCGGGCACGACGGGCCGCCCGCGCGGCATCCGCCGCCCGCTGTCGGGCAAGCTCCCCGAGGAGTCCTACCTCGGCGGGTTCCTCGGCATCTTCGGGATCAGGCCCTTCGACGACAACGTCCACCTGGTCTGCTCGCCGCTCTACCACACGGCCGTCCTCCAGTTCGCGGGCGCCGCCCTGCACATCGGCCATCCGCTGGTCCTCATGGACAAGTGGACGCCCGAGGACATGCTCCGCCTCATCGACGCGCACCGGTGCACGCACACGCACATGGTGCCGACCCAGTTCCACCGGCTGCTCGCCCTGCCGGAGGCGACGCGGGCCGCGTACGACGTGTCGTCGATGCGGCACGCCATCCACGGTGCCGCGCCCTGCCCCGACCATGTGAAGCGCGCCATGATCGAGTGGTGGGGCGAGTGCGTCGAGGAGTACTACGCGGCCAGCGAGGGCGGCGGCGCGTTCGCCACCGCGCAGGACTGGCTGAAGAAGCCCGGGACGGTCGGAAAGGCCTGGCCCATCAGCGAGTTGGCGGTCTTCGACGACGACGGAAACCGACTGGCCCCGGGCGAGCTCGGCACCGTCTACATGAAGATGTCCACCGGCGGATTCTCGTACCACAAGGACGAGGCGAAGACGAAGAAGAACCGCATCGGGGACTTCTTCACCGTCGGCGACCTCGGCCTGCTGGACGAGGACGGCTATCTGTTCCTGCGCGACCGCAAGATCGACATGATCATTTCGGGCGGGGTGAACATCTATCCCGCCGAGATCGAGTCGGCGCTGCTCACGCACCCCGCGGTCGCGGACGCCGCCGCCTTCGGGATCCCGCACGACGACTGGGGCGAGGAGGTCAAGGCCGTCGTCGAGGTGGCCGAGGGCAGGGCGGCCGACGACGCGCTGGCCGCCGAGATCCTGTCCCACTGCGAGGAGCGCCTCGCGGGCTACAAGCGCCCCAAGAGCGTCGACTTCATCGCGACGATGCCGCGCGACCCCAACGGCAAGCTCTACAAGCGGCGGCTGCGCGAACCGTACTGGGAGGGACGCGAGCGCGCGATGTGACCCCGCCGGAGGCGGACGAGGTATGAGGCTCCGTCAAAGGTGCCGGGCCGGGCCCCGGTTGTGGGGCCCGGCCGTCGGGAAGTGGTGTCAGCGGTGCTCTCGCGCGCGGACCACCTTCAGGGCCGGATCCGCGAGGATGTCCTTCTCGCAGAAGCGTGACGTCACCCAGCGCTCCTCGGCGTACAGCTTCGTCTGGTCGCTGAAGTGCGGTGAGCGGGGGTTCGACGACTGGGAGTACGACAGGAGCGTGCGGGCCTTCGGACAGCGGCCCTCGGTCCAGCCGACCGCCTGGACATGGCTCGTGCCGTGCACGACCTCGGTGTACCCGGCCTTCGCGTCCCAGTTCGGCTCGACCTTGTTCCAGACCCCGAGCGACTCCGTGCCACCGGAGACGGGGATGCGCTCGCCGTCGCGTACGACGTACTGGTTCGCGCCCAGCGGCGCGTCCAGGGCGATGCCCGCGGCGGTCAGCTCGGTGACCGCGTCGGCCAGCGCGGTGCGGAAGCCCGGCAGCGCGGTGTCGAGCGTGTTCGGGGTGCGCACCGGATCGGCCGCCGAGAAGGGCACCTTCCACAGCTGTGCGCCGGGCACGGCCGCCGTCAGCTTGCGCCAGAAGCGGTCGAAGAGCAGCGCGCCCCGGCTGTCGGTGTCCATCGCGTGGTCCCAGCGCGCCAGGACCGTGCAGGCCCGGCTCACGTCGACCGCCGTGCCGTCGCTTCCCGTCGCCGTGCCGCCCGGCAGCGCCGCGCACGCCTTCGCCGTGTCGTCCGCCGCCAGGTCCGCCGCCGGCACCCGGTTCGCGAACTGCTGCCGCTGGAGGTCCGCGACCGTCAGATCACCCTTCTCCGCCATCGCGGCGACGTCCTCGACCGCGCCGCGCGTGCGCATGGAGCGCTGCGTGCCGATCGTGCCGAAGATCCGCTCGTAACCGGTGATCGGGCGGTCCGCGTTGGTCAGCCAGGCGCTGTCGTTGGAGTTCTCCGCGTACGGGGCGTCCTTGAGGGTCGGCATCCGCGAGGGGCCGAAGATGCCCGGCTGCACCGCGTCCTTGTCGGAACCCAGCGCGCAGTCGCCGCGCGAGCCGTCGAGCACGGCGACGCCCGACGCCGGATAGGTGACCTTGCCGAGCGCGGTGCTGCACCGCTGCGCCAGGTCGTCGGTGATGCGGGGCAGCACCTGCGACTGGCTCAGCAGCGAGTGGCCGTGGCGGTCGGCGGCGACGGTGTTCACCCAGGGCAGACCCTGGGTGTCGCGCAGCGACTTGAGGATGCCCGCGGTGGAGCGCGCCGTGCCGAACCCGAGGTCGGTGTCGGAGCCGCGCAGGTTCACGGCGTTGGGGTCGTTGAGCGCGTACGCGGTGGTGGACGACCAGGGGAGGGGGAGCTGTGGGCCGAGCCCGGTGACGACGGGGCCGTAGCGGGTCCACCACTGGGTGCGGGTCACCGGCGCACCGCCCTTGACCGGCACCGTCACCGTGCGCTTCGTCATCTTCCGGGGCTTGCCGTCGACGAGATAGGACGTTGGGTCGGCGGGGTCCAGCGTGAGCTGATGGAGATTCAGGGTGACGCCGGTCGCGACCGTGTGGCTCCACGCCACGTCGCCGTTGAAGCCGATGTTGACTACGCTCGTGCCGAGCAACGACCCGCCGGACACGTTGAGTTCGCCGGGGATGGTCTGCTGCGACTGCCAGAAACGGCGCCCGCCCTGCCAGGGGTAGTGCGGGTTGCCGAGCAGCAGTCCCTTGCCGTTCGCGGTCGTGCGCCCGCTGAACGCCACGGCGTTGGAGCCCATGTCGGCGTCCTGTGCGGAGAGCAGCTCGCGGGCCGCCTTCGCCGTACGCCGCGGGTCGGGCGCGCGGTCCACGTCCTTCGCGCCGGGCGGCGCGGCGGCGGTGATGCCGTCGATGCCGCGTCCCTGTCCGCCGAGCACCTGCACGGCGAAGCCCTGCCTGGCGACGTCCAGGGCGGTGATCGGGCGCACCCAGTCGGCCTTGGCGCAGGCCGGGTCGGTGATGCGGTTCTGCTTCAGCCAGGCGTTGTAGCCCGCGGCGAAGCCCCGCATCAGTTCCTTGGAGCGACGGCTCGGTCCGGCCGGCGCGGGCTGCTTCAGGAGCTTCTCGACGGTGCCCGCCTCGCGTACACCGCGGAAGTACAGGTCGCTGGCGAGGTTCGTGGACGCCGAGGACAGCGCGGAACCGGGCGAGGCGTCGGGCCCGAAGTGGCGCGAGCGCTCGCCCCGGACGGTCAGATACCCGTCGGCGAGCGTGCACACCTGGTCGGCGGCCTGCGCCCAGCCGGTGCCGAAGCCGAGGTTCGCGTAGTCCTTGGCGAGGATGTGCGGGACGCCGTACTCGGTGTAGCGGATGGTGGCGTGCAGGCCGCCGCCGGACGGGCGGGCGTCCCGGGACACCGCGGCCCCCGCGCCGGACGACGGCAGCAGGGCCACGGCCGTCAGCAGGGTGATTCCCACGGCTGCCGTGCGTCTTGTGCGGTTGCGCATCGTGCCTCCCAACTGGGGTGAGGGAAGGAGCGGTTGAGCGTACCAAGCGGTATGTCGATTGATCCCCGCGGCGACGTGGATCCTTTGGCCCGGCGTAGATCTCTTGACCTCGGCGGTGGCCGGGCACAGGATCACGCCCATGACGGGTGTACGTGACAACACGGTCGACGGAGTCCTCCGGCGCAGTGCGCGCCGCACGCCTCGGCGCACGGCGCTGCACTACGGCGAGCGGTCCTGGACGTACGAGGAACTCGACGACGCCGTGTCGCGCGCGGCGACCGTGCTGCGCGCGCAGGGCCTGGCCTCCGGCGACCGCGTCGGCGCCTACGCCCACAACTCCGACGCCTACCTGATCGGCTTCCTCGCCTGCGCGCGGGCGGGCCTGGTCCACGTGCCGGTCAACCAGAACCTCACCGGCGACGACCTCGCCTACATCGTCCGCCAGTCCGGCAGCTCCCTCGTCCTCGCGGACCCGGACCTCGCGGGCCGTCTGCCCGAGGGCGTACCGTCCCTGGCGCTGCGCGACGCGGAGGACTCGCTGCTGGCGCGGCTCGCCGGGGCGGCGGTGTACGAGGGGGAGGGGCCCGGCGCTGAGGACGTGGCGCAGCTGCTCTACACCTCCGGGACCACCGCACTGCCCAAGGGGGCGATCATGACGCACCGGGCCCTCGTCCACGAGTACGTCAGCGCGATCACCGCCCTCGACCTCAAGGCGGCCGACAGGCCGGTCCACTCGCTCCCGCTCTACCACTCGGCGCAGATGCACGTCTTCCTGCTGCCCTACCTCGCGGTCGGCGCCGAGAACACGATCCTCGACGCGCCCGACCCCGAGCGGATCTTCGAGCTCGTCGAGGCGGGCCGCGCCGACAGTCTGTTCGCGCCGCCCACCGTCTGGATCGGCCTCTCGCGCCACCCCGGCTTCGCCACCCGTGACCTGGGGGCCCTGCGCAAGGCGTACTACGGGGCGTCGATCATGCCGGTCCCGGTCCTGGAGCGGCTGCGGTCCCGGCTGCCGGGGCTCGGCTTCTACAACTGCTTCGGGCAGAGCGAGATCGGCCCCCTCGCCACGGTCCTGGGACCCGACGAACACGAGGGCCGCATGGACTCCTGCGGACGGCCCGTCCTGTTCGTCGAGGCGCGCGTCGTGGACGAGGACGGCCAGGAGGTGCCCGACGGCACCCAGGGTGAAGTCGTCTACCGCTCACCGCAGTTGTGCGAGGGCTACTGGGACAAGCCGGAGGAGACCGCGGAGGCGTTCCGCGACGGCTGGTTCCACTCGGGCGACCTCGCCGTGCGGGACGCCGAGGGCTGCTTCACGGTCGTCGACCGGGTCAAGGACGTCATCAACTCCGGGGGAGTCCTCGTGGCCTCCCGCCAGGTCGAGGACGCGCTGTACGAGCACGAGGGCGTCGCGGAGGCCGCGGTGATCGGTCTGCCGGACGAGCGGTGGATCGAGGCGGTCACGGCGGTCGTCGTACGCGCCGACACGAGCGCGGGCAAGGGGCTCACGGAACCCGACCTCATCGCCCACGCCCGCGACAGGCTCGCCCACTTCAAGGCGCCCAAGCGGGTCCTGTTCGTGGACGGACTCCCACGCAACGCCAGCGGAAAGATCCTGAAGAGGGAGCTGCGGGACCGCTTCGGAGAGGAGTGAGGACGCAGTCCCGCACGCGGGCATCCCGCACGTGGCCCGAGGCGGCTGCGTAGGATCCCCTGATGGCCGACACCACCCACCTCCGGCAGGGGCCGCGCGTCGCCGTGCGCCACCTCCGTCGCGAGGACCACGACGAGATCTCGGCGCTGTCCCGGGAGAGCGCCGAGTTGCAGCGGCGCTGGCTGGGCGTCCGTGAGTTCACGCGGGAGGCCTTCGAGCGGCGCCTCGAACGGCTGGGGCGGCCCACCCACGAAGGCTTCGTGATCTGTCTGCGCGACACCGGCGCGATCGTGGGCGGCGTCAACATCAACGACATCGTCCGGGGCGCCCTGCAGACCGGCACCCTCGGCTACACCGCCTACGCCTCCACGACCGGCCGGGGGTACATGACCGAAGGGCTGGGGCTCGTGGTCCAGCACGCCTTCGGGCCGCTGGGGCTGCACCGGCTGGAGGCCAACATCCAGCCGGACAACGTCGCCTCGCTCCACCTCGTCGCCCGGCTGGGCTTCCGGCGCGAGGGATACTCGACGGCCTTCCAGCTCATCGACGGCGCATGGCGCGACCACGAGCGCTGGGCCCGCACGGCGGACGACCCCGTGCCCGGAGGCCGCGCGGGCCGCTAGGAGCGCGCCGTGCGGCCGGCGCCGGAACGGGACTCGTCCACCGTGGCGGGGTCCAGGCGGGACAGCCGGGACCGGGCGACCGGTGTCCTGGGCCGGTCCGGCGTGTCCCTCTCAGACCCGCAGATCCACGATCCGCTTGAACTTCCCCACCGACCGCTCCAGCGTCTCCGGATCGACGATCTCCACGCCGACCGAGACGCCGATGCCGTCCTTCACCGCCGCCGCGATCTCCCGCGCGGCGGCCTCGCGCCGCTCGGGCGGCGTGTCCGCGCGCGCCTCCGCCCGCACGGTCAGCGCGTCCATGCGGCCCTCGCGGGTCAGGCGCAGCTGGAAGTGGGGCGCGATGCCCGCCGTACGCAGCACGATCTCCTCGACCTGGGTGGGGAAGAGATTGACGCCCCGCAGGATCACCATGTCGTCGCTGCGGCCCGTCACCTTCTCCATCCGGCGGAAGATCCGCGCCGTGCCGGGCAGCAGACGCGTCAGGTCCCGTGTCCGGTAGCGGATCACGGGCATGGCCTCCTTGGTGAGCGCCGTGAACACCAGCTCGCCGCGCTCGCCGTCCGGCAGCACCTCACCCGTGATCGGGTCCACGACCTCGGGATAGAAGTGGTCCTCCCAGATGTGCAGCCCGTCCTTCGTCTCCACGCACTCCTGCGCGACACCCGGGCCGATCACCTCCGAGAGCCCGTATATGTCCACGGCGTCGATGGCGAAGCGCTCCTCGATCTCGCGCCGCATCTCCTCCGTCCACGGCTCCGCGCCGAAGATGCCGACGCGCAGGGACGTCGTACGGGGATCGACGCCCTGCCGCTCGAACTCCTCCAGGAGCGTGAGCATGTACGACGGGGTCACCATGATGATCTCGGGCCGGAAGTCCTGGATCAGGCGCACCTGACGCGCGGTCATGCCGCCGGACGCCGGGATCACCGTGCAGCCGAGCCGCTCGGCGCCGTAGTGCGCGCCGAGCCCGCCCGTGAACAGGCCGTAGCCGTACGCCACATGGACCTTGTCCCCGGGCCGGCCGCCCGCGGCACGGATCGAGCGGGCCACCACGTCGGCCCACATCGACAGGTCCTGCTCCGTGTACCCGACGACCGTGGGCAGTCCCGTCGTGCCGCTGGAGGCGTGCAGGCGGCGCACTTCGGACTGCTCGACCGCGAACATCCCGAACGGGTAGTTGGCCCGCAGGTCGTCCTTGGTGGTGAAGGGGAACCGTGCCAGGTCGGCGAGCGAACGGCAGTCGTCGGGGTGCAGGCCCGCCTTGTCGAACGCCGCCCGGTAGAACGGCACGTTCTCGTACGCGTGCAGCAGGGTGTCCTGGAGGCGTTCCAGCTGCAGCGCGGCGAGCTCCCGGGGGCCGAGCCGTTCCGCCGCGTCCAGCAGTAGCGGCATACGCGTCATGAGGTGTGCTCCCGTCCCGAACGGGCGACCGATCATTCGGTCGTCGATCTTCCTTGGACCTCAGTAATCCAGTCCGGACGGTGGGCGTCAAGAGATCGGGCACCTCCGCTTTGAGCTGGGGCGCCGCGTCATGGGCCACCGTCATGGGCCAGCGCGGGCGAGGGCCGATTGCCCGCGCCCGACGCGGGATGTGATGATCACTCGCATGCCGACATTCAGCGCGTACGACGGGACGGAGCTCGCCTACCACGAGAAGGGGGACGGCGAACCGCTGCTGTGCGTGCCGGGCGGCCCCATGCGCGCCTCCGCCTACCTCGGGGACCTCGGCGGCCTCACCGCGCACCGCCGCCTCGTCCTGCTCGATCTGCGCGGCACCGGCGACTCCGCGGCGCCCGCCGACCCGGCGACGTACCGCTGCGACCGGCTCGTGGACGACGTGGAGGCGCTGCGCGAGCACCTGGGGCTCGACGAGATCGACCTGCTCGGGCACTCGGCGTCCGGCAACATCGCCACGCTGTACGCGGCCCGCCACCCCAAGCGGGTCCGCACCCTCGTCCTGGTCACCCCGTCCACGCACTCCGTCGGCCTCACGGTCACCGACGAGGACCACCGCGCCGCAGCGGCGCTGCGCGCGGACGAGCCCTGGTTCCCGGCCGCCGAGGCGGCGCTGAAGGAGATCGCGGCGGGCCGCGGCCCCGCCGAGGTGTGGGACGCCCTCGCGCCCCTCGCCTACGGCCGCTGGGACGCCGCCGCCCGGGCGCACCGCGCGGCGAGCGCCCGCGAGAAGAACGCGGAGGCGGCGGCCGCCTTCTACGGAGAGGGTGCCTTCGACCCGCCCGCGACCCGCGCCGCCCTGACCGCCCTGGACGCGCCGGTGCTCGTCCTCGCGGGGGAGTGGGACGGGGGCCCGAACCCCGCGCACGCCGAGGAGTTCGCCGGGCTGTTCCCGCGCGGGGTGCGCCAAGTGCAGCCGCGTGGCGGGCACTTCCCGTGGCTCGACGATCCCGAGTGGTTCGCGCGGCGCGTCGCGGGGTTCCTCGCGCAGGACTGAGCGGCGGGCGGGCGGCGGTGGGCGAGTGGCGCCCGGTGGCGGCGCGCACGGTTCGTCAGCACACGGTTCGCCCGTTGCACGGCTCGTACGATGAGCGCCGATCGCGCGCGGCCCCGGCCGCTCCCGCGCGGTCGCCGAACGTCCGTCACCGACCCCCTGGGGGAACCGTCGTGCGCCTCACCTCTACGGCCGGCCGTCTGCTCACCGCCGGCGCCGTGGCCGCCGCTCTGCTCGCGGGAGGCGGCGCGGCCGTCGCGGCGCCCGCGCACCCGCCGGCGCCCGCGGCCTCCGCCGGTCCGTACGCCCTGCTGCACCCCTTGGCCGAGCTGTCCGCCCGGCGCCTGGCCACCGCCGACCTGGTCGCCGCGGCCAAGTACGGCACGGACAGCCCCATCGACGACCCGGCCCGCGAGAAGCAGGTCCTGGACGCGGTGGCCGCCCAGGCCAAGGAGCTCGGCGCCGACCCGGAGGCGACCGTGCGGATCTTCCGCGACCAGATCGAGGCCAACAAGCTCGTCCAGCGGGGCCTGTTCCGGCGCTGGGACGCCGACCCCTCCCAGGCCCCGACGGAGCGGCCCGACCTCGCCGAGGTGCGCGAGGAGATCAACCGGATCAACACCGGTCTGGTGCGGGCCGTCGCCGCGTCCCCGGACGCGCGGACGGCGCCCTCCTGCGGGGGCGTGCTGACGGCGGCGGCCGTCCGGGTGGGGCACCAGGAACGGCTCGACGCCCTGCACTCCGTGGCCCTGGGGCGCGCGGTGCGGTCGGTCTGCGCGGGCTGAGTCCCGGCGCTCGTGATTCCGTTTGCCGCATCAGCAAGGTCAATTGCCGTATCTGATGCGACGGGAGCACTCTGGATTCCGTCAAGCCGACGCGGGGGACGAGTCGACAGGCCAGGCCTCCGCACAGCCAGGCAATCGGAATCGAGAGGCTTCACGATGAGTTTCCAGGACGGCACCGGGACCGCGCAGGACTCCGACGACAGCACGCCGCTGAACAACCGCGTCCACCACGTCCGCTCCGGCGAGCTGGACGGCTTCGCCGCCATCAGCGGCAGCATGGTCGGCTCGAAGAAGCTCTGGATGGGCATGGTGGAGAACCCGCCGCTGAGCTCGACGGACAACCACCACCACGGCGACTCGGAGGCGGGGATCTACGTGGTCAGCGGCCACCCCGTGTTCGTCTACCACGACGGCACGCGGGAGGTGCGGGTCGCCGCGGGCCCGGGTGACTTCTTCCTCGTGCCGCCGTTCGTCCCGCACCGGGAGGAGAATCCCGACCCGGACGAGCCCGCGGTGGTCGTGATCGCCCGGACCACACAGGAGCCGATCAAGGTCTCCGTGCCGGAGCTCTACCAGCTCACGGAGGAGAACGCGGCCTGACGGGCGGGACCCGGGGCGGCGCGCTCGCGGGTACGGGAAGCCGTCACCGCGGGCCCGCCCCGGGTCCTAGCCCACCCAGCCGCGCAGCAGCTTCTCCCGCTCCGCCCCGCGCGGCGACGCGCCCTCCGCGCCGCGGCCCCACTCCGACATGGCCGCCAGCGTCGTGGACATCGTCGCGGCGCCCTCCGTGAGGCGGGCGAGCAGGGCGCGGGAGAGGTCGACCTCGGTCCTGGGGTAGCCGGCGGAGGCGGCGACGTAGGCCGACAGCTCGCGTTCGCCGGCGGACGTGCGCACGCGCACCGTCATCATCGCCGGGGCCTCCTCGACCATGCCGGGGCCCACGGGCATGGCCAGCTCCTTCACCGTGCCCAGGGTGAGGCGCGTGACCGTGCCGACCCGCCGCATCAGCGACTTGGCGGGCACGTCCGCCACGGTGAGGGACTCCACGTCCTCCCACAGGTACAGGCGGGCCTGTCCGTCGCCGAGCGCCTCCACGCCCTCGGGGGTCAGGCGGACGCCGGGCGCAAGGCCGGACGGCTTCGCGCCCACGTACACGTCGCCCTCGGCGATCCAGAACAGGCCCACCATGGCCATCGGCTGCTCACTACTCCCCGGCGACGGCCGGGCCGTCGTGTCACACGTCCAATGATCTGACCAGCCAGTCTAATCAGAGCTGACCTGGGCCTTCGACCGGAGTGCCGGGGAAGCGGAAGGGTGGCCGCCGCTACTGTTCGCGCGCTCCCTGGGAGGCGACCGACTTGGCCCAGCGGTAGTCCGCCTTGCCGCTCGGCGAGCGCTGGATGTGGTCCGTGACGACGACGGCGCGCGGGATCTTGTAGCCCGCGAGCAGGGCCCGGCAGTGCGTCTGGATCGCGGTCAGGTCCAACGAGGGGGCGTCGGGGCGCAGTTGGACGACGGCGGCCACCCGGTTGCCCCAGCGCTCGTCCGGTACTCCGGCGACCAGCGCGTCGTACACGTCCGGATGGGACTTCAGGGCCTGCTCGACCTCCTCCGGATACACCTTCTCGCCGCCCGTGTTGATGCACTGCGAGCCGCGCCCGAGCACGGTGACGATGCCGTCCTCGTCGACCGTCGCCATGTCGCCGAGCAGCACCCAGCGCTCGTCGCCCTTCTGGAAGAAGGTCTCGGCGGTCTTCGCCGGGTCGTTGTAGTAGCCGAGCGGGACATGGCCGCGCTGCGCGAGGCGGCCCACCTCGCCCACCGGGACGGGATCGTGCGTCGCCGGATCCACCACCCGCGTCCGCTCGTTGACCTCCAGGCGGAAGCCCTTCTCCGGGCCCGAGTCGTCCGTGGCCTTGCCGTTGGAGCCGGACTCGGAGGAGCCGAAGTTGTTCAGGAGCAGTACGTTCGGCACCAGTTCCTGGAACTGGGCGCGCACCGTCTCCGACATGATCGCCCCGGACGAGGAGACGCTGAACAGCGACGACAGGTCGGTACCCCTGAGCGGTCCGCGCAGCGCGTCGACGAGTGGCCTGAGCATCGCGTCGCCGACCAGCGACACGCTGGAGACCTTCTCCTTCTCGATCGTGCGGAGCACTTCCTCGGGCACGTACTTGCGGTGAATGGCCACCCGCTGACCGTAGTTGAAGGCGATGAACGAGGTCAGCGTCGACGTGCCGTGCATCAGTGGGGGAGTGGGGAAGAAGGTGATGCCGGGGCCGCCCGCCGCGACGCGCTCGGCGAGCTCCTCGGGGCGCTTGACCGGGTCGCCCGCCGGCTCGCCGCCGAAGAGCCCGGCGAAGAACAGGTCCTCCTGGCGCCACATGACGCCCTTGGGCATGCCGGTCGTGCCGCCGGTGTAGATGATGAACAGATCGTCCGCCGAGCGCGGTCCGAAGCCGCGCTCCGGCGAGCCCGCGCTCTCCGCGTCGGCGAAGGCCACCACGTCGAGCGCCGGGGCGCCGGCGGGCGGCGCGCCCACCCGTATCAGATGCCGCAGCTTGTCCGTGCGCGGCAGCGCGGCCGCGACCCGCTCGGTGAACTCGGCGTCGAAGACCAGCGCGGCGAGGTCGGCGTCGCGGTAGAGGTAGACCAACTCCTCCTCGACGTAGCGGTAGTTGACGTTGACCGGCACGAGACGTGCCTTGAGGCAGGCCAGGACCGTCTGCAGGTACTCCACGCCGTTGTACAGGTGCAGACCCAGGTGCTCGCCCGGCTTCAGGCCGCTGTCGATCAGGTGGTGCGCCACGCGGTTGGCGGCGGCGTCGAGCTCGGCGTAGGTCAGACGGCGCTCCGCGCCCGTGCCGGGATGGTCGATGTACACGAGCGCCTCGCGGTCGGGGACCACGTCGACGACCGACTCGAACAGGTCGGCAAGGTTGTACTCCACCGTGCTCCTCCTGACCCCGGAGTCCAAGCGACGTCTGGCTTGGCGATTGGCTTGGCGGTCATCAGAGCAGAGGCACCCACAAGTGGGAAGGGCCCCCGCAGAAGAAAACTGACTGACTGTCAGAAAACTCTTGAACTGGCTCTCCGCCTACTGCAACCTGTTCCAGGTCCGTGGGCGACGGGGCAGTCGCCCGGCGACGGCCGATGGAGGGAGCACGGCACATGGGTGGGACCGAACACCTCTCCGTGCGGCGCGAGGGCGCCACACTGATACTCACGCTGAACAGGCCCGAGGCGAAGAACGCGCTGTCCCTGGCCATGCTCGTCGGCCTCTACGACGGATGGGTCGCGGCCGACGAGGACGACGGCATCCGCTCGATCGTGCTCACCGGCGCGGGCGGTTCCTTCTGCGCGGGCATGGACCTCAAGGCCCTCGCCGGCAAGGGCATGGAGGGCCAGCAGTACCGGGACCGGCTCCAGGCCGACCCCGATCTGCACTGGAAGGCGATGCTGCGCCACCACCGGCCCCGCAAACCCGTCATCGCCGCCGTCGAGGGCCACTGCGTGGCGGGCGGCACCGAGATCCTCCAGGGCACCGACATCCGCGTCGCGGGCGAGTCGGCGACGTTCGGGCTCTTCGAGGTCAAGCGCGGCCTGTTCCCGATCGGCGGCTCGACCGTGCGACTGCCCCGCCAGATCCCTCGTACGCACGCCCTGGAGATGCTCCTCACCGGGCGCCCCTACTCGGCGGCCGAGGCGGCGTCGATCGGGCTCATCGGACGGGTCGTCCCGGACGGCACGGCGCTGGAGAGTGCCCTCGCCGTCGCCGAGCAGATCAACGCGTGCGGGCCGCTGGCGGTCGAGGCGGTCAAGGCGTCCGTGTACGAGACGGCCGAGATGACGGAGGCCGACGGGCTCGCCGCCGAGCTGAAGCGGGGGTGGCCCGTGTTCGACACGGCCGACGCGAAGGAGGGGGCGCGGGCCTTCGCGGAGAAGCGGGCGCCCGTCTTCCGGCGCGCGTAGACCGTTCCTCGGCTGCGGGGCCGTCGTGGCTGGTCACGCAGTTCCTCGCGCCCCTCTCCGGGGCGCGTTCCCCGTCACCTGGAAACGGAGTTCCCCTCATGGCATCCGCCCCCTCGCCGGAGGTGCTGCGCGCGCCTCTCGTCGTCGAGTTCCCCTTCACCCGCTCCCTCGGGCCCGTGCAGAGCGCCTTCCTCACCGGGCTGCGCGAACGCACCGTGCTCGGGGTCAGGACCGGCGACGGCCGGACACTCGTGCCGCCCGTCGAGTACGACCCGGTGACCGCCGAAGAGATACGGGACCTGGTCGAGGTCGCCACGACCGGCACCGTCACCACCTGGGCCTGGAACCACGAACCCCGCCGCGGCCAGCCCCTGGACACCCCCTTCGCCTGGGTCCTCGTCACGCTCGACGGCGCCGACACCGCCCTGCTCCACGCCCTCGACGCGCCCGGCCCCGACGCCGTGCGCACCGGCATGCGCGTCCGCGTCCGCTGGGCCGCCGAACGCGTCGGCGCCATCACGGACATCGCCTGCTTCGAGCCGTACGAAGGGCAGGAGGAAGGCGGCCGACCCGCCCCGCACACGGGCGAGTTCACCGAGCCCGTCAGCGGCATCGTCGCGGCCGCGCGGCTCGACTACACCTACTCGCCCGGGCGCGCCCAGTCCGCCTACATCCACGCCCTCTCCGACCAGAGGACCGTCGGCGAGCGCTGCCCCTCCTGCCGCAAGGTCTACGTCCCGCCCCGGGGCGCCTGCCCCACCTGCGGCGTCGCCACGACGGACCGCGTCGAGGTCGGACCGCGCGGCACCGTCACGACGTACTGCATCGTCAACATCAAGGCGAAGAACCTCGACATCGAGGTCCCCTACGTCTACGCGCACATCGCCCTCGACGGCGCGGACCTCGCCCTCCACGCCCGCATCGCGGGCATCCCCTACGACCAGGTCCGCATGGGCCTGCGCGTCGAACCCGTGTGGACCGAGGGCGGCCGCTACCCCGACCACTACCGGCCCACGGGGGAACCCGACGCCGACTACGACACGTACAAGGAGCTGGTGTAGATGCCGTCGTCACCGTCCGCCGCGCGGCGGCCCGCCCGGGACGTCGCCGTCGTCGCCTTCGGGCAGAGCGACCACCTGCGCTCCACCGACGAGCTCTCCGAGGTCGAGATGCTCATGCCGGTGCTGCACGAGGTCCTCGCCGCCACCGGCCTGAGGACCAGTGACATCGGTTTCACCTGCTCGGGGTCCTCGGACTACCTCGCGGGCCGCGCCTTCTCCTTCACGATGGCGCTCGACGGGGTGGGTGCCTGGCCGCCGATCTCCGAGTCCCACGTCGAGATGGACGGCGCCTGGGCGCTGTACGAGGCCTGGGTGAAACTCCAGACCGGCGAGGCCGACACCGCGCTCGTCTACTCCTACGGCAAGTCCTCGCCCGGCTCCGTGCGCGACGTCCTGACCCGCCAGCTCGACCCGTACTACGTGGCGCCGCTGTGGCCCGACTCCGTGGCGCTCGCCGCGCTCCAGGCGCAGGCGCTCATCGACGCCGGCGAGACCGACGAGCCCGCGCTCGCCGGAGTCGCCCACCGCAGCCGCACCGACGCCGCCGCCAACTCCCATGCGCAGCTGCGGGGTCCGGTGGCGCAGGGCGACTATCTCGTACGCCCGCTGCGCACCGGAGACTGCCCGCCGATCGGCGACGGGGCCGCCGCCGTGGTCCTCGCCGCGGGCGAGCGGGCCGGGGCGCTGTGCGAGCGGCCCGCGTGGATCCGGGGCATCGACCACCGCATCGAGGCCCACGGCCTCGGCGTGCGCGACCTCACCGACTCGCCGTCGACCCGGCTGGCCGCCGAACGGGCCGGGCTCTTCGAACGGCCCGTCGACACGGCCGAGTTGCACGCCCCCTTCACCTCCCAGGAGGTCGTCCTGCGCAAGGCGCTGCGGCTCGGCGACGACGTCGCCGTCAACCCGTCCGGCGGCGCGCTCGCCGCCAACCCCGTGATGGCCGCGGGGCTCATCCGGCTCGGCGAGGCCGCCGCCCGCATCCACCGCGGGGAGTCCGACCGTGCCGTCGCGCACGCCACGTCCGGGCCCTGCCTCCAGCAGAACCTGGTCGCCGTCCTGGAAGGAGACGCCCGATGAACAGTCCGGTGAGGAGTCAGGCGGGCGGTTCGGCAGGAAAGGAACCGGTCGCCGTCGTGGGGATCGGGCAGACCAAGCACGTGGCCGCGCGGCGCGACGTGTCGATCGCCGGTCTGGTCCGCGAGGCTGCCCGACGTGCCCTGGCGGACGCCGAGTTGACCTGGGCCGACATCGACGCCGTCGTCATCGGCAAGGCGCCCGACTTCTTCGAGGGCGTCATGATGCCGGAGCTGTACCTCGCCGACGCGCTCGGCGCCGTCGGCAAACCGATGCTCCGCGTCCACACGGCGGGCTCCGTCGGCGGCTCCACCGCCCTCGTCGCCGCGAACCTCGTCGCGGGCCGCGTCCACGGCACCGTCCTGACCCTCGCCTTCGAAAAGCAGTCGGAATCCAACGCGATGTGGGGCCTGTCGCTGCCCATCCCGTTCCAGCAGCCGCTGCTCGCGGGCGCGGGCGGTTTCTTCGCCCCGCACGTGCGCGCGTACATGCGGCGCACCGGAGCCCCCGACACCGTCGGCTCCCTCGTCGCGTACAAGGACCGCCGCAACGCCCTGAAGAACCCCTACGCCCACCTCCACGAGCAGGACATCACCCTGGAGAAGGTCCAGGCCTCGCCCATGCTCTGGGACCCGATCCGCTACTCCGAGACCTGCCCGTCGTCCGACGGCGCCTGCGCGATGATCCTCACCGACCGTGCGGGCGCGGCCCGTTCGCCGCGTCCGCCCGCCTGGATGCACGGCGGCGCGATGCGCAGCGAACCGACGCTCTTCGCGGGCAAGGACTTCGTCTCGCCCCGGGCGGGCAAGGACTGCGCGGCCGACGTGTACCGGCAGGCCGGCATCGCGGACCCGCGCCGGGAGATCGACGCGGTCGAGATGTACGTGCCGTTCTCCTGGTACGAGCCGATGTGGCTGGAGAACCTCGGTTTCGCGGCCGAGGGCGAGGGCTGGAAGCTCACCGAGTCCGGCGTGACCGAGCTGGACGGCGACCTCCCGGTCAACATGTCGGGCGGTGTCCTGTCGACCAATCCCATCGGCGCGTCCGGCATGATCCGCTTCGCCGAGGCGGCACTTCAGGTGCGCGGCCAGGCCGGAGAACATCAAGTGGACGGGGCCCGCAGGGCACTTGGGCACGCCTATGGCGGCGGCTCGCAGTTCTTCGCGATGTGGCTCGTCGGGGCGGAGCCGCCCACCACGTGAGGGTGGACGCGGCGCGGGCCGGGCCGTGGTCCTTCCGTCGCGGCCTGTGCGGCGCCGGAAGCGAAAGCTAGGCTGGCGCCGGACGACGCATTCGGGAGGAGCACGGACGTGGCCGACAGCACCATTCAGCAGCACCCACTCGCGGGCTGGGACAAGCCGGAGCTCGACCTCAGCAGTGCCGACTGGCGATCCAGCAGCGCGGGGCGCGGAGACGTGGAGATCGCCTTCGTCGAGGGCTTCATCGCGATGCGCAACGGCGGCCGCCCGGAGGCCCCCTCCTTGATCTTCACTCCGGCCGAGTGGGGAGCCTTCGTGCACGGCGCGCGCGAGGGCGAGTTCGACCTGACGTAACAGCGGCCCGCCGCAAGGCCGTTCGGCCCTGCCGACGGTGACCTTCGGCCCTCCCCGCGCGGGCGGGGCCGCGCCAGGCTGAGGGCATGAACAGCGAGCCGGTCGACAGCGTCGGGAACGAGCCCGCCACGAGCGGGCTCGTGGGCGGAGGGGAATCGGACGCGCGACGGCCCGTCGTGGTGGCCGTGGACGGTTCGGCCGGCAGCGGCCGCGCCCTGGAGTGGGCGCTGGCCGCCGCCCGGCTGCGCGGCGCGCGCCTGCGGATCGCGCATGTGCGCTCGTACCGGACACCGCTCGTCGACGGGCCGTTCACGGCCCTGTTGGAGCGCCCCGAGTCCGATCCCGTGCTCGACCACGTCCGCGGCCTGCTGGACGGACGCGCGGACCTGCCCGAGCTGGAGTTCGTCACGGTGGACGGCGGCCCCCGGTACGAGCTGCCGCGGCTCGGCGACGACGCCGGGCTCCTGGTCCTCGGCTCGCGCGGCCGGGGAGGCTTCACCGGGCTGCTGCTCGGCTCGAACGGCCTGGCGTGCTCGCGCGAGGCGGCCTGCCCGGTGGTGGTCGTGCGCCCGGCGCCCGACGCGAGCCCGGAGCCGGGGCGGCGGCGCCGTGCGGCGGAGGACGACCCCGCCGTGGCCGACGGGCCCCGCGTGGTCCTCGGGCTCGCCGCGCCCGCGCCCGACGACGCCACCATCGCCTTCGCCTTCGCGGAGGCCGCGCGGCGCGGGGCCCGGCTCCAGGTGATCGCCGCCTACCCGTGGCCCGTCCTCAGTTCCACGGCCGCGGGTGACTTCGTGATGAGCGCCGTCGCGGACGCGGAGACGGAGAAGGAGTACGGGGGACTCGCGGGAGGCCTGCTCGCCCCGTTCCGCGGGCGGTACCCCGACGTGCCGGTGGACGTGAGCGTGCCCTCCGGTGACGCGGCGGGTCACCTCGTCGACGCCTCGCGCTCCGCCGACCTGGTCGTGGTCGGCCGCCACCGCCGCAGGCTCGCGCCGGGCCGCATGCTCGGCTCCGTCACCAACGCCGTGCTGCTGCACGCGGGTTGCCCGGTGGCGGTGGTGCCGCAGGTGACGTGAGGGGTACGGGGGGCGGGCCTCCGCGGCACGCGCCTCCCGCCTCCGCGCCCACCCCCGCGCCCAGGGCGGGGCCCGCGCCTACGCCCCGCCCCCGGCGACCACTTCGCCCTCCGCGCCGATCAGCAGGTCGACCCGATCCGGACCAGCCCCGGCCACCGCGATCCGCTCCAGTGAGTCCACCCGCACGACGGGTCCGGAAAGGGCGTCGGGCCAGGTCGCGTCCGTGCCCGTCACCGTGATCAACCGCATGCCCGCGGCGAGTCCGGCCGCGGCACCGGACGGGGCGTCCTCGATCACCACGCACTCCGCGACGTCCACGCCCAGCGCGGCGGCGGCCCGCAGGTACGGCTCGGGGTCCGGTTTGCCCCGGACCACGTCGTCGGCGGTGACCATGGTCCTCGGGGCCGGCAGGCCCGCGGCCCGCAGCCGGCCGCGCGCCACGGGACCGGAGCCCGAGGTGACCACCGCCCACTGGCCCTCGTCGAGGCGTGCGATCAGCCCGGCCGCTCCGGGGCAGGGCCGGCAGCCGTCGAACTCGGTGAGCTGCCAGCCCTGCATGAGCGCGACCTGTTCCTCCGGGTCGGCCGACGGGACCAGCGCCGCCGCCAGCTCCGCCTCCCGTCTGCCGTGCGCCGTCCGGTGCACCAGCTCGCGGTCGAGGCGGTGCAGGTCGGCCCACCGGTCCAACAGCGCGCCGATCAGGGGCATGGAGTCGACCAGGACCCCGTCCAGGTCGAACAGCACGGCCCGAGCCGTCCATCGGTGCTGCCCGCTCACATCGGCTCCTCTGCTCAGAAGGTGTCGGCTGTCCACGCTCAGAAGGTGTCGGGTATCCATGCCTCGCGCGGCACGATCGCCGCGTCGAGCAGGTCGATCTCGCGGTCCTGGCCCCAGGCCCGGCCGAAGTCCCGGCCCCGGCGCATCGACATGGCGCCCGCGTACCAGGACGCCAGCGAGCCCTCCGTGCACCACACGGTGGGCGTGCCGCCGCTCTTGACCGACACGCTGCCGCCGGAGAAGTCCAGGGTGTACGCCCGGACCGAGTCGTCGGCGAACTTCACCTCCAGACAGACGGAGGCCTCGACGGCGGTCGACCAGCCCCGCGCCTCCAGCGCCCGCCGGACGTCGAGGATCTTGAAGATGACCGGGTACCGGCCCTCCTCGACCAGCGTGTACTGCGGCAGCTCCCAGGCCGCGTACGGGGCACGGGACAGCACGGAGCGCCGGAACTCGATCTCGCGGACCTGGAGCGCCCGGGTGCTCAGCATGTCCAGCGCGGCGGGAACGTGCTCGGCGCGGTCGGCCCAGAAGTCGTGCACGACGACCCGGAAGCCCCACGGCTGGACCGGCTCCTCGGTGAAGGTCGAGAAGGCGACCAGCCCGCCGTCCTTGCGCAGGCCCAGCGTGTGCAGGGACGGGGTGCACCGCTGCTTCCAGGCGGCCCACCAGTCCGGGCGGCGCAGCGGCCCGTCCCAGCGGGGGGCCAGCCGTTCGTGGAGCGCGCGGCACTCCTGCGGGGTGGGCAGGACCGGCTCGTAGGACCGGTCGGCCACCGGGATCTCGGACGGGCGGACGGTGAAGGTCGAACCGATGGCCCCCACCTCCCAGCCCCAGCTGCGGTACATGCCGGTGGCGGGGCTCCAGCCGGAGGTGACGGCGGCGCCGCACTCCTCCTTCAGCCAGGCCAGCTTGCTCTGCATGATCCGCCTGCCGAGCCGTTCGCCGCGGGCCCATGGCGCGACCGCCAGCCAGGCGGTGCCCCCGGAGGGCACCGCCCGCCCCCCGAAGTACTGGTCGAAGGCGAAGACGAGACCGCCGCCGACGATCTCCCCGCCCTTGACGGCCACCTTCCCGTGCCCCTCGCGCAGCAGCGTCTCCGGCTCGTACGGTGCCTTGCCGAAGGACCGCCGCATGTGGACCAGCGCGGCGTTCAGGTCGTCCTCGCCCGCCATGGGCCGGATCTCGTACCCGCTCATCGTGGTCACTCCTTCCCCGCGCCGGCCGCGGACCGGTCGCCCGCGAAGTACTCGGCGACCGACGCACAGACGAAGTCGATGTCGTCCGCGTCGAGATCGGGCCTGATCGGCAGGCACAGATTCTGTACGGCGAGCGCCTCCGCGACCGGGAACGCGCCCGCCCGCAGGCCGAGACCGGCGAACGCCGGCTGGAGGTGCAGCGGCACGGGGTAGCGCACCACGGCGTCGACGCCCCGCGCCTGGAGGTGGTCCACCAGCCCGTCGCGCACCTTCTCGGACTCGGTGCGCAGCTGGAACAGGTGGTAGACGTGCTCGCCGGGCGCGCCGGGCGTCTGGAACGACACCGGCAGGCCGGCCAGCCGCTCCCGGTACGCGGCGGCGACCGTGCCGCGGGCCTCGTTCCACCGGTCGAGCCGCCCGAGCTTCTCGGTGAGCAGGAACGCGTGCAGCGCGTCGAGGCGCGAGTTGTAGCCGAGCAGCTCGTGCTCGTTCTGCCGGGACTGGCCGAAGTGGCGCAGCAGCCGCAGCTGTGCGGCGGTGTCCGCGTCGGCGCTGGTGACCGCGCCGCCGTCACCGGCGGCCGCCAGGTTCTTGGCCGGGGCGAAGCTCCAGCAGCCGGCCGCCGACGTGGTGCCGACCCGGACGCCGGCGAACCGGGCGCCCGCCGCCTGCGCGCAGTCCTCGACCAGCGCCGCCCCCGCCGCGCGGCACAGCTCGGCGACGGCGGGCACGTCCACGCTGCGGCCGAAGAGGTGCACCACCACGACGGCCTTCGTCCTCGTGGTCATGGCGGCGGCCACCTGGTCCAGGTCGATCAGGAAGTCCCGCTCCCCGCAGTCGACCAGCACGGGCGTCGCACCGAGCCGCACGATCGCCTGGACCGTCGCGTGGAAACTGTTGGCCACGGTCACGACCTCGTCGCCGGGACCGATGCCCAGGGCGTCGAGCGCGAGCACCAGCGCGTCCGTGCCGGAGTTGACGCCGACGGTGTGCGCGACGCCGAGGTAGTCGGAGAAGGCGCGCTCGAAGCGTTCGACCTCCGGGCCGAGGACGTACTGGCCGGAGAGCAGGATGCGCCGCAGCCCCGGCAGCGTCACCGTGTCGAGGTCGGGGAACTGGTCCGCGTAGTGGTACTTCGGCACGCGGTACGCCGAGGGGGGAGTCGTCGACGCGGAGTGGTCCATGGCGCCCCTCACCTGGCCTGGAGCTGCGGCTCGGCGTACCAGCGGTCCGAGCCCGCGAGCAGATAGCGCTCGATGAGCAGGGTGAGTTCGGAGACGATCTGCGCCCGCAGGCCGGGCAGGCCGCGTGCCGTGAGCACGGCGTCCAGCTCGGCGCGGATCTCGTGGAACTCCTCGGTCTCGAAGACGTAGTGGCCGGAGATGACGGCGCGTTCGTAGTCCGTCGCGGGTGTGTCCGCCGTCATCCACTTGCCCCACTTGCCCGACTCGAAGGAGAGCGAGAGGAACCGTTCGGTCGCCTCGGCGAGCTGGAACTCGCCGAGGAGGCGGAGCACCACCCGGGTCTCCGCGGTGCCGAATTCGGGGGCGACGTTGGCCGCGTGCACTCCGGCGCGGGCCAGCGCGCCGATGTCGGCCGGGTTGAGGTAGTCGCAGTTGTGCGCCTTTAGCCGGGTGCCCCGCTCCCGGCAGGTCTCGGCGAAGGCGGCGATGCGGGCCCGGACCGCGTCCCGGGACTCCGGCCGCAGGAAGGCGCCGGTGTTGGACAGCTCCTGGACCTTCGTACCGGTCTGCGCCACGACGAAGACCGGTCCCGCGAGGCCGCGGCCGATGATCTCGGCCCACACCTCGTCGAGCTGCGAGGCGAACTGCTCCGGGTCGTTGGCCTCCACGCCCTGCGGCTCGAAGCCGATCTCGAAGCGGATCGGGCGCCGTGCCTCGTCGGCGGCGGTCGCACAGCGTTCGTAGAGCGAGACCAGGCGGCGGGCCGCCGCGTCGAAGGGCGCCTCGCCGGAGCGCTCCACCGAGGAGTCGATGTGCAGGATGTCGAAGCCGGCCTCGATGTCGCTGCGGAAGGAGTCCGTGCAGGACTCCAGAGCCTCGTCCTCGGACGTCAGCGACCGCTCGGTGGGGTGCTGCCACGGGCCGCCGTGGTCCCGGCACAGCAGGGCGCGCCGCTCCGGGTCGCGGGCTCGTACGTATTCGGCGAAGTCATCGGTCGACCAGCCCAGATAGCCGCCGCCGAAGCGCTCGGAGTCCACCTGGGAGCGGCTCGGTATCAGCATGATCCGACTGCCGCAGCGGTACGCGGCGCTGAGCGCGGCGTCGACCGTGTTCCGGGACACGGGGCCGATGCCGAGGAAGGGGAGCTGCTCTCTGTCGAAAGGGGAACTGGGCACGTTCGTCTCCTCAGAGGTGTCAAAGGTGTCGGAGGTGCTGGCCGAGAGGGATGCCGGAGGCTCGCGGCGGGGGAGAGGTCAGGGGCGCTGGTCGCGCGGCGCGCCGGGCCGGTCGCCCCGGTACTTGTCGAGGTCCCCGATGGGCGAGTCGACGGGCCAGGTGCACCACGGGAACTGTTCGAGGGAGGGGGGACGGTCGGCGGTGTCGGGCGCGCAGCGCTCGTGGTGGAGGTGGAGCAGGTCGGTGTCGAACCGTTCGAGTCCGCCGTACAGTTCGGCGCGCCAGGCGAAGTCGTTGTCCTCGCCGCCCCAGCCCTCCAGGCGTTCGTCCATCCCGGCCATCCGGTCGAACAGGCCGCGGCGGACCCACACGCAGCCGCCCGGCGTCCGGTGCAGGTGGGTGCCCCGCAGCCGCTCCGCGTCCACGGCGGCCCGCTCCGGCCCGCAGCGCCGCGCCACGGCCAGGTCGCTGCTGGGCCCGTCGGCGAACAGTACGTGCTGGTAGGGCCAGTGGCCCTGGAGGGTGTCGTCCTCGAAGCGGGCGACGCAGCGGGAGAGGAAGCCGGGGTCGAGCAGCAGGTCGCCGTCCAGGACGCAGACCAGCTCGTCGGGACCGCCGCCGTGCACCACACCGCAGTTGACCGTCCATGCCTTGTTGAAGCGCCCCGGTGCGTACGCGAAGACGTAGCTGTCCGCGTACGCGCCGAAGACGGACTGCCAGCGCGGCCGGGTGTCGGACTCGACGATGACCACGCGGTACCGGTCGCGGGGCAGGTCCTGGTCGTCGAGCGAGGCCAGACAGGCGGCGAGGTTGCGGGCCCGGCCGTCGTCGGCGCTCGTGGAACGGAACGGGACGACGACGGTCGCGAGGACCGGATCGGCCGTCGGGCGGGGGCGCGAGGTGTCGATTCCCGCGAGGATCCGCTCCGTGGGGAGCGGGGCGACCACGTGGGTGTCGGTGACGTCCGCGCCGATGTGTGCGCTGATCCTGGCGGTCTGCCGCAGGGCGCGCACCACGTCCGTGAGAGCGGCGGCGGCCGTCCGGTCCTCGTCGAGGACCTTCGTGGTCGCCGCGGTGAGCGCCCGGAACGCGGCGAGGTCCCGGGGCGCGGCGGCCAGGGTGTCGATCAGCGGCGCGAGGAGCGCGCCGCCCCGTTCGCGGTAGCGGGCGAGTGCCGCCAGGTGGTCGTCGCGGCACCACTGCCACATGCCCCACGCGGTGCTCTGCGCGTCGGGATCGGCGGTCAGTACGACGCAGCCCGCCAGGCGGCGGGCCAGGAGCTGCGACGCGGTGAGGCCGTCGGCATCACGAGGGGCCATCGTGTCTTCGCCTCCTTCTCAACGATCGGTGGTCAGTCCCCTCCGGCTGGACAGGACGGCGCAGCCGCCGGCCGTCACCAGTACGCCGACGGCCAAAAGCACGAGTCGCGGGTCGGCTTCGTAGAGCGCGCCGACCATGCCCGGCGCGACGCCGAACGCGATCGTGCCGGTCATCTGGAACACGGACATGTAGCTGCCGCGCATCTCCTCGGGGGCGTGGGCGGCGACGGCCGCGTTGCCCGCGGGCACGCAGAGCATCTCGCCGACGCTGTAGACGACGATGGCGGCGATCACCACGGCCAGCACCGCCGTGCGCCCGACCTCGGCGGCGAGCGCGAAGAGGGCGCTGGTGACGATGAAGCAGGCGGCGCCGATCGCCATGGTCAGGGTGCGGTGCTGGGTGCGGACGAGGTGGGTGACGGGCAGTTGGAACGCGAAGAGGATCAGGTAGTTGAGGCAGGTGGTGGCCATGACCCACCAGACCGGCAGGCCCAGCGAGTCGACGAGGTAGAGCGACAGGAAGCTGCTCGGCAGTGTCCAGGCCGTGGCGATCAGGGCCTGGCCGATCAGCAGTCTCAGGAAGACGCGGTCCCGCAGGACGCGCCGGAATCCGGCGCGGGGGCCCGCGTCCTCCCGCGGGGTCCGCGCTCCTTGCAGGTGCCGCTTGGGCAGGGACAGGGCGAGCACCGCCGAGACCAGTGAGGTGACCGCGTTGAAGACGACCAGGACGTCGAGCGAGCCCGGCCCCGAGCCCGCCAGGAACACCCCGCTGGCCAGGGCGCCCAGGCCGAGACTGCCCGACCCGACGGCCTGCATCAGCGCGTACCAGGCGTCGAGGCGGCCGGGGCCCGCGATCACGGCGATCAGGGTGGGCCAGGCCGCGTAGTACATCCGGTCTCCCGCCATCACGGTGAACACCGCGAGGAAGAGGCCGACGTACCCGTCGACGAAGGGATAGGCCAGGTAGCCGGCCGCGGTCACCAGATTGCTGAGGACCGCGAGGGCGCGGGGGCCGAACCGGTCGGTGGCGGCACCGGCCGCCGGTGCCAGGGCCAGCGCGGAGAGGGTCGCCGCGCTGGTGGCGGCTCCCACGCCCGCCACCGGCAGACCGGTGGTGACGGTGAAGTAGTAGAGCGACAGGGGCAGGAACAGGCCGACCCCGAGGGTGTCCACCGCGGCCGCCACCACGATCCTGCGGTGTTCGCCGACCTCCGGCACCGACTTCGACAGCGTCTTGAACACCATCGGGCGGAACCCCGACGGCCGGGCCTAGTGCTCCGTCTCGACTCGCCCGTCCCCGCGCCGGTAGTCGTCGTCGAGACGCACGTTGTCCGAACCGTCGTCGGGCGTGCACACCTCCACCAGGACGATGTCGGTCACGGCCTCCACCCGGTGCACGCTGCCCGGGTCGACGTGGGCCAGCGTGCCGGACGGCATGGGGAGTTCCAGGGTGGGGCCGTCGTGTTCCGCCCGGTAGTGCAGGACCGCCTCGCCCTCCAGGATGAAGTAGCTCTCCCGCTTCTCCCGGTGGTACTGCAGGCTGGTGCGGCTCCCGGCGGTGATCCGGATGACCTTGAAGCCGTACGGCGCGTCCGTCTCGTGGAGCCAGCGCTCGCGGCCCCAGGGCTTGATGACGACCTTGGTGTCGGCGAAGTCCAGGACGCGGAGGCCCGAAGTGATCGAGCGCATGTTCCTGGTGTCGTGCGGTTCATTGCTGTCGGGTTCGGCGATTCCCGACGACGGCTGGACCTGAAGTGCACGTTCCACGATGCTCCATTTCCGAGGCAGGTGGGGACAGACCTGCGCGGGGCCGACGTGGCGCGACGGCCCGGCGTTGGTCTAGACCAGGAAATTATCAGTGGTGCCCGTGAGCCACAAGGGGTTATCAACTCGCCCCGCTTGCAGGGCGTTTCACCTCAGATGCGGTGCCGTGAGGCCATCTCCGGAACCGTCCGGAACAAGCCGATCGGGTGTGCTCATGACGGTGTTCCGGCCCGCCGGCGGGCCGG